>DIHQ01000093.1 GCA_002420235.1 Flavobacteriales bacterium UBA5692
GCAAGGTGACGGACGCGGGACTTTTTCGCATTTGACATGGGCGGTGGAATGAATGATTGGTGAAATGCAAGATAATGCGACTGCAAAAAGACTGATAGGAGCCTTGAGCGGACGGATCTTGAGCCGTCCTTCTTAGCGTGATTCTTTATTCGTCTAGCCAGGGCGTCCGGGGTCGAGCAGATCGCTATATAAATCTAAGTACTGGTGTGCAATTTCTTCGCCCGAGAATCGGTGAATGTTTTGGCTTCCTTTTCGAACAAGGCGTTTTAGAAGTGACTGGTCGGTTAAAGCCCTATGAAGGGCCGACTGGATGCTTGAAACGTCCAATGGATTGACTAAGATTGCTCCGCCTCCAGCATTGCTTTTCATAGGCTCGATGTTGGACGTTACGCAGGGCTTATTATAAACTTGTGCTTCGATTACGGGCATGCCAAATCCCTCGTGAATGGATACAAATGCCACCACGTCGCAACCCAAATAAAGCCTTTCAAGTTCTTCGTCGGTAACATTGGTATGGAGCGAATAACTCAGTTTAGTGTCGGCTTTGAGACGATTCAGCTCATGCGTTGGTTGGCCCACGATGGCCAAATGATACCCCAAGTTTTCACAGGCTGACCATACGCGGGTTAGATTTTTATTCGGAGCTGTACCCATCTGAAGAATGACTTTTTTATCGGTATGGTAGTGCTTAGCAGTTGTTTGTGTAATGGATTGCCTTCGGATTGCGGCGGGAATGACCAAACGTCTTTGGCCCGGAATAACTGCGACCAATTGATTCAGTCGATTTTTGGTTTGTTCTGATACACAGACAACAGTGTCGCAATGCCGTAGGGGCCATTTGAACCAAATCAGAAGAAGCAACCAACGTTTGAACTTGGAGTGGGCCGGGTCTAGAATGTGCCCGACATCATGCACTGTCAAGATTCGGTGCTTGGCGCGGACAAAGGGCAACACGTAATTTATATCTCCTGTGACGTGAACAATATCGGTCTTTACCTGAAGTCCGGCCCAACAGTTATTCAGCATGGAGTAAAGCCCATTTGTGGAACGAGGCACAACCTTCCATACTAATCTTAATTGGTCCGACACTACGCCCCTTATACCCTCGTTAATGGCATCGAAGCAACGTTCGATACTGTGATTTGAGTTTGCGCGCGGGTGCCGCATAATCCATGTAACCGATGCTTTCATGAGTGAAATGAATGCTGCACACTTGCCATTCAATTCAACGATTTAAATTTTTTGAAGGCAAAAAAGTAACCGTACACAAAAAAGGGAAATCCGTTCAGGATGAAATTCCCTTGCCGGAAAAGCTGCAGTAGCAAGGTCACAAGAAAGGCGGAGCTAATCAACTTGAGCATTAACTCATCGTGGTCATGGATTTGGACTTTAAAATAATGCGTTCGCAGGAAAAATAAGGTCAGGATTATGCCGAAAAGTCCAAGTTCGGAAGCGATGCGTAGGAACATACTCGAAGCATCCTTTGCGTTCTGGTCGGCATATGCAAAGGCGGTTGTTCCTCCGAGAATACTGTACTTTTCGGTAGCCACAGGGTGAGACCCCAATCCGGTGCCAATCCAAGGATTGCGGTTAAAATTTTCCCAGGTAATCACGGTGTGATTGTATAAAATTGCACTTGAACCGTGGACATTGGTCTCGGCGACTTCAGAGGCATTGCGCAATCCCCGCAGTCGTTGATCAATTTCAGGTACTGAGCGTGCAATAGTTAGAGTCAGGAGAACCAAGCACCCTGAGAAAAGCATGGTGCGGAATTGTCTTTTAATAAGTAGAATTAGGGCAAAGGAGACAAGCAGTCCAACCAGCGCCATGGCGCTATATGTCAACATCAACGCCAACAAAATGGCTACAGCCTTCCACCTTTTCAACCATAGTCCCTGTCTTTTTAAATAAGTGTCAAAATCAGATTGTTGGAAGAACAAACGCCACAACGAAAAGAGTCCAGCTGGGGCAATTGAATTGGCGAAATACGTTGGTTCGCCCAGTGTCGAGGCGATGCGTATGCCGAATGCTGCGGGTGTGAGATTCATTTTGAGGAATGTGCTCAGAGTCGAATAAACCCCTATCGGAAATAGGTTGTCTAGGAAGATGACTAGACCGATTGCCGAAACGATGAAAGCACCTTGCAGGTAAATACGAAAACCACGGACAACGTCTTCTCCAAAGTATTGCCATAGGTACCAATAGTAGATGTATGGCAGTACCAAACCTCCAAAAACTTTAATGAATTCCTTTGACTCAACGACGCCTTCAAGTACACCAGAGCTACCAATCAATCCGATTAGTCCGAGCGTAAGAGCGACACGGACAGGGAACCGAAACCTAAGAACCCAAAATGGCAGAAGAACATACATGCAGATAAACGGGCCATATCCGAGAGGTCCGGAAAACAGACTGAACGTGTAGCGGAATAAGAAGAGGTCAAGAAGCGGAAACGCAATTAGGCAAAACCTACAAAACTGCTGTATTGCATTCCCTTTTGTGGTGAATTCACTCCCTGATATACCCTGCGAAATCGATTTCGCCTCTCTGGTTGCGGTGCTCATCAGATGTATCCTCTCGTAACTCAAAAGTAAGTGATGAGGGGAACGCATACCCAAAAGAATGCGAAAGGCTTTACTTATGCTTTCGCAAGTTCGCACATGAAATCAGCACGCAATCTCTGCTCTTAAAGCAATTCGTTGATTATGCTTTCCACGGTATGTCCTTCGGCCTCTGCTTTATAATTGCGGACAATCCGGTGCCGCATTATGGGTGTCGCCACTGCTTTAACATCTTCGATGTCCGGGCTGTATTTCCCGTTCAGGGCGGCGTTGACTTTGGCTCCTACGACCAGGTGCTGCGAGGCCCGCGGTCCTGCGCCCCATGAGAGGTAAGTGTTGACATCTGTGGTGGCAAGTTCGCGACCGGGACGTGTCTTGCCCACTAGACCTACTGCGTACTCTAAAACGTTCTCGGCGACGGGCATCCGGCGAATCAGTTGCTGGAAGTTTGCGATTTCGGCGCCTGTAATGACAGAATTGACTTCGACAACGGCGTCTGAAGTGGTTGCTTTGACCACGCTTAACTCTTCTGTATAGGTCGGGTAGTCGACCCAGGTGTTGAACATAAAGCGGTCGAGTTGGGCCTCAGGGAGTGGATACGTTCCTTCCTGTTCGATGGGATTCTGTGTGGCGAGCACGAAGAAAGGGGCGGGCAGCTTGTAGTGCTGGCCAGCTACAGTTACAGATCGTTCCTGCATTGCTTCGAGTAGTGCAGACTGTGTTTTGGGCGGTGTTCGGTTGATCTCATCGGCAAGGACAATGTTGGCAAAGAGTGGCCCTTTCATGAACTTGAATTGCCGCGATTCGTCGAGAATTTCGGATCCTACAATGTCAGATGGCATCAAGTCTGGAGTAAACTGTATGCGATTGAAGCTAAGTCCAAGAGCTTGAGAAATGGTATTAACCAATAAGGTCTTGGCCAGACCGGGTACCCCGACCAATAGCACGTGGCCACCAGCAAAAATAGCCGTGGTTACTTCCTTGATTACGTGTTCCTGCCCAACGATTACCTTTCCGATCTCGGCTACCAGCTCTTGGTGTTTGCCATTCAGTGCCTCTAAGGCTTCCTTATCCGATCCATACATGTGTCTCGCTTGAATATCTTACTCAGTGGTTCCAATTTCGTCCCGCGCCTTAAGCACTTGCACAAAGATAGCGCACGAATTGGACCGGATTCTTGGCCTCACTTGACTTTTGGGTGTCACGAATGGGATAGTGCGGTGTCTTTCAACGAACCCACTGCCCAATCTTTCTCATCGGTTTCAGGATTAGCGTCCAAGGCATTGGACTTATCCCATTCATTCGCCATGCAGCTCGATCTTCTCGATTAGCACGGAGGCGATTTTTCCAACTCGAGTTGCTGATACCACCTGCGCGCATTTTTACGCAAATTTCAGGTAGATATGTGGCTCGTACGCCATGCCTATACAGCATCCGCAGCATGAGTTCGTAATCAGCGGCCGAGTGCAGGTCCAGGGAATATCCGCCATGTTCATCGAATAAGGCTTTGGCTAGAAAAAATGTCGGATGGGGAGGCATCCACCCGTGCAAAAAACTGGCTCGCTCGTATGTCCCGCTGCGCCAACGGCGTATAACTCGCCCCGTTCCGTCGTTAGCCACGTAATCAAGGTCTCCATACAAGGCGTATGCACCGGATTCGGCGAGCTGAGCTGCTACCGCGGAAAGAACACTTTTGTGGGCATAAGTGTCATCTGCATTGAGGATTCCAATGAAGTCCCCGGTTGCTGCAGCGATGCCTTTATTCATGGCATCGTACAATCCGCTATCGGGTTCACAAATTAAATGGGAAATACTTTTACGGTATGGGTTAAGTGCCTTCAGGGTGTCGTCGGTGGAAGCCCCGTCGATCACGATGTATTCGAGACTAAACCGGTTCTGCTCTTGACCAAGGACTGAGGCCGCCGTCTGACCGATGGTTGCTTCTGCATTATAAGCGACTGTAATTATGGAAATTTTCACTCCGCTGCGCCTGTAGATGAGCCGGCTGTCCAGTTTTGGTCAAACGCGCAGGAAGCGTAAGGTGGATCTATCCGCACGTAAGTATCGCCTATTGCTCGTCCTGTCCATTTATCCATTTGCTCTTGGCGCAAATCGTCTTCGACAATGGCTTGGAAGTATCCAAAATCTTGAATGGGATTGGCACGGTGAGCAGCTACGCGCTCCTCCAATTGTACCGTTATCCAATAGCCTTGGTCATCTTTATCGGTAAGCTGAATGGGTTCGGAGGATTCGCCTGGTTGAATGGCATTGAGAAGAAAAAAGATGTTGGGGTCGATTTCGTCTGAACCGAACAGCGTACTACCATCACGCGGGTTGACCACCATGCCGCCTTGGTTCTTGGAATCCTCTCGAGTTGAATATTCGAGCACAGCTGACTCGAAGTCAATATTTCCTGCGTTCAATTCCTGTGCAATGCTATCCATTTTTCCACCCATCTCTCCCAAAGTGACTGGGTCGACTTTAGGTGAAATCAGAACGTGGCAGGCACTAAACACTTGGCCGCGACGATCTGTGACACGTAAAAAGTGGTATCCAAAGTCCGACTCAAAAACAGGGGAGAGGTCACCGATTGGTGTATCGAATACTGCTGCTTCGAATTCGGGGACGAATTGCCCGCGATTGATGTTGGGGTAGCACCCCCCTTTGTATTTACTTCCTGGATCTTCAGAGTATCGGGAAGCGGCAAGCGTCATGCTCAACTTCCCCTTAGAGACTTCATTGCGAATCGAATCTAGGAAATTCCGAACATCGGCTTTCTGCGTTTCTGTGATGGCTGGCTGGAGAACTAGTTCTCGATAACGCAATGATTCGGGTATGAGTGGAAGACTGTCGGTTGGTGTGGTAGTAAACAGTTGTTGGACCTCAGCAGGCGTGGCTCGAACTTGCTTGTTAATCTGGGCTTGCATGCGACCCGCTAGTAATTGTTCCATGATCGGATCTTGAAATTCGGCCTTCCATTCGCTTACGCGCTGGCCATATTCCGCTTCGAAAGCCTCGACACTTCCGAACATTTGGACGTAGTAGGCCAAACGCCGGTCGATTTCGTCCATGACCTCGGCATCGGTAACCTCAAGGCTATCCAATTTGGCGTGATGAACGAGCAGTTTCTGAAAAATCAATTCCTCCAAAAAACCGCACCTCTGTTGGTTTGTGAGTTCATCGATTTGTCCTGATTGCGCCATTTGGGCTCGCATAGCAAAAGCTTGAGCCTCCACTTCACTTTCTAATACGATTCCATCACCCACCACTGCCACAATGGCGTCGATTGGGGTGGAAACGACATTTTGCGCGTTTAACTGGATGCAGGAGAGCACCAGCATACAAGTGGACAAGACGATTTTCACGAGCTTAATTTTCACCATCGAAGGTAAGTGTTAGCGTGCATTGAACAGAGTGGTATTCCGAGGTTAACAATTTCTAGTTCCGAGTGCTTGGCTATGTGCCCTGTCCTTTTAAAAAAATCACTATTCGCGACTTGCACCGCCAACTTCGACAAGTCCTTCTGCCCAAGCTTTAACAACCAGCTGTTCTTCCATAGCGAGGAGCAATTGGTGTTTACGGCGATGAAGAATCATCTCCGTTACATCTTTGCGAACCGAGGTGAACGGGGCAATTTCATCCTTAAGGGCGTGTTCAATGAATCGTACGAGGTAATGCCTGCCTTCTGCTTCGAAGTCGACCAACCGTCGGCTCGAGAGTTGGGATTCTGTGCGATAAAAATTCATAGGCACCTCTTTGGTGAAGGCGCTCAGAGTCCACCAGGTCGAGCCGTCCAAGCTGTAAACGGCGCCATTCTCAACGCACCAGCGCTCAATGTCGATCATACCTGTTGAATCCAGTGCTGCGAAAGGTTCTCGGATTTTATCCAATGATGCTGTCGCAGGAGCATTGATGAACAGCACGCGAGCAGCGTAATCAGTCAGTAAAAAGGATTCTTGATTGGCCTTGTAAAATTGGAGGGCCTCGGCCTCACTCACTTCATCGTCCATGCGCTCGCTTACATAACGTTCTTTAAAAGCGTGAAGGATAAGGGCATTACGGTACGCTTTGATTTCTTCTTCAAACTTTACGGCTTCGGAAGGCAATGCCGTCTCAGCCTGAGCAACGAGAATTTGTTCTCGTACCCATTGATCGATGTAGTGTTGGGCGGCAGCTGTCGAATCATTCAAACCCAATCCCTTGGGTATATGAGAACGAACCTTTTCTGAGGTGAGTGTTTCGGTCCCGACACGCGCGCAGGTTGCGATTGATACATTTGTTTCCTCATCGCAACCGGTAAACGCGATGCCAAAACCAACGCCTAGTGCAACAGCAGTCCAATGCATGCCGATGCAATTAGTCTGCTAGAGAGTGTAGGAGATTCTCGTTTACTTCTACGGGCGTATTTCCGCGGAGCTTTCGAACCCATTGCTCTTCAAGGTAATCTTGGTAGGCCGCAATTACTTGGCCACGAGCCTCGGCTAGGCTTTTGGGCTCCGGTGAACGAATGGCCATTACGTGTACAACCACAATCTCATCACCACCACCTTCGTAAGTCATAAAATACGGGGGCTCTTCTGGAATAATTCCATTGCTGAGGTCAGCGAGAACCTTGTCACCCCAGGTGTTATCGCCTTCGCTGAAAAGGCCTGATGTCAAGGTGATGGTGTTGCCGTTTTCAGCATTGTAATCGCGCTGGAAGGCAATGAGATCTTTATTCTTCTTGACAGCCTTTCGTGCAGCTTTTGCAACCGTTTCATTAGCGCAAGTAAAAATATCCACATTTGCTCGTATTTCCCACATAAAGTCGCTCACGTGAGCTGCATGGTAGGCCTCCAATCCCGCAGTATCCTTCACGGCTTTGCTCCACACTTTTTGATCAGTTAGTTCAAAGAGTAAGATGCCGTCGTGGTATTCTTCCATTAGTAATCGAAAATCGTCGTGTTTGGCCTCAAGGCGGGCATCTTCATAGTCCAAGAGGAGCTTATCTGACCACGTTTTGAATTGGTCATCAATAATGGTATTCGCACCGGCTTCGGCACTGCGGATTTTGACGATATTCAAGTAATCCACAAAGTCTGAAATGGTCGCGACTTCGTTGTCAATGGATAATAAAGTTGTTGCACCGGTTTTGCGAGGTATGTTGGCAAGCGGATGGCCTGGGAAGAATACGCTATCCTGTTTGGACGCGATTCTCTTGAGGCTTTTCATGGCGTTCGCGTTGATGATGAAATTGTATTCATCTTTGAGGTTTTCCAAAAAGGAAGCTCTTGTCAGTTCGGAACGGCTGTCACGGCTGACCTTTTTCTGTAATTCGCGCTTTGCGGCTTCAAATGAGGCTGGAGCTCGGTACTCCAGTCGCTTCACAATGTGCCAGCCGTATGACGTTTTAAAAGGGCTTGAAATTTGGCCATCTTCGGTCAGTCCGAATGCAGCATTTTCAAATGCTTCTACCATTTTACCAGTCCCAAACCACGGGAGTTCGCCTCCCTTACTTGCTGTGGACGCATCTTCGGACATTTTGAGAGCAAGCTCTTCCCAGGAAATACCTTTGCCAAGAAGGTCGTAAATGGAATTAATGCGCTCTTCTGCTGCTTTCATTGTGTCATCATCGGCGCCTTCTTTTGTGCGAATCATGATGTGCGCTGCACGAATTTCGCCCCGAGCATTCCGACGGCCGGTAACTTCCAAAAAGTGGTAACCGTATCTCGTGCGCAGTATAGAACTGAGTTCACCTACGGCTGTAGTGAATGCCGCTTCTTCAAAAGGATAGACCATTTGAAATGCACTGAACCAACCGAGGTCACCCCCGTTTTCACGAACGCTGGGGTCATCGGAGCCGGCTTTGGAAAGCGCCACTGCTTCGAAATCTTCTCCACTCAAAACTCGTGAACGAAGTGCATCTGCTCGCTTCCAGGCTTTTAACGTATCTGCAGGATTAGCCTGCGCGCTGCAGGAAATGAGGATGTGCCTTGCGCGAACCTCTTCTTGTTTGCGCTCCCATGCCTGTCGAACGAGTTCATTGAGAAGGTCGTTATTCGTCAGATAAGGACGAGCCAATTGTGTGCGGTAACCGGACAACTCCTTTTGGAATGTGCGGACAGTATCCATGCCAAGTGCTTCGGCTGCTTGAACCTTGAGCTTAAAGTTGATAAACAGTTCCATGTACTCGTCTAAGGCGGCTTGAGTTATGACGCTGTCGCGGTTATTTTTTAAAAAAATATGCTTGAAATCAGCCAAGGAAACAGATTCCGTGCCGACTGTTAAAACTGCATTTTCTTGAGCTTGGTATGATGGTGCAGATGTGATAACTGCAACAATGCATAGACAAGCGGAGCGCACCCATGGGTTCAACAGGTTTTTCATCTTCAGATTTTTATTGCAAGCTATAATTTGGGGCTTCTCGAGTGATGGTTACATCATGGGGGTGGCTTTCTTTTACGCCGGCGGCAGTCATGCGAACGAACTGGGCATCCTTCAGCGCACTGATGTTCTGGGCACCGCAATAACCCATCCCAGCGCGAAGCCCACCGATAATCTGGTGCATAACCTCGAGGACGGTGCCCTTGTACGGCACTCGGCCGCTGATTCCTTCAGGAACTAATTTTTTTATGTCGTCTTCGGCGTCTTGGAAGTAGCGATCTTTTGATCCCTTTTGCATCGCTTCCAGCGATCCCATGCCGCGGTAGCTCTTGAACCGACGACCTTCATAAATAATGGTTTCACCTGGGCTCTCTTCTGTTCCGGCGAGCATGGACCCAATCATTACGCTATCCGCACCACCAGCAAGGCTTTTTACAATATCACCGGTAAAGCGAATGCCGCCGTCGGCGATAACGGGCACTCCCGATCCACTCAATGCTTCGGATACCTCCATGACTGCGCCGAGCTGGGGCACACCGACGCCAGCAATAACGCGAGTGGTGCAAATTGAGCCCGGGCCGATGCCAACCTTCACAGCATCGGCTCCCGCCTCTAGGAGCGCTTTTGCGGCTACTGCTGTGGCGATGTTCCCGCAGATCACATCAATGGATGGGAAAGCGGCTTTGACTTTTCTCAGCATTTCGATGACACCATAGCTGTGGCCGTGTGCGGTGTCGATGATGACCGCATCAACGCCGGCATTTACAAGAGCCTCCGTGCGGTCTATGGTATCGTCTGTCACACCAACTGCTGCTGCCACGCGCAGCCGCCCCCATTTGTCCTTAGAGGAGTTGGGGAAGGTACTGAGTTTGATGATGTCGCGATATGTAATGAGTCCCACTAATTTGCCTTCGCTGTCCACAACGGGTAGTTTTTCGATGCGGTGTGCGCGTAAGAGCTGTTCGGCTTTTTGAAAATCAGATCCATCCTTGGTGACGATGAGGTTGCTGTCTGTCATGACTTCAGCTACAGCACGATTGTAGTCCTTTTCAAAACGGAGATCTCGGTTGGTAACGATGCCTACAAGGGTGTTATTATCGTCAACCACTGGGATTCCGCCGATTTGGTGTTCCTTCATTATAGCCAAAGCGCCTCCCACCGAAGCATCGCGTAACAAAGTCACAGGGTCCTGAATCATGCCACTTTCTGATCGCTTGACGCGGCGAACTTCAGAGGCCTGTTCGGGGATTGTCATATTTTTATGGATGACTCCGATGCCCCCTTGTCGGGCCATCGCGATGGCCATTGCGCTGCCAGTCACCGTATCCATCGCTGCCGAAATGACAGGGGTTTTGAGGGTAATGTTTCGGGAAAATTTACTTTCAAGCCGGACGTCGCGCGGCAATATGTCCGAATATGCCGGAATAAGAAGTACGTCGTCGTACGTCAAACCTTCGCCGACGATTTTTGGTTTTTGTGATTTGGTGGCCATTGTGGTCAATTGAATCGGGGGCCGGAACCTTTCAATCGCTATGATCTAAGATTACGATTCGGGCAAATTTAGGGAAAATTCAGACTCTTCCTGAGTTCGGATTGCCAACTTATTCTCCGTTTAAGACATGCACCAATCCGTGCCGATCATAGTAGCGTCCCGATCCGTCTTGGATGGTGATGGAATAGCCGTAGGTTCCCTCAGGCACAATTTGGCCCTTGAAGGTTCCGTCCCATCCCGTCTCGAAATATTCAGTTGAGAATAGGATGTCTCCCCACCGATTGTGAATTTCCAAACGGTAATTCGTAAAATCTGCAAAGCTGACTACTGGCTGGAAGGTGCTGTTGGCTCCGCCGACGATGATGGCGTTGGGGATCCATACCACGGGTTCTTGTTGCAGACACAGTTCGTTCGAGAGTGCATAATTGATGCCGCTCGCGGGCCCTGGCAAAACGTCTGTTGCTTCAATGAGGTAACAAAAATCACCCGGACTGTAGAGTAACGCACTGACATTGTCTTCCCAAGTGAACACGTTGTTGGGTAGTGTGGTCAGGAGCTCAGTCGCATTTCCCGAATTAAATTTGCGATAGATGCGGTAGCCTGCTGTCGCTCCTGGAAATTCGGAGTATGGTGTCCAGTGTAAGGTATTTTTAAGGAGCCGAAAATCCGAGATGCCGCTGAGCCAAACGGTTTCAGCCATGTTGGACATACCCACAGAATCGCTACAAAAGTTCTCAACTCGCACGCGATAGCTGTAGCTGGATTCATTTGCTTGTGCAGTGACATCCGAAAAGATTAAGGTCATACCGCCAACACCTTCTTGTGTCTCGAGGTCGGTGAATTCAGTTTGGTTCGAACGTTTGCGTTGGAGTGTGTAGATGTGCGCATCATTCGAGTTAGGATCGAGGTCAACAATGATATTCACGCTTCCGCTGTCTGTTACGGATGCCCGACGCAATGATGTGAACATCGGTGCTCCGGGGTAACTAAACTCGAGGTCTCGGACATTGGACAGGATTTCAGTGCCAGAGGCCATCTCAGCGACAATGTGGTATTTGTATGACGCTCCAAACGTAGCCCCTTGGTGCAAAAAGGAATAGGTATTGGCATCGACCACTCCTATTTCTTGTAAGCCGGACCAGTTGCCGCTGCCTGTGGGTAATTCCTCGTCGACCCAGATGTGGTAGCTTGCGACTTCCGAATCCAAGTTGTAGGCACCTGCCCACGAAAGGGACGCTTCGTCGGAACAAAGGGAAGTTGAGGCATTTAGAAATAAACTTGACGCGCAGTAAGGACTCGCAGCGCCGGGGTCAGGTTCGCCATTGATGAAGCATTCATCGAACGCAGCCACATTGTACGATTCGATGTATGACTGAACATTGGAGTTCAGGTCAATGTACCATGTCACTCCAGGATTGTATATGGTATCTATAGCCATCTGGAAGCCCCCATTGCATAGGTAAATGATGTAGCCAGCGAGGTCATCCGCATCGCTCGGTTGCCAGTTGATCACAGCTTCCTGCAGCGCATAATCAACTTGGACTGCTGTAATCACGGGGGGGTCAGGATCTAATTCGTCGGAGAGCTGGGAGCCGGCGGTATTGGAAATGTGCGTGCAACCGCTCTCCAGATTGGGTTCGATTACACGAAAGGATAGGTCGCTCTCGCACTCCTGCAGTGCGTATTGCGCAGTCATCATGCCACCGTTATCGGCGATGGAATTTATTTGTACCCAAGTGCCATCGACATCAAGAATTTCCACATCGAGGGGCTCACCCAAAATCGGACTATTGGTGCCTATGTTAGGACTATTAAAGGTGAGGTCAACCAGGCCTGGGGTTAAGGAAGGATCGGCCGTAAGGTGGATGCTGCAGAGTGTGTCGGAAGATTGACTAAAAAGTCCGGCGGGCCCTTCCGTCACCACAAAGTAGCACAACTCGGTCGTCCCTGCGTTGTATGTGGTATTGACAAAAGAAGGTGCCGTCGGATCTGTGGGATTTGGGATGTTAAAGGTTTCCAGAACAAGCCCGGCGGAAGGTTCATAAACATTCAGGACGTACTGCTCGAAGTCCCCGTTGGGATCAGCGGCGGGCTCCCATGTAACCGTGGCATACCCCTGGTCACTTACCTGCACACAGGACATGTCAACCTGCAGCTGGCTCGTACCAATGGTATAGAAGGCGGTGCCCAAAGCCAGCCACATTGCTCGCCATTTCCTTGTCCGTGTAATAAATACCATTTAAACAAAATTACAAAGTGAAGCGGATGTCTCGGCCTGCTGCATAGACGTTACGAACAGCTTATTTGTTGCATTCGTTGCGATACTTTTTATTGCGAGTTACGCTCGTGTTTCAGGCTCTTCGCCGTAGGAAGACCTTCCGTATTTGCCATAGCCATAGCCATAATTATAGCCGTAGCCATACTTGTAGGCATATTTGGCGTAATAATTAGCGGCCAGAGAGCTTTTGATGTTATTCATCACAAGCGAGGCGTGGTTCAAGTTGTTCTGGTTCAGTAAGTCCTCCAGGTGTTGAATCCCACGTTTCGTGGCTTTTTGGGTGTTGGATACAAGCAATCCGGTATCCACTTTGCTCATGAGCATCAATGCATCTGTGATAAGCAACATGGGAGGTGTATCGAGTATTACGAAATCGTATTCGGCGCGCAATTTTCGCAAGAAAGGATCAAGGCGGTCGTTCATAACCAATTCGGAGGCATTAGGTGGAATGGGACCTGCTGTATAGACCGTAAGCGTATCCACAGGGCCCGTTTGCTTCATGTCTTCGATTTCACAATTACCAATGAGGTAGGTGCTCAATCCTATTTGATTGGACAAATGGAAATTCTTGTGAACTTTCGGTTTGTGCATGTCGAAGTCCACCAATGCCACGCTTTTGCCTGTTTTCGCAAGTATCGTCGATAGGTTGGACGAAACGAAAGACTTTCCTTCACCGGGGTGCAGGGAGCTCACGAGTATGGTGTTGGCACCCTCTTGCGCGAGCAAATACTGCAAATTGGTGCGCAAACTTCGAAAAGCCTCTGTAATCTGAGCCCGTGAATTCTCAAGAATGGCCAACGGATGGGTTTCAATTTTGGCGTAATTGGGTAGTCCAGCGACTACCGGAAGTTGAGTGATTTCCCGCAACTCTTGTGTAGTTTCAAGGCGGTCAAATAAGAGCATGCGTAAGAAGGAAATTGCCAGTGCAATGATGGCGCCATAAATCGAATAATTGCGAATAGTACGCCCTTTATTCGGGCCAATTATGCCGTTACTTCGTGCCACTTCAATAATCGATGCTTGTGGCGTAATGCTCGCTCGCGTGATGACGTTCTGTGCTCGCGCTTCAAGTAAGAAAACGTAAAGCTTTTCATTTACTTGGAGTTTGCGTTCCATCACTACGATGTCGCGTTGTGTAGAGGGAATGCCGCTTAATCGTACTTCGAGACTAGAGATTTGTCGGCGCACGTTGGATCGCTGTGCATCTATGGCTTCACGGGTATCTTCGATATATTTCGTGATTGTGAAGCGTGCATTGCTGATGGCGCTATCGAGGCGGCGAATTTGGTAGCTGTCTTCCGTTACATCCAGCAGTGCGTTAGTCCGCTCGCTTCGTATTGAGTAAAGTTGACTCACTTGCTCTATAAGGAGTGGATCTTCTTCGATGAGATATGAAGTTGGTGGAAGGCTGTTTGCTTCTACGCCAGAGCTCAAATAAGTTCGCAATGAGTTGAGTGCTTCCAAACGGAATTCCAATTCACGCTCTTGACTTTCTAGGCGAACTAGCGCATTGAAGAACTCCGTTTGCTCTCGGCTTAGGTCGAGAATTTCGTTGCGCTCCTTAAAGCGGTCGACCTGCATCTCTAGGCTGTCCATAATTGCCACCAACTCCTCTAGTTGCATGTTGATGAACGTCTCTGTTTTGAGACTAGATTCTAGCCGAGATTCCTTTGTGTAATCGATATACTCCTCACTAAGCATTTCGAGGAATTCTTGAGCTCGGCCAAAAAGAGTGTTGCTAGAGGAAATCGCAAGAACATTCGTGCCAAGAATGTTCTCGACTTGCAATGCACCTCGAAGCTGTTCGATGCGTTGGTTTCTGTTGTAGACCCGAAACTGAAAATGCTGCTTTCGAGCTTGCTCAAGGGCATCTCGATTTATCTGAGGCCCTCCAGGTTCAGAAAAGTCAACTATGCGGGACCCTGAGTGACGCACAGTAAGAGCCAGTTCCGGACCTTCAATCGGTACGCTAAACGGTTGAGTTATTTCCTTGATTTCTCCTGTAGAAAGGGTATAACGAAGCCTATAATATTGTTCATCTTCAATGAAAAGATCAATTGGCGTACCCAAGTACATTGGGTTAAAAAGATCTGGAGATGCTGTGATTTCAATTGCACCAAAATGTGATACATGGCTGGTTTTCAAGCGGCCTACGAGGTAGTAGTCGATAGTCAATGACATGCGGTCCACAACCCGGCCGACTAAGTCAAAAGACCTTAGGATTCTTTGCTGGTCTTTGGCTTCAGAATTGTTATAGTTGAATAGATTGGTTTGTCCCGTCAGGCGTTTTTGATAGTCTAACTCTGTGCCCCCTTGATCTAACAATATTTCCGCTGTGGCTGAGTAGATATCCAACTGGCGGTGGGTAATGAGGCGAGCAGTGGCATACCCTGTGCCGGACAGCACCGCAATCAGCCACCAGTTTTTTACGAGTAATTTTAAGTAAGGCCGGATTTGGCTCATTGAAATGAGCTCGTTGGATCGCTTTTGTGAATCAGCCATGCGCTGGCAATTTCGCACTTTTCGTTCAATAAATTCAACTAATGAGATGAAACGTAATTTTGTTCCATGGACGCATCTGATTTGTTAAATAGAGAGGTGGTTTGGCTTGAGGGCGAGCGAATGGAGGGCAACAGCTGGTCATCCCTTTCTCCTGAGTCACGCGCATGGTTGTATTCGGCTAATCGAGTCCTCACAGCTGCCGAGCAGGTTGTGCTTCGCGATGCCATCGAACAATTCATGGCCGAATGGGTGGCGCATGGAAAATCCCTTCTTGCCAGCTGGTGCCTTGAGGGAGGTCGTTGTTTGGTTATAGCCTTGGATGAGCGAAGCCCAAACGCTACCGGATGCTCTATCGATGCTAAAGTGCATTGGCTCCAAGCGTTAGGGGAGAAGTTGGATGTGGATTGGATGACGCGGAATTCGGTCATGCACTTTAATGCGAAAGATGCTAAATGGTACGAGATGTCCCTAGCCGCATTTTGGGCTGCTCGCAAAGCGAAAGCCATTGACGACGAGACGTTAGTGGTGAATGCGGTGATTTCCAAGAAACATGAATGCGACCCAACGCTGGTGTGTTCATTCAAGGCAAGTTGGCACGAGTCAATGTGGCGTTGAACCCATATCTGCTTAATTTATTCATTATCATGGGGTTTAGTTTTGGTCCTGACTTTACATATTTCGGTCAATACTGCTGAAAATTAGGTGAGAACGAGGAAATCACCGACCAATCTGGGTTTGTTCGGCGAAATTTCTTTTGTGAATTATTGGATTTCAGGAAAGCCTCACCTACATTTATCGCGATTCTGTGACGACTCGCTTTTGAGATGGCACAAAATCCTATCGTAATAAATGACTCTTGAGTCTCCGCGATAGCGTGAAAAGTCCTCGAAACGTTGAGGCAACCAAATTGTCTAAGAATTCTAACCAAAACCTAATCAAATGTTTAACACGTTTAAAAAGTGTTGTGGCATCGTAGCGATGTGCGCACTTTATCTTTATTCGGCTCCCGCGGCCTTTGCGCAGTGCGAAGGGGTGGAATTGTCCATTACACTGGACTATGATTTCTGGCCAGAAGAGTCTTCTTGGTCACTCACTTCTGACGGTGTCGAAGTTGCTTCTGGTGACGCGTACACGGGCGGCGAGCTGGCTGGCGATAACGCGTCAGAAACAGTAGTT
>DIHQ01000171.1 GCA_002420235.1 Flavobacteriales bacterium UBA5692
AGGGGCCGCTTCTGCCGCAGGGGCTTCTGCTTCAGGGACTGCTTCCGCATCAGGGGCTGCTTCTGCCGCAGGGGCCGCTTCAGCTGCTTCTTCCTTACCCTTTTTTGCCGCTGCTTGCGCTTCTACTTGGTCCTTATCAGCCTTGCGCTCCTGCAAGCCTTCTGCAACGGCTTGAACTAAAGTGTCCATTACCAAGGCGATAGATCGTCCCGCATCATCGTTCGATGGAATGGGGAAATCCACGGGGCGTGGATCGGAGTTTGTATCCACCATGGCAAATACCGGAATGCCCAGCTTTTTAGCTTCTGCCAAGGCGATTTGTTCCTTCATCACATCCACGATAAAAACCGCCGCAGGGATGCGGGTCAAATCGGAGATTGAACCAAGGTTTTTTTCTAGTTTGGCGCGCTGACGGCTCACCTGTAAACGCTCGCGCTTCGAAAGGGTATTCAGGGTACCATCCTGCCCCATCTTATCTATTTGCGACATCTTTCGTACCGCCTTACGAATGGTCGCGAAATTAGTCAGCATCCCGCCAGACCAACGCTCTGTAACGTAAGGCATCCCAATCGCCGCGACACGCTCTGCAACGATTGCCTTAGCTTGCTTTTTCGTTGCCACGAAAAGGATTTTCTTTCCGCTCTTAGCAATTTGCTTCATCGCTGACGCAGCCTCGTCCAATTTGACGACGGTCTTATGTAAGTCAATGATGTGAATGCCTTTTTTCTCAGTGAAAATGAAGGGCGCCATGTGGGGATTCCACTTGCGCTTAAGGTGGCCGAAGTGAACTCCAGCTTGGAGCATTTGCTCGAAGGTTGCTTTTTCCATGTGTTTACGTTCCTGGTTTGTTCAACTCGCTGGTAGCCATTCAGAGCGAATGAGTCCGGCGAGTTTGGATGCTAAACAATTTGTTAATTAAATGATTTCTGAAGGGAGATTCCTGCTATTAACGCTTAGAGAATTGAGTCTTCTTTCGTGCTTTCTTCTGGCCATACTTTTTGCGCTCCACCATTCGAGGGTCACGCGTGGTCAAACCAACTTGCTTCAGCGCAGGCTTCCACTCGGGATTTATTTCAATAAGCGCCTTAGAAATGGCTAAACGAACAGCTTCCGCTTGACCTGTGATTCCGCCGCCGTCGACGTTCACTTGAACGTCATATTGGCCAGTAGTTTCAGTCAACATAAAGGGTTGGTTAATCTTGTACTGCAAGACAGATGTCGTGAAATATGCATTAGCATCTTTTTTGTTGACAGTGACGCTACCCTTGCCAGGCTTCATGTACAAACGAGCTACTGCGGTTTTACGACGACCAGATGTGTTGATTACTTCCATTCGGTATAATGATCAATGTTGTCTCAAGCGAATTTGATTTGCTCAGGTTGCTGAGCTTCATGTTTGTGGTCAGGACCAACATAAACGTGCAAGTTGCGGAACACTTCACGTCCCAAAGAATTCTTAGGTAGCATGCCGCGTATGGCATCTTCGACAAGTGCAAATGGCTTGCGGTTCAACTGCTCCTTTGCAGACCTAGTGCGCTGACCTCCGGGATAACCCGTGTAACGGACATACTCTTTCTGGTCCCATTTATTCCCCGTCAAAACCACTTTTTCAGCATTCACTACGATAACGTAGTCTCCACAATCAGCATGTGGCGTGAAGCTGGGCTTGTGCTTTCCCCGCAGACGCTTGGCGACTTCGGAAGCCAAACGACCCAAAGTCTGCCCCTCTGCATCGACGAGCAGCCATTTCTTGTCCGCGTTCTCCTTATTGATGGAGGTGGTCTTGTAGCTCAAAGTATCCACAGCTCAGTGTTTTGAATGATCTGATAATGCCCAAAATTGGGGGTGCGAAGATAGCAAATGTATGTTTATAACCCAAGCCATCTTGTGGGCAAAAAATTGCGCCTTGGTTAGTTGCCGCCGTTAACCTTGCCTGGTGAAGGCTCCAAAAATGACCATACACCTTTTTCCCCCGGGCCCTGAGAACGACCCCCGACGGCAGGCAGTACCTGAATTTGACGCTTAACGTTGCCCTCCTGGTCTATGAGAAAAAGCACCTCGCCTGAGGCGGATAACCCAAAAGAAAATCCCCGACGGCCATTTTCGTATCCCAAAACCACAGCGCCAGAAACTAAACACGCGACCGGCAATACCCACCCTGATTTGGTTAGATCATCGGTGATACGCCACCCCTCTAATGAGCACGTTGCATCGGAAAGATTCTGAATTTCTATATAATCCGCGGGTTCTCCCTTGTTGTGTACTTCAGTAATGCGCACCTGATCAATCTGGCATACCGGACATCTTGCGTTTGCCAAAGCTTGATCGACCGGGGCATATACTCGGGTCGCCGGGATTCTATTAAATAACTGTTTCGCCTTGCGTAAGGAATAACTCATTTGAATCCTTATTACGTGGGAACGCCATGGATCCGTATTCAGCCACTCATTCTCCCACAGATACCCCAATTCAAAACCCAAACGTTTAGACAACTTGAAATCCAATCCTGCCCTCCAACGTTCGCTCCACCTGCCACCCTCACGTCGGAAGACCTCCCAGCTCGCTCCTGCCAGCAGCCGATTGGTCAGCCTCTGATTATAGCCCAAACGCCAGCGTATTGTAGGTGTCGAAGGGGCAATCTTTGTTTCTGCTAATGCGCTGCTGAACAGGGTGCGCGCTGTCCAATCCTCCGCAGTCATTATTCGGGTAGTCAACTTGCCACTCCCCACCCTCCAACTTCCAATGGTCCTAAGCGCAAATCGCCTCCGAGCCACATAAGCTCCATGCAAACCTTGTCGTTCAGAAAGTCGCCACTGGGCATTAAGGTCCCAGTGCTTGCTCAATCGGTATTCCAACGCCAAATCCACTAAACCCTGATCATGCCATGAAGCTCCTTGGGTCCAACGGTTTTCCCACTGCAACGACCAAGACCAATCCTTATTGATGGATTGAGCCAGTCCACTACCCACCCAGCACTCTATGTCGTTGTACTGACCGCTTGCGGAGGCTGCAATCATTGAAGAAATAAGGATAAGGGTGCCGCGCACTTTGCTCAAATATCTTTGTAAATGCGGATAGAGCCAAGGTCAATTGACTCATCGTCAGCTTCAATTTCAAATTCACGAACGATGGCAATGTCAGGGGCGTTATTGAACGGCGGCAAGGTGTCCTCACTGTACACGTAAACTGTGTAAGCCCCAGGGCGCAAACCATAAAATGCGAATTCTCCGTCAAAGTTAGTTTTTACGCGGTCGTCAGGGCCAACTCGATTGCCATATGTGATGAACACATCCTCGTCTGCAGCAGGGACGACAATGGCATTCGCTGGATTGGTAATCACAATGCGTTGCTCAAGTTCAACATTGCCGGTAACCGTGGCGATGCCGCCTTCTCCGGGAGCTCGTGTGCATCCAAAAACCGCCGCAATTGCAAAAGTAGACAGGATTATTATTCGCATGTTCTTAGGCTTTTTCAAAAATGAATCCAATTGTTACGTCTGCAAAGTAGGGACTCCCTAATTTCGAACACAATATTAAATTCCGCATGGTTCACCACGAAGAACACTCTCCCCTGCATTACACCGGCCTAGGTGAAGGCCGAATTGAAGTCGTTTGTGGTCCCATGTTCTCTGGAAAAACTGAAGAGCTCCTGCGGCGTGTCCGGCGCGCACAAATTGCCGCACAGCCCGCGGTCATCTTCAAGCCAGCGGCGGATACACGTTACCAAAAAGACCAGGTGACCTCCCACAATGCAAGTGCGCTCCCATCAGTCACCGTGCGCTCCAGTGGGGATATCCTTGAATACTTACGCAAACAACCACGGCTCTTCACCGTGGTCGCCATCGACGAAGCACAGTTCTTCGATGCCGAACTACCGGCCACATGCGTATCCCTCGCCAACAAAGGCGTTCGGATCATCGCCGCGGGTTTAGATTTAGATTACAGAGGTAAACCCTTTGGTGTCATACCCGAGCTGTTGGCCTTAGCCGAAGAAGTAACCAAACTTCATGCTGTCTGCATGGAAACCGGTCGGCCGGCACACTTTTCACATCGAATTGCGGGCGGGAACAGCACGGTGGAAGTAGGAGAAAAAGACCGCTACATTCCACTAACCCGTCAAGCGTTTGTTGAGGCGAGAAGACAAGCCGGTCGGCGCGAACCCCTCTCCGAATGACTGTCGGCGCATGGAAAGCATGGCTTGAAAAAGCCAGAACAACGCATGCCGTATCAGAAGCCAGTTTACCAGTCGATGCAGACACCCCATTGTTCGTCACTCAAGATTCACGAGCCCTAGAAGGAGCGCGACCCGGCGCCCGAGCATTTGTCGCTTTACCCGGAAATTGGCATGACGGCCACTCCTTTTTAACCGAGGCCCATGCAAGTGGCGCACGGTTCTTCCTTGTCAGGGAAAACGTCGCTATTCCAGAACTAATGGAATCTGACATAATTCGTTGCCACGATCCTATATCAGCCTGGCAAGACCTGACTCGCCAGTGGCGGGAAACATGCAATACGGCTATCATCGCTATAACGGGCAGCAACGGCAAAACCACGGTCAAAGAGTGGCTACTGCAACTCATCGCTCCACACACCGTAGCATTTGGGAGTCCCCGGAGCTATAACAGCCAGGTCGGTGTGCCCTTAGCGCTAACAGAATTAACTCCAAGCCATGCCTGGGGGATTGTGGAAGCAGGAATCAGCCGCCCAGGAGAAATGGCTAAACTCGCTAGTTGCATCGTCCCGAACGTAGGGGTCCTTACCCACCTAGGGGAAGCCCACCTCGAAAATTTTGCTAGCAATGAAGCCCTTCGCGACGAAAAACTCAAGCTATTCAAAGGGTGCGAATGGGTAGCCATGCCCGGTTACTTAAATGATGCTATCCTTTGTTTGCGATCGCTAGGCAAGAAAGTACACACGTGGGGTGTTTCGGAGCACGATGCACTAAAAGTGTCAAGTACCATTGAATCAGAAGGGAGAATCGTTGAAGCTGAATACGAAGGCCAGCATTTTACCTGGTTTCTACCCTTCTCGAATGAGATGGGCTACCGCAACGCTATGACCACCGCACTGGTAGGGTTGAAATGGGGTGTCCCTGCCCCAGAAATCGGTGAGGCACTTGAACGATTCAGAGATTTGGAACACCGCATGCAACGCATCCGAAAGGCGGACGGCATGTGGGTATTATCCGATGCCTACACCAACGATTGGGATGCCTTAGGCCTCGCTCTCAGTGACTTGTCACACATCCCTGGTGCAGCCAAAAAGGGCGCAATCATCGGACCTGTTCCGGGGATGAAGGCCGTGGATATCGAGCGGCTCAAGACCCTCATCAAAACGAGTGGGGTGGACAACACTTGGGCCATTGGTAAAGCATGGGACTCAGCCCCGGGCCCCAAGCCTTGGCGGCAATTTGCCTCTCCCGAAGAGGCGCTGAAGGCACTACAAGGGGAGGACAGCCCGTTCAATGGACACCATGTTCTTGTCAAAGGCCCGCGTTCCGCTCGATTTGAAAGGCTCACCGAAGCCCTCGTTCAGCCAGGGCATTCAACCCGACTTGTGCTCGATTTAAAAGCCCTGACACACAACCTCCAGCAACTGCGGCGTTACATCCGCAACCACTGCCCTGTTGGCACCGACCTCATCGCTGTAATCAAGGCGAGCGGTTACGGCACACACGCTGCGGCCATTGCCCGAGTGCTGCAATTCCACCGGGTCCCAATCGTAGCCGTCGCATGCACGGAGGAGGGGGTAGAGTTACGCAAAAATGGTATCACAAGCCGCATATTGGTCTTGAGCCCAACACCAAACACATTTCACGCATTGCTTCAGCATCGATTGGAGCCGGCCATACATTCTGAAAAACAATTCGAAGCGTTGGTCCAAGAATTAGGAGACCCCAAATCTCCATGGCCTATTCACCTGAAGGTAGACACTGGTATGCATCGATTGGGATTTGCTCCAGATGACGAAGAATTGCTTAGAATCGCCGGCCACCCTATGGTAGAATTGAAAACCGTATTTAGCCACCTCGCCAGTGCAGACAGACCAGATCAAGATGCGGCCTCCCAAAGCCAAGCAGCAGCTTTCAATCGCACGGTGGAGTCCATTCGAGCGATACGTCCGAACGTCAAACATCACCTCCTCAACTCCTCTGGCCTTATCCGTTTCCCGGCCCTTGGGGGGGATTATATCCGCACGGGAATTGCCCTTTTAGGCGTGGTGCCTGACAACGACATGAATCTCCAGCCCGTAGTTCATTTTGAAACGACCGTCGCATCCCTGCACCGCATCCCGCCTAACGAAGGGGTCGGGTACGGCTTGGAGGATGCAGCGCCCATCGAGCGCTTAATCGCCACCCTTCCTGTCGGTTACGCCGATGGGTACCCTCGAAGCCTGTCCAATGGGCGTGGTCATGTTGTAATCCGAAGCCAACGCGCACGAGTGGTTGGAAAAATATGCATGGACATGACCCTCGTCGACGTCACCTCCATTCCAGGTGTCAACATCGGTGATAATGTAGAGCTATTCGGCCAACAGATACCCATCGAGAATGTAGCTAAAGCTGCAGGAACGATAGCGTATGAAATCCTGTCCCGTATCCCCACGCGGGTAATCCGAGAGCAACGCTACGGCTGAACAGAAACAGGCTCTTTGAGGAAGTACTTGTACTGCATACGTGTAATCCACCAGTACATCACTG
>DIHQ01000115.1 GCA_002420235.1 Flavobacteriales bacterium UBA5692
AACAGAGTCTTGAGCAGCATCATAAGCAGCGAGCGCTGCATCAGCTGCATCGCTTGCAAGTTCATTTGCATCAACATCCGCTTGAATAGTAGCATCAGCAGATGCACCAGCAACAGACTCTGCAGCGTCAGCTGCAGCATTCGCCGCAAGATCTGCATAAGCTTGTGCAACAACTACAGCACTAACAGAATCTTGAGCGGCGTCGTAAGCAGCTAGTGCCTCAAGGGCCGCATTACCTTCGGCAAATGCCGCTGCAGCCGCAAGATCTTGTGCAGCATCATAAGCAGCACTTGCAGCTTCAGCTGCACTCACAACTGCGTCCAAAGCCATATCAGCACCAACCATGGATGCGTCCGCATCTATGTGAGAGGCGCCGTCATATCCTGGATGAGCAGGAACGTTGTCCACAGATCCTATGGTTGAAGTCTCGAATCCCAATTCAGCGGCAGCAGCAGCGATGCGGAATTCATTATCACCAACATCTGACCCTAGAGCAGCGTCGGCCGCATCACTAGCGAGTTCATTGGCGTCAACGTCACCTTGAATGGCAGCATCAGCAGATGCGCCCGCGGCTGATTCAGAAGCGTCAGCTGCGGCATTAGCTGCCAAATCTGCATATGCTTGTGCAACAACAACAGCGCTGACAGAGTCTTGAGCAGCATCGTAAGCAACTAGATCCGCAATGGCTGCATCAGCAGCAGCCTCATTCGCATCAACGTCAGCTTGAATGACGGCATCAGCAGATGCCCCAGCGGCTGATTCAGCGGCGTCGGCAGCGGCATTCGCTCCGAGTGCTTCGTAAGCTGCAGCAATGGCCTCTTCTGCGGCTGCGTCTTGAGCTGCATCATAGGCTGCGAGCGCAGCATCAGCAGCATCGCTCGCAACTTCATTTGCGTCAACATCGGCTTGGATAGCTGCGTCTGCGCCATCAACATAAGGTTGAGTGGCCGCTTGCTCTCCGTTGATAGAAAGGTCAGCGAGCGTCGCTGAGCCATCTACATTTAATGTACCATCAATGTCCAAAGAAGATTCTGAGCCAAGGGCACGGCCTTCAAAGAAAGTCATTTGCTCAACTTGAGCTGCCTCAGCAATCATATCTTCGAAGTCGGCATTATTAGAGCTCAGATAGTTGAACAGGCCTGTAGCGGCACTGAAGACGCCGGTGATATCCAAATCACCAGTTACTGTCAAATCGTTGACAGTAATACCATCAGCCCCAACCGAAATAACTGACAACAGATCGCCAAGATCGGCGGTGTTGGCAGCGACATTGGATTGCAAAACTGAGATGTCTCCGTCGTTGTCTTGAATCAAGCCCAACAGATAAGCATCTTGATTTACACTTTCAGTGGTTGCATCAGACAAGTCAGAAGCCACATCCGAAATTGCGCCTGAAAGATCAGAAGCCAATTCCGAAACGTCGCCTTCCAACGCGTCAAGTTGCGACTGGAGTGCAGCAATCTCGTCTTCTTGCCCGTTCAGTGCATACATAGCAATTGGAACAGCCTCGACGTCTACGTCTCCAAAGGAGGCGTATCCGGCTCCAGCATCCACTTCTATTCCGAAGTGCAAGCCGGCAGCTGACCAGTCAACATCACTTAATGCTTCATAGCCGGGTGTCACCGCGCCGTCACCAAAAGTGAGGGCAAGGTTACCGAATTGATTGGTTAATACGCTGGCGTGAGTTTCTTGCCACAAGACTGCGTCGTCGTCCCCATAAAGGGTAACACGCACATCGAGTTCGGCGTCCGCCAGTGGATCGCCGTCGGCATCACGAGCAACCGCCTGATAGGCGATGCCAGGGTCCTGAGCTTGCAGGACCGTTAAAGCTCCGAATAGACAGAGCAGGGAGAGGAAAAGTGTTCGCATCACTTTATCTTGGTTAAGATTTCAGAGTTCGAATATACGAGAAAAATCTCGATTAATCATCAAACCAATGCGACAAATTTCCTTTAACCGTCGGTCAAATCGAATTTTGTACAACATTACGATTAGCCTTGAAGCCCGGATTTTCCCGGAATGGCTGGCTTTCATGAAAGAAAATCACATTCCAAAAGTTTTTGAGACAGGCTGTTTTTCAGGGTATAAAATTTGTAGAATAATCGACGAATCAACCAAAAATTACTCTGTATCGCTTCAATATTTTGCAGTCAATGAAGAAAAATTCAGATTGTACTCAAAGGAGTTTGCTCCGTCCTTGCAAATGGAATATTCAGCTCGATTTGGTTCCAATGCTCCCGCTTTTACAACCGTTCTTCATGCATTGGAAGAGGGCGAAATCGCTTCCGAAATTGAGCCTTCCAAGAATTAAATACTCATCCTGCGCGAGATGATTACCAAATCAAAAAGAGTGAAAGCTAAAAAACACCTCGGCCAGCACTTTCTTATAGATTCAGCCATCGCTGAAAGCATTGCAGCAGCTGTGCAAACGAATGATGAAGAGGCCCTCATCTTAGAGATTGGCCCGGGAACCGGCGCCCTAACGCGGCCATTGGTTCGGCGGTTTGGACAGAGGGTGCTTGCTCTCGACGTTGACGAGGAGAGCGTGATTTTTTTACGGCAGCAAGAATGGATTCAAAAAGGGTCTGTTCACCAAGGCGATTTTTTACTCTTTCCGCTTGAAGAACTGGTTTCTCGGGGTCCGCTCGTTGTAGCCGGTAATTTTCCCTACAACATCAGTTCGCAAATTCTCTTCAAATTCCTCGATTTACGGGAGAGCGGCTTGGAACTTGTGGGAATGTTTCAAAAGGAAGTTGCCGAACGGGTGTGTGCAAGTCACGGATCCAAGACTTACGGTATTCTCAGCGTGCTGATTCAAGTTTACTACGATGCTGAATACCTCTTCACCGTCCCGCCACATGTGTTCAATCCACCACCAAAAGTGCACAGCGGGGTGCTGCGATTGAAGCGGCGAGCGGAATGGCCTGAGAATTTAGAATACGCTGCACTCAAACGCCTCACTAAGGCGGCATTCAACCAACGGCGAAAAACCCTGCGAAATTCCCTTCGGGCCGGCGGATTCGACATCGATGGAATTGATGCCGAAATCCTAAAGTTGCGCCCCGAGCAACTCCCTCCACTGGCATTCGTTAAATTGACGCGCCAGCTGACCGGACAGTAAAGGCCAATCCCATCTATCTTGGCAGTGGTTTTGCAATGAACAAAATCCACCCATGTCGAAAGCGATTACCCTCCAAGAATTCATCATGGATACGCAGGCGAAATTCCCCTTTGTATCCGGACAGCTCACCCGATTACTCACCGACATCGGTGTTGCGGCTAAAATTGTCAACCACCAGGTCAATCGGGCTGGACTCGCCGGAATCCTAGGCACATCCGGCACCCTCAACACACACGATGAAGACCAGCAAAAGCTTGATGTCTTCGCCGACCGTACCTTCATGCGCATCCTTACTGCCGGCAAATCCGTCGCAGGCATCGGGTCCGAAGAACAAGAAAATTACACCCTGTGTGGCGACAAAGGGCGACAGGGGAAGTACGTCGTTATGATTGATCCCCTCGATGGGAGCTCGAATATTGATGTCAATGTCTCCATCGGGACCATTTTCAGTATTTACCGCCGTATATCACCATTAGGTGAACCTTTGCGGGACGAAGATTTCATGCAACCGGGATCAGACCAAGTGGTAGCAGGGTACATCCACTACGGATCATCCACCATGCTCGTCTACACGACCGGCAGCGGCGTCAATGGATTTACTTTGGACCCCGCCGTCGGCGAATTTTTCCTCTCCCATTCAAAAATGACCTTCCCCAAATCCGGTATGATTTATTCCATCAACGATGCACTCCTAGAGTCCTCGCCAGAGGCCGTGAAGCGATTCATTATTGGATGCCGGGAGGCTACGGGAACGGGGCTCAAGGCCCGATACATCGGCAGCTTGGTAACCGATTTCCACCGCAACCTCATCAAAGGAGGCATCTATCTCTACCCCAGCACCACCTCCAATGCTCAGGGGAAACTGCGGCTGACATACGAATGCAACCCGCTCGCATTTATTGCTCAACAAGCAGGTGGAACCGCCGAAGACAACAACGGAGCCATTTTGACCAAACAACCGAGACAATTGCACGAAAGGTCGCCTTTTTATGTGGGGAGCGTACACATGGTCCAAGGACTGCGCTCGTATTGGCTCGACACCGAAAAGACGGGCTAAATTTGCCCGTTGATAGCTTGCACCAATGCGCGTTGATGACCTCTTAAATTTTTACCGAGCCGACCAACGGGCTCAACTGCTAAATGGCTGCTGGGAAAAAGATGGGTCAAAAGCTGAACTAAAAGGGATTGTCGGGTCAGCACCTGCCTTACTGGCTGCAGCCATCTTGAGTCCAAACAAAGGCACAACCGACGAATTCAATCTTCGCGATGCTCCGAGTCACTTGTTCATCCTTGACGATAAGGAATCAGCCGCATACTTCCTGAATGACCTTCAGCAGCTCATTGGCGGCACGCATAATATTCTGTTCTTCCCTCGATCAGCACGTGTGCCGTACCAAGAGGAAGTCACCGAAAACGCGAACATCGCGATGCGCGCCGAGGTCCTCAACGAGATCAATCGTCATGGAAAAGGCCTGGCCATCGTCACCTTTAGTGAAGCCATTGCTGAACAGGTCATCAGTAAACGCGAGTTATCCGAACAAACGTTCGCCCTCGCCTTAGGTGAGAAATACACCTTGGACTTTCTCGATGAGGTGTTCATCGAGTACGGCTTCAGCAAGGTTGATTTTGTTTACGAGCCAGGGCAATATGCGGTACGTGGTGGCATTGTAGACGTCTTCTCTTACTCATTTGATCACCCATACCGTATCGAATTTTTCGGGGATGAAATAGACTCCATCCGGAAGTTTGATCCCATTTCACAACTAAGCGTAAACAAGATGACCCGCGCCGTAGTGGTGCCCAATATCGGCGACCGGAGCCTCCACGAGTCCGTCGAGCCTCTGTTTAACTTCATTCCAGGCGATACACGCATCTGGATGGCCGATGCGAAACGCACGGAGCGGCACTTAAAAGAAGCAAAGGAACGTGCCGAAAGCGCCTTTGAACGGGTATCTGATGCCCTGAAGTTCACCCCTCCAGATGCACTGTACATAAACTCGGAACAACTGGAGTCACTTTTGACCCCCTTCCACGTGGTGGAGTTTAATGGCGGCACATCATTCCCGGACCGGCTAGTCATCGATTGGGACATGATTCCGCAACCCAGCTTCAATAAAAATTTTGACCTGATTACCTCGAATTTACAAGCCAACCATCGCCAAGGTTACCACAACGTCATCGTTGCCGGACAAGCCACACAAATTGAACGACTACACGACATCTTCGCCGATCGTGAAACTGAAGTGCCCCATCATCCGATTCCTATCGAACTCAGCCAAGGTTTTGTAGATAAGCAAATCAAGTTACTCGTCTATACCGACCATCAGCTTTTTGAACGCTACCATCGTTTCCGCCTTAAAGAGGGATTCAAAAAAAGCAAACAGGCCCTTACGCTGAAGGAGCTTTCGGCCCTTCAACCCGGAGATTACGTGGTGCACATAGACCATGGCATCGGCCAGTTCGGAGGATTACAGAAAATCGATGTGAATGGAAAGGAGCAGGAAGCGATTCGGCTGAGCTACCGTGGTGGAGACGTCTTGTATGTCAACATACATTCTCTTCACCGCATATCGAAGTACTCTTCGAAGGAAGGCTCGGAACCAAAAATCAGCAAGCTTGGAACCGGAACGTGGGCCGCAACTAAAGCCAAAACCAAATCACGGGTCAAAGAACTAGCCTTTGATTTATTGAAGTTATATGCCAAGAGAAAATCATCAAAAGGATTCGCATTTTCTCCAGACAATTACATGCTGCACGAACTCGAGGCCAGTTTCATGTTCGAGGAAACCCCTGATCAGCGGGCTGCTATTCACGCCGTAAAAAAAGACATGGAACGCTCTACACCCATGGACCGTCTTATTTGCGGTGATGTGGGCTTTGGAAAAACCGAGGTCGCGATTCGCGCTGCTTTTAAAGCCGCGGCCGACGGGAAGCAGGTTGCGGTCCTCGTTCCTACAACGATTTTATCCATGCAACACTACCGTAGCTTCAGCCGACGGCTTCGCGATTTCCCTGTTACGGTGGATTACATCAACCGCTTCAAATCCGGCAAGAAGCTTACCGAAACCTTCAAGAAATTGAAGGCCGGCCAGGTCGATATTCTAATTGGGACACATGCTCTAGTGGGTAAGAGGGTGGAGTTCAAAGACTTGGGACTGCTCATCATCGACGAAGAACAAAAGTTTGGCGTAGCAGTCAAAGACAAACTCAAAACCATACGTGCAGACGTCGATACCTTAACCCTGACGGCCACACCTATTCCGCGAACGCTACAATTCAGCCTTATGGGTGCCCG
Organism: Flavobacteriales bacterium UBA5692; assembly: GCA_002420235.1. Classification (GTDB taxonomy): domain Bacteria; phylum Bacteroidota; class Bacteroidia; order Flavobacteriales_D; family Sanyastnellaceae; genus UA16. Next base: position 6,417 of record DIHQ01000115.1, read on the forward strand.
GGATTTAAGCACCATTGCCACTCCGCCGCCCAATCGCCAGCCCGTGGAGACCGCCCTTTCTCCGTTCAACGAAGAAGTCATCAGGGATGCTGTTTCTTACGAAATCAGTCGCGGAGGTCAGGTGTATTTCGTAAACAACCGCGTGAAAAACATACAAGAAGTAGCCGGCATGATTTCTCGGCTCGTTCCTGACGCTCGAATCGGCATTGGTCACGGAAAGATGACGGGACAGCAGCTTGAGGACGTCATGGCACGTTTCATTGACGGAGCCTTCGACGTACTGATAGCGACCACCATCATCGAATCAGGCATCGACATCAGCAATGCCAATACGATGATCATAAATGACGCTCATCAGTTTGGACTCAGCGACCTACACCAACTTCGTGGACGGGTCGGTCGCTCAAATAAAAAAGCCTTTTGCTACCTCTTATCGCCACCCCTAAGTCTGCTGCCAGATGAAAGCCGAAAGCGCCTACAAGCAATCGAACAATTCAGCGACTTGGGCAGTGGGATCCAAATCGCCATGCGCGACCTTGACATCCGTGGCGCGGGAGACTTATTGGGGGGCGAGCAAAGCGGATTCATCTCAGAATTAGGCTTTGACATGTACCAAAAAATCTTATCAGAGGCCATCCAAGAACTCAAGCAGGAATCGTTTGCTGAGTTATTTGAAGAGGAGAATAAAGCCAGCCATCGGTTTGTCAGCGAAGCCGCCATTGAAACCGATTTCCAGCTCATGATTCCGGACCACTATGTTTCGGATATTCCAGAGCGAATTTCCCTTTACCGTGAGCTCGACAACCTCGACAAAGCGTCGGATTTGGCGGAATTCAAAGAGCGTTTGGAGGATCGGTTTGGGCCTTTACCTCAGGAAACCGAAGACCTAATCGAGACCATTCGCTTGCGCTGGCTGGCCGAGTATCTAGGCATGGAAAAAATCATGCTGAAAGGCGGAAAAATGATAGCGGCCTTCATAGCCGATGAAAAC
>DIHQ01000172.1 GCA_002420235.1 Flavobacteriales bacterium UBA5692
ATTGGCGCCGCCACCGCTGAATTGCTAGCTACGAAAGGACATCGCATCTTCATGATGTCAAGGAACTCCGAAGCTCTGCGAAGCCTGTCTCAAGAGCTTCCAGAAGGGAATATTCGTTGGGCAACGGTAGACGTAAGGGATCACGAAGCAGTCACGGAAGCAGTAGAAAGCATGGTAACAGAGTTTGGTGGTATTGACGTCTGCATACCCAATGCAGGTCTTGGTATTTTCGCTCCGCTCATCGAGGCTCGTTTTGAAGACTGGAAAAAAATGGTGGACGTCAATGTTATTGGCGTTCTATCTACCCTTTACGCTGCCTTGCCGTCCCTCGTAGACAACAAAGGACACATCATACAGATAGGCTCAATCGCAGCTCGCAATGTGTTTCCCAACAGCGGAGTTTACTGCGCTACAAAGCATGCGGTGCTCGCTTTGAGCGAATCCCTCCGTATTGAATTTCGAGAGGATCTGGCTATAACTACCATCAATCCCGGAGCGGTAAATACAGCCTTCATAGACCAAACCAGAAATACTGACCTCCGTGAATCGTACCGTCCGAAATTCAAAGCGGGAATGGACCCCAAATTCATCGCCGAAGCAATAGATCAGGCCATTGAATCACATGGTAAAGGGGTTTATAGCGAAATCACTCTTCGTCCCGACCGCAGATGAGGATTGTCTTTCTCTCAAGTTCGACAGGATGGGGTGGATTGGAACAAAACCTCGTCAGGTATGCGCAATGGATGACGGAACTAGGTCATCACGTGGAGCTCAATTGCGCACAAGGCACTCCGCTAGGCGCGTCGGCTTTGGATTCAAAACTTCCTATTCGCTATATCAATCGGCAGTTCAGGTACTTTGCCTTTGCAGCCGCGAAAAACCTAAAAAAATACCTACAGCGCACTCAAACAGATATCCTCTGGATTCGTGATCCACGAGACTTACCAATGTGCAGCCTCGCTGTTCGCAGCACCCAAGTGGACCTATTGTTTCATCAGGGCATGCAAATTTCCCACTTAAAAACCAAGCCCTGGCATCGCTTGAGATTTAGTCAGGTTTCAGTTTGGGTTTCACCCTTGAACCATTTGCGGCATGAAGCACTAACAAATACCCCGCTGACACCGAAGCAAATCGAAGTAATTCCGCTCGCACTCCATTCCACCTGGTTCACAGCCCCTCGAACACCAGACGCAAAAAACCGCTGGGGCATCGCTGCTCAGGCGAAAACCGTGGGGTTATTTGGGCGAATTGACCCGCTGAAAGGCCACAGCACTCTGATTGGCGCCCTCGCCGAAACGGATGACAACTGGCATGCCCTGATTATCGGAGAAAACACAACCAATGTCAATCGCGACTACCAACAAGAACTGCAGGATTTGGCCCAAAGACTTGGGGTAGCGAACCGTGTGCATTGGCACACGACAACTGATGCCCTAATGACAGCCTATGACGCTTGCGATGCTTATGCAATGTGCAGCACATCAGAGACTATCGGCATGGTCACGATTGAAGCCCTCGCCCGAAGGATTCCGGTTATTGGGACAAAATCAGGTGGGACAGAAGAATTACTCGGCTTCGGCAAACAAGGAGCTCTTTTCGAACCGGGCAATGTGAAGGGCCTTGCATACGCATTGAATCGCATCGAATATCAGCCCGTCGCGGAGGACGGGCATCTGAGGAAATTCAAAAAGGAAAACGCTCTCAAGCGATGGTCGGAAACCTTGGCAAAAATTCGGCATTCTAAATCGTAAATTCGCACTTGAATGGGCGCAATTCAAGACGAAATCGGCCGGCGAAAGACCTTCGCCATCATAAGCCACCCGGATGCCGGCAAAACAACTTTAACCGAAAAGTTTTTGCTTTTTGGCGGGGCGATCCAAACAGCTGGGGCGGTGAAAAATAACAAAATAACCAAAACCGCAGCATCCGATTTTATGGAAATTGAAAGGCAAAGGGGAATTTCGGTTGCCACGTCGGTCATGGCCTTTCATTACAGAGATAAACTAATTAACCTTCTCGATACCCCCGGCCACAAAGACTTTGCAGAAGATACCTACCGCACATTAACAGCCGTAGATAGCGTAATCCTTGTTGTGGACTGCGTCAAAGGTGTTGAGGCACAAACTGAAAGGTTGATGGAGGTCTGTCGCATGCGTAACACCCCCGTTATCATCTTCATAAACAAGATGGATCTGGAAGGACAAGACCCCTTTGACCTATTGGACGAACTGGAAGAAAAGCTCCAAATTCAGGTGCGGCCATTGAGCTGGCCCATCAGCGGGGGTCATTCGTTCAAAGGTGTTTACAGCCTATACGAAAAAGAATTGCGACTTTTTAATCCAGATAAAACCAAAATCGCCAAGGAAGTGGTTTCCATCGCGGATATTATTGACTCCAATTTAGACGAGCTCGTTACTTCTCTCCACGCTCAACAACTGCGCGCCGACGTAGAACTAATCGAAGGCGTTTACGAACCATGGGACGCTGCACCCTACCTCGCAGGTCAACTTGCTCCGGTTTTCTTCGGCAGCGCTGTCAATAATTTTGGTATAAAGGAAATGCTCGACACCTTTATTGATATTGCACCCGACCCGCAACCACGTTCAACAGATGTCAGGGAAATCAAGCCCACTGAATCCCAATTTACCGGCTTTATTTTCAAAATTCACGCCAATATAGATCCTCGACACCGTGACCGAATCGCGTTCATGCGCATCTGCAGTGGAAAGTTTCAACGCAACACATTTTACCAGCACACCCGGCTGAGCAAGAAAATGAAATTTGCAAACCCCGCGACCTTTCTTGCGCAGGATAAAAACTTAGTTGAAGAGGCTTGGGCGGGGGATGTGGTAGGACTTTACGACACAGGAACCTTTAAGATTGGAGACACCCTGACTGAAGGTGAAAAAATGGTCTTCTGCGGCATTCCCAGTTTCTCACCAGAGATTTTCAAGGAATTGGTTAATAAGGACCCAATGAAGAGTAAGCAACTAGCCAAGGGTATCCAGCAGTTGACAGAGGAAGGCGTCGCCCAATTGTTCATTAGATCGCTCGGAAACCGCAAGATTGTAGGCACCGTGGGTGAACTTCAATTCGAAGTCATCCAATACCGATTAGAACACGAGTACGGCGCAAAATGCGAATTTCAAGCCAAGCCATACTACAAAGCGTGTTGGATCGTTAGTGATAACGAAGCAAAGCTGGAAGAGTTTAAGCGCATCAAAGGGACAGACATGGTCACTGACAAGGACGGCAATGACGTCTTTCTAGCACCATCCAAATTTTTACTTGACATGGAGATTGCGAATTATCCTGAATTGGAATTTCACTTTACTTCTGAATTCAAAACTGCGCAGGCATCGTAATTTGTCCGTCATGAAGTGGTGCAATGCAATTGTCTTGATTTTCAACTTTTTGATCCAAGGATGGGCACAGGACAGCACCGCCGTGGATCAGTCCGTTGAAGTAGTGCAAATCAGCGGCATGGTTGTAACAGGTGACTCATTGGCACCGCTGGCATACGCAACGGTCTTTCGATCGCGTGACTTGCGCGGCACCATGACCGATGTGAATGGCTTTTTCAGTATTCCGGCTCTTGCCGGTGATACCATCACCGTTTCATCCGTTGGATACTTGACTCAAGCATTTACTGTTCCGGCTGATTTGGAATTACCTCGCATGAATGTTGTGCAGCCACTAGGGCGCGACACAGTGGCCTTAGAAGAAGCTTTCATCTATCCTTGGCCAACGCGTGAACGGTTCCGTGAGGAATTTTTGCAACTTCAGCTCTCACCTGACGCTTTCATGGTCGGACAAGAACGATTAGACCCTGCAGCTTTATATGATCGGTTGATGGAAGTCGGCCGAGACGGCGAGGAAGTTTACAGCTACACCGTTCAACAACAGGCACAAGAAAACGCCTACGCAGGCCAGTTGCCTCCAATCAATGTATTCAACCCTATAGCGTGGGCGAAATTCATCGATGCAGTAAGAAACGGATCCCTTAGGCGATGATTTCATTACTGCATCGCCTAGGTCGTCGAGTGGAATGTCTCGTCCTGTTCGGATGGATGGCAGTAACCACATTGACAGCTCAAAGTGAAACCATCATCATCCAAGGCACCGTAACTAACGTGCGCGGGGCGGCCTTACCCGGTGCAACGGTCATTCCCCTAGAACAGCAGAGTGCAGCTGTGGTTACAGACAATGACGGTTCATATACGTTGGAGCTGCAGCGGGGGACTACCTGGACTTTAAGGTTTGGCTTCGTTGGCTACAAAACTCAAAAGCGCACCTTACCCTCGTCTACCGGTCTATTTCAACGACTTGATGTGCAATTGGCGGCTGGAGTGGCGCTGAATGCATCGGAAGTAGTAGCCAATGGGGAGCGTACCAAGCCTGTTCAGCGCATCAACCCGAAAGTGGCAGCACGCATCCCCTCCCCCCGAGGCACCATCGAAGACCTCTTAATTCAAGCTCCTGTAAACTTCAATAGCGAATTATCTAGCGGATACAACGTTCGAGGAGGTAGCTTCGATGAAAATCTGGTGTACGTCAATGATATTGAGGTATACCGGCCATTTTTGGTTCGCTCGGGTCAACAAGAAGGACTCTCCTTCCCTAACCCCGACATGGTGCAGTCCATCGAATTTTCAGCAGGAGGTTTCGAAGCGAAATACGGGGATAAGATGAGTTCAGTTCTCGATATCCGATACCGAAAGCCCAATTCGTCGAAGACGCGAATTACCGCGAGTATGCTTGGGGCTCAATTGCAACAGGACTGGGCCACCGCTGACGGACCGGATGGACATAAGAAACTTACCTTAAATGCAGGAATCCGCTACAGGGACAATTCTTACATCCTCGGCACCCTCGACGATGGCGGTGAATACCAGCCTCGTTATGTTGATGCTCAAGGTTATGTAACCTGGGATCCCGACGGTTATGGTCCCTGGGAATTCGAGGCACTGGGTATTTTCGGTCAAAACCAATACCAGTTTTTACCCGTCAAAAGGGAATCCAACGTCGGTAATATAAATGAAGCACTGCGCCTAACCATTTACTTCGACGGTCAAGAAAAGACGGCTTATCAAACTGGATTTGGAGCATTTGGAACAAACTACAAGACAGAAAACCACCACATTCGCTGGATCACATCATCCTTTCAAACATCCGAATCCGAGACCTTCGACATCCTCGGTGCCTATTGGCTCGATGAATTGGAGCGCGACCTCGGGTCCGATGAACTCGGAGAAGCCGCCATAAACCGCGGTGTTGGGGGATTTTTGAACCACGCCCGTAACCGTTTGTACGCGTCAGTTGTCAGCAGCGCCTTAAAAGGATCCTCCGCATGGGGACAGGACAGGGGGTTCTTGGAATGGGGAATCAAATGGCAGGCTGAAAATATTGAGGATCACCTGTCTGAGTGGTCTTTAGTGGACTCAGCTGGTTTCATTACACCCCACCCCCAGGACAGCATCGGTTACATCGACGAGGGGCCAGAACAAGTAATTGAACTTAACGACATCATCCGTGCGACCAATAGGGTCAATACCCAACGGCTTCAGATCTACCTGCAAAACACATGGCGGTGGACGGACACCCGTGATGGCGAGTGGAAAATAAATGCTGGTTTGCGTGGTCATCTCTGGGCTCCAGAGTTCAGTGATACGATATACTCCTCCCTTGTCGGCGGACCCAGAGGTCATTTGAGCTACACACCCAAATCATTAGAAGATCAACCCTCCACTGTCTTTAACTTCGCTGCCGGTATTTACTGGCAGCCCCCGTTTTATCGGGAAATGCGCCGCTTCAATGGCACGGTCAACGCAGCGGTGAAAGCGCAACGGGCTGCCCATTTCGTGCTGGGCATGAACCGTGTTTTTGAAATGTACGATCGGCCGTTCAAAATGGTTGGCGAGGTTTATTACAAAGACCTTGATTTTTTGATTCCGTATGAAATTGAAAATGTGCGGCAGCGTTACTATGCACGTAACAACAGTTCGGGCTATGCTGCAGGAGCAGATTTCATGCTAAACGGAGAATTCATTGACGGCATCCAAAGTTGGTTCCGAATGTCTGTTATGAAAACAGCCGAGGATCTCGACGACGATTCTTATTGGCAACGATATAATGCCCAAGGCCAACCCATCATCCAAGGATATACCCTCGACAACACTGCAGTTGACAGCTCATTGATTGAACCTGGTTTCATTCCACGTCAAACCGACCAGCGTTTCAATATGAGCCTTTTATTTCAAGATGAGATGCCCGGAAACGATGCTTACAAAGTACTCGTAAGCCTATATTTTGGAACCGGGCTCCCATTCGGACCGCCATCTTTTGAACGCTACAAAGACATTTTGCGCACGCCAACGTATCGCAGGGTGGACATCGGATTTTCACGCGAACTTTTTGTGAATCGCGAGCAGTCAGAACGAAATGGATTCATATCCTTCGAGATTTTCAATATCCTCGGCATCCGCAACACGATTAATCATACGTGGATTGAGGATGTGAACGGCAGGTTATATGCCATCCCAAATTACCTGACCAACAGAAGGGTTAATTTAAAAATCGGGTTGAACTTTTAACTTCGTAGCATGTTGCCGCGTCTTTTCCATGCTGCGTTTTTTCCGGGTCTCATCCTACCCTTTTTGCTGATCCCTAGCAGTCGTTTGAGTGCTCAATCGTATTTCTTGAATGGTACAGCGCAGTCTTTGGGGGAAGATTGCTATCAATTAACAACAACCCAAGGCAACCAAAATGGCACGGTATGGTACTCTGACCTTATCGATTTATCTGAACCGTTCGATCTCAATTTCACTATGAATTTTGGCACTTTTGATGCGACCGGGGCAGACGGTATGGTCTTCGTCCTTCAAGACGTGGGTACCAATGCAATTGGCCAAAACGGCGGTGCATTAGGTTTCAGTGGCTTCAATCCCAGCTTTGGTATTGAATTCGACACATGGCAGAACGGAGAATACGGCGACCTCATTCAAGATCATATTGGTTTTGTTTCTAATGGAAGCGTGGACCACGCACCGCCTACGGGCCTCGGTGGTCCAGTAACGGCCAATGTCAATGGCTCCAACATTGAAGACGGCGAGGACCATACAGTAAGAATCACATGGGACCCTAATATGCAAATCATCGCTGTGTACTTCGACTGCGAACTACGCTTGGCAAATCAAGTTGATCTTATCAACTCCATTTTCTCTGGGCAGCAATATGTGTATTGGGGCTTCACGGGCTCAACAGGGGGTTCCTTCAATAACCAAAGCGTCTGCTTGGCCCCGAACATCATAGCGACCGGTCCTGAAGCATTAATCTGTCAGGGCGGATCGGTTGAATTGAATGTCATTGGTGCTCCCAATAGCGACTACTATTGGGAACCTGCCACGTTTTTGTCTGATTCCACTGGTGCCACTGTGATTTGTACACCAGACTCGAGCACGACCTACGTAGTTACCTACGATGGTTTCTGCGATACCCAAATCGCCGATACCATTCATGTTGAAGTGGCTGAATTGCAAGGTAATGCTGTTGCCATACCTTCTACCGTTCTCACGTGCCTCGTTGAAGCCATCGAAATTGAAGGGTCTAGTAATTTCCCAGATGGAATTTTCTACTCATGGGAAACATTGGACGGGAATATTGCAAATTCGATGGGTCCAAATGCGACTGTCGATGCAGCAGGAATATACCTGTTGAACTTGAGCAACACCGATGGAAGCTGCACCGACAGCGTACAAATTCAAATCACAGAAAATATAGAAATATTTGAAAGCGTAATCTCAGCCTCAGCGACAACTTTCACGTGTGCAGTAGATTCGATTTCCTTAACAGCAGCAGCGAATACTGAAGCTGAATTCATCTGGTCAGGGCC
>DIHQ01000160.1:0-5772 GCA_002420235.1 Flavobacteriales bacterium UBA5692
ACGTAACTGGTGATGTAACTGGTAACTTGACTGGTGATGTAACTGGTGACTTGACCGGCCAGGTGTTGACAGCTTCACAAACACACATCACAACAATGGCGAACCTCACAACCGTTGGCACGATTGGGTCAGGTACTTGGCAGGGAACTGCTGTTGCGGATGACTACGTTGCAGACGACTTGACTGTGGATGGTGGAGACATTGATAACTCTTCTATTGACGGATCAGTTATCGGTGCGGCAACTGCTGCTGCTGCTGACGTGACTACGTTAACCGTAGAAGACGGTACCATCATGAACGAATCTCGTGATCAAGCGGGTGACGTACTCACCATCTACGATGACGGTGTAGGTAATCTGATGACAGTGAGTTCAACGACTGGTGTTCACATCAATGATTTAACGTTGAATGACAGTTTCTCATTGACCGGCGCGATGTCTGCTTCCACGTATACAACGACTGCAGGCGATCCTGTCAATGATAATGAGTTGGCTCGTAAGGCTTATGTTGATGCTCAAATTGCTGCTGAGGTTAGTGCAGTTGATTGCTACGACTACGCTGCAACAGCGTCGGACATCACCAATTCTGTTGGGCCGTCATTGATTTACTACCTAAATGGAGCGATCTTATTCTATGAAGATGATTCAGCTGGTGACCAAGCGAATGGCGGTAATGGCTATGAAATCACTGTTTACGGTGATGGATTTGCTGACGGTCAGACTGCTGTGTTGTACGTCAGAGGCACTTCTACTGATTTGGTAACGGGTAACAACTGGACAGCTGCTATTGGTGGTGCATCTGCTACTTTTGACTTGAGCTACAACGAAGTCGTGGCCGCCGCAGGCGGGCAGACCGATGGTGTGGTGCGAGCTCACTTGGTAGTGGATGGTAAGAATTCAGGGTTGACATTCAAGTTCCACTTGGATAGTACGTCTGCATCTGCTACTACAGCTTCTTTTAACTAATCAACTTTTAACCCCTTAACGAGCCACATTATGAAAAAGCTCTTTTACATCTTGTTCCTGCTCGGGGGTCTCTCGATGATCTCCCAAGACGCATCGGCCCAGGTTTCTATGGACCGACAAGCGATTACCTCGGGTTACCACGCGGGAGAAGTTGACGCAATGGGAGACGTTCTTGGCGAAATCGATGGAAGCATCGGCCAAGTGTTCACCACAACCATTGGGGATGGAAACATCTTTCTGACCCAAGGCTTTCAGCAGATGGCATTCCGCGAATGCCCTGGTGATGTGACTGGTGACAACGCTGTCGGTACAAATGACCTTCTCGCGATCCTGAGCCTCTACGGGGCTCAGGATCCTGAGACCATCTCAAGCTCCGAACACGGAGGTGCGGAGGATCTCAATGAGGATGGCATCGTTGGTACTGCAGATCTCTTGATTCTCCTCGCTTACTACGGTGAGTTGTGTAACTAACACCCAGAGCGAACCTAATTCGAAAAGGGCTCCCCACGTGTGGGGAGCCCTTTTTCTTTACTGGAGATAGTAGGAGGGGATTGAACGGAAGACTGCCTCATTCGGTTAATTCGTCGCCGCGAATGGCGCGGTAGCGACGTCGTGCTTCCACGGCGTGAAGGCTACCAGGGTAGTCAAAAAGCAATTGCTCGTAAAGAGCAGCAGCGCCTTCGGAATCACCTTCCGCTTTGTCGAGGATGAGAGCCAACTGGAAAATGGCATCGTCAGCCAGGATATCATCAAAATGCAGGTCAATGATTTCTTGAAGCCAATGCTTGGCCGAATCCAGTTCACCTTGCTCAATGCACATGGCAGAAAGTTCCATCAAAACCTCATCGGTGAGAGCGTGTCCTGGCCAGGTGGTTACTATGGAATCAAGCTTGACGCGTGCCTCATTGTAGCGGTACTGCGTCGCAAGTAAGTCGGCTTGCGCAAACAGCCACATGGGCTCCATAATTGTGTCCAGAGCATAATTATCGGTGATGAGTAAGGACAAATCGATGGCGTCGTTGGAGATGAGCTTAGAGGTGGATGCCTTAAGTGCATCGAGTTGAGTTTGCGCCCAGTCAAAGTCGCCGGTGTAGTAGCTGATACGTGCGTTACGGAATTTGGCTTCCGCACCAAGGACGTCGTCTTTGTAATCCAGTTCTACCTGGGAGAAAAGGAGCGATGCATTCCAGATGTCGTCTTGAAAGACGAGGATATCGCCCAATTCTAACTTGCAAAGCGCTGCCGTGCGTTTGTATAACCCCTGCACGTCCAAAATTTCTTCCAGGAGGGCTATGGCTTCATCGGGCTGCTGCAAGTAAAAGGCACGGATATGCGCAAGGTCTTGGGCGATTTTCGCCGTCTCCTTTACTAGACCCAAGTCATTCAAGGCGAACTCGTAATCTTGTCCCAGAGATTCGATTGCGTCTCGGTCGACGGGAGTTGTCTTCAGCAGAGGCTGCAGTCGCATGTTGAGCGCCTGCGATCGGGCTGTGAAGAAGTACGGGTTTTCAGGCCCTTTTGAAGCAATGTAAGCGTAGCAATCCGCTGCCGTGGCAAAGTCTTCGTTGCGCGTGGCTGTTTGTGCGAGTTCGATCAAGCGTTCGCCGGACTCCCGGAACCTGAGGTCGAGGGACTTGGCATGCACGAAGGCATTGGCGAAGTCTTTGACTTGATTGAAATACCATACGAGCATTTCTGCGAGTGCCGTATCCTCAGGGAACTCTCTTGCAGCCCGAATTAATTTCGTGCGCAGTAAGTCCCCAAGATTGGGGTTGTCTTGGATACGAAGGTTCCGGTTGAAGGAATTCTGGACATTCTTGAAGTATTGTGGCTTCGCATGAATCAATCGAAGCGAGGCATCAATCATGCCTTCATAGTTTCCGCGTCTGCCTTCGAGATCTGCGAGTTGATAGTCGAGGTCGGTGACACCCATGTCAATGCCCTTGGTATAAGCTTCGAGTGCGCGTTCGAGCTCGTTCAACTTGATAAAGGCATTGGCAAGAGCGATGACGTTGCCGCGCTTGGGCTCTAATCGCCGGAGTGCCTCATCGAAGGCTTCTTTAGCTTCTTTTTCTTTTTCAAAATGCACGTACAAATTCCCTAACTCTACGTAGGCCGTAGCACGTGTGTTTTTGTTGCGCATGCGGCTTTTAACCAATTTCTCGGCTGAGTCAAAATCGTCCATGGCGAGCAGAACATCGTAGTACATGTCGAAGACTTTTTTGGTCTTCGTACGCTTCCAAATTTGGTCGAGGTACAGCTTTGCCTGTGCGTATGAGCCTTCATTGTAGTAGAACTCGGCGAGTTCCAAGTCCGATTGAGCCAAGCTCGTGTGGCCGATGGTGATTGCTGCCGCAAGAATCCAATACCGCTTCATTCGCCTTCGATAATGGCTTTTGCCAAGCGGCTTCGGCAGACCAATTGCAGGCTGTCGCAACGTTCTGCAGTTTTTTGCCAGATTGCGATTCCGCGTTCGGCCAGTTGTTGCGTTTCTTGGAATGCGCGAACGACATCGCGTCCAATTGTGAGTTCCGTCTCCATTTCACTGGCGATGTAGGCTGAATCAATGCGTGTACCCTCGGCATCCTGTGCTGCTCCGCTTGCAATGACTTGTGATAACGCACGGAGCTGTGCCGTTGCGCGCGCCGCGCTTTTGGGTAGGGAGGTCCTTCGGCTGCCCTGGTCTTTAAGGAGGCGTCGCGCTCGGCCTACATCGGAAATGATACGTCCCTCTTCTTTGCTGACAATCACATTGCCATCACCGAGGAGCAGTTCAAACTCGCGCAGGTTGGCTTCCGCCCACGAGGCTGCTTCGGCTGTTTCCGCGCTGCTCGGCTCCTCTAGCAAGCGCTGTTTCGATTGTATTGAATCCGCTAAGGCAGTTAATGTGCTGACGCGCGGATCGCTCTGGGGGGCGCAGCTGCTGAGCAGCAGCAAAACTCCAAAACTCGATGCAAGGAGCAGTTTCATAATGAAAAATTAATACGCTCAAACCCGCAGTAAGGCACCAGCACTTTTGGAATGCGAATGCCGGACTCGTCTTGGTGGTTTTCCAATAAGGCTGCCACGATGCGAGGCAGCGCGAGGGCGGAACCATTCAAAGTGTGAACGAAATGTGTCTTGCCATCATTGCCTTTGAAGCGGCACTTAAGGCGATTGGCTTGGTACGTTTCAAAGTTGGAGACGGAGCTTACTTCCAGCCATCGCTCTTGTGCTGCGCTCCATACTTCAAAATCATAGGTCATGGCGGCTGTGAAGCCCATGTCACCGCCGCACAGCCGAAGGATTCGGAAAGGTAACTCCAGGGCCTCGAGTAATCCCTTGACGTGTTCTACCATGGTATCAAGGGTGGCGTATGAGGCTTCGGGATGTGCGAATTGTACGATTTCGACTTTGTCGAATTGATGCAGTCGGTTCAAGCCGCGGACGTCTTTGCCGTAAGAACCTGCTTCGCGCCGAAAGCAAGGGGTATATCCGCATAATTTTATAGGCAGCTCACTTTCCTTGACCATAGAATCGCGGTAGATGTTGGTCAATGGCACCTCGGCGGTAGGAATCATGTACAGGTCATCATCCTGCATGTGGTACATCTGTCCTTCTTTGTCTGGCAGTTGCCCGGTCCCAAACCCGCTGTCTGAATTAATCATATGGGGAGGAATGAATTCTTCGTATCCCGCCGCGTCGGCTTGATCGAGGAAGAAGCGTATGAGTCCTCGCTGTAGCTTGGCGCCTTTGCCACGGTAGAATGGGAAGCCCGCTCCGGTGATTTTGGCCCCCAATTCGAAATCGATGAGCTTGCATTGCTCGGCGATGTCCCAGTGGGGCTTTTTGTGATGTTCTTGGGTGGATGCATCACCTGAGCGGAAGGTTTCAACGTTATCCTCCGCCTGGCGTCCCGCGGCGACATCCGCATGCGGTGCATTGGGTATGTGACATAGCGCATCATGGATATGGCGTTCCAACGACTGCATGTGCTCTTTCAATTCGTTGGATTGGGTTTTGAGTGAGGCGGTCTGTGCCTTCACAGCTTCCGCTTCTGCATGCTTACCCTCTCGCATCAGCCCACCAATTTCTCGGCTCAAAGCATTACTCTGAGCCAGGGTGTCGTCCAATTTGGCTTGGGTTTTTCGGCGTTCAGCGTCCCATGTAAGGACATTTCGAATCACTTCCCTCGCGTCAAAGTGGCGCTTGTCGAGCGCGGCGAGGATGCGGTCTTTTTCCTCGCGCAACGAATGTATGGTGAGCATGGGTGTGCTACAGATTTTGATATAGCGTAAAAATAGATAACTCCCGAACCCTCAAAGGGTCCGGGAGTCACAAATTTTGAGATGCACGAAGTGAAACGATAACCTCGTGCGCAATTCTTGATTAAGCGTCTCCGATTGGAACAACAGAAACGTAAGAGCGGTTATTAGCTTTCTTGCGAAACTCAACGACGCCGTCGGTTAGAGCAAACAATGTGTGGTCCTTACCCATACCGACATTTTCACCGGGATGATGCTGAGTGCCACGCTGGCGGACAATGATGTTTCCAGCGATACAACCTTGGCCACCAAAAATTTTTACTCCGAGGCGTTTCGATTCTGATTCGCGACCGTTTTTGGAGCTACCTACACCTTTTTTATGTGCCATTACTTATCGGTTTTCTTGGCAGCGGGCTTTTTCGCTGCTGGTTTCTTGGCAGCAGGCTTTTTTGCTGCTGGTTTCTTCGCTGTGGGCTTTTTTGCCGCTGGTTTTTTGGCAGTGGGCTTTTTCGCTGCTGGTTTCTTGGCAGCTGGCTTTGTCGCTGCTGGTTTCTTGGCAGCGG
>DIHQ01000160.1:6113-6263 GCA_002420235.1 Flavobacteriales bacterium UBA5692
TGCTGGTTTCTTGGCAGCGGGCTTCTTTTCCGTAGCGGGTTTATCTGCTTCCGCTGTTTTCAGATCAGCTTTCTTGGCCCCGACTGCCTTAATCGATGTGATTTTTACTTCGGTTAATGAGGCACGGAAGCCGTTCAGCTTTTGGTATCC
>DIHQ01000184.1 GCA_002420235.1 Flavobacteriales bacterium UBA5692
AGATCTACACCAAAATCTGTCGGTCTTGTGATGTAGGATAGTAAAGGGTTGGACCCAATACTGAACTCCGGCTCTTTATCAAGTTCGACAGCTTCATCCGCGCCCTGTCGGCGAAGGACAATGCCCGCGTGTAGTTTCCATTCACCACTTTCCCAGCGGACATGGGCGCGAGCTTCGATGAAATTGCTGCCCGCTGGGTGCGCTAGTGGCTGTCGGTTGTGTGTCCATCCTTGAGCGGGGGCGGCATGTGAATAGGTGTATGGCCGGATAGCGCAAGCCTCCACCACGGCTCCCCATTCCTTGCGTGGGTGCTGCCATGTAATCGTTCCCAGCAGGCCCCACTTATTGCCCCACCACCTTTCTGGGCTAAACACTTGGCTCACGACCAACTCGTCCAGCAGCATTTGGCCATAAAACTGTAAGGTGTTTTTAGCCCATCGAGGGACCCAGGCAAGTGCCGCGCCGACCATGGCGTTGTCTGCAGAACCAAGCGCGTATTCTGCTGGTCGAAAGGCTACTACTGGCAAGGTGTATACCGGCTCAAATCGGGACGTATATCCGCTGTCATTTGCCAGCCAAGTAACAGCACCAAATAGTGTGCCTGTCCATCCCGTTCCAATCTCTAAGTCGATGGCATGACTGGCGAGCCAACTTCCACGTTTATCTGCGATTGCTCCTGGGGTGGGCTGGTTGAGCCCAGGAAGATTGAGTGGACTGCCCACGGTCAGGTGTTGCGTGCGCCCGATCATGTGTACGTATGATATTCGATCGGTTTTCAAAACAATCCGGGCAAACGGGAGTGGTGCAGCTTGCCGGTCCAGCCAAAGTGAACGCCATCCCTTGCCCCAGTGGTGTCTTTGGTTTCCGACTTCAAAGGCAAGTGATGGAGTTATAGCGTAGCCAAGTGTGCCCACCATACGGACGAGCGCAATGTCGGCCTCGCTGGGGTTCCAAGCCAAGCCCATGCCGCCCCACGTTCCCCACTGCCAGGCCTCATTCCAATCGTCCTCGTGGACGCCAGCTATGCGCCAGTGATCGGCATGACCGAAGGTGTAAAATTGGTTCTTCGACCAGTCCCACGTCATGCCCAACTGCCATCCTGTTCCACCCGCTGATGGCCAATTCCAAAATGCCCCACGGTGTATTGCTCCTGGACTATATTGAATCGTGCCGAATCCTTGGAGACCTGGTGCTTGGTTCGCTGTATCCGATTTTTGTTCGATTGCGGGCCAGATGCCCGTTGCTTTAGGTGTCCATGCGCCAACATTCCATCGAGGACCGACTAACTCCTGCGCACTCATGGTGCCTTGGTGGGGAATGGCTACGAATATCAAGAAAGACAACAGCAGTATGTCACGGGCTCGATTCATCCCTTAACATACAATTAGGCAACGGCAGACTCTGAGGCCTTATGTTTTTTATTTTGTTCTATTGCATCCTTGAGCAATTCATCTCGTTTTCTGGCCAAATTGTGCTGTCCTTTGGTGCGAATTAAAACAGGCAAAAACCAGAGAAAGCTCAGTGTAAACAAACCAAAAAACATGCCCTCTTCATTCAATTTTGGGAATAGAAGAGGCCTTGCCCAGGAAATGGCTAAAATGCTGAAGCTAAATATGTAAACGAAAACCGACGTTTTGGCGTGGCTCAAAGTGACCATCATGAGCCGATGGTGCAGGTGATTACAGTCGGGGCTGAACGGGCTAATTCCTCGTGCTGCACGCAAGCAAAATACTCGCAATGTGTCAACCAGTGGGTACGCCAGGATGCTCATGGCGATTACGGGTTTTGAAATACCAATCCATGATATTGGGACCAAGTTATCTGGCGTATTGATGACATACGTTGCAAGTGAATATGCGAGCAGGCCGGCCAAAAGCGATCCGCTATCGCCCAAGAAAACCTTTGCTGGAGCGACATTGAACACGAGGAATCCCCCCATGGCCCCGGCAAGGGTGAGCGCGATAATCGCAATGGGCGTTTGTCCGGTGTTTAGAAACCAAAAAGCGAATGCCGACATGGCAATGACAGTGTAGCCTGCGGCAAGACCATCAACCCCATCGATGAGATTAAGCGCATTGACGACAACGATGTAAACGAACAGAGAGAAGACAAGTGATAATGACTCAGGCAACGCTTCTATTCCGAAGAGTCCACCAAATGTATTGATCTTGAAGTCGCCTACGGAAATCAAAATAATGCCGACAACTAGATGAACCAGTAACTTTTTCGAGGGAGCCATCCCGATGATGTCATCTTTTAAGCCCATCATAAAAATGACAACCGTGCATGACGCCAAAGCACAACCCGCTTGGAACATTTCAGTTGGGGGTGTTGGGCCGAGTGCTAGCCAGAAAAATACATTGATTAAGAGCGCAGCAAAAATTACAACACCACCTATGGCGGGGACGGCTCGTTTGTGAATTTTTCGGGGGTTTTCAGGTAAATCAATGAGCCCCTTCTCTCGTGCCACTTTTATCAGCGTTGGCATACTAAAAAGCACGATGAAAAAAGCGGTTACTGCGACGAGGAACATCATTTGAAGGTCAAGCTAATTTTAAAAACCAACAAAATGTAGAGTGCCTGTGAAAAGTATGATTAGTTCAATGTGGATAAAGACCCCACTGCTGAAATTCAGGTTAGGTTGCCTAATTCCAATGCAAAACTCCGGCATGCACACCCGCTCGGATACTGGCGTAGTCTTCGAAGGGGGCGCCTAAGAGTTCAGGACTCTTTTGGCCAATTCCCACCCAAAGACGAAGCGGCCAGATTGGTTGGAGTTCAAAAAAGGCATCCACATTCCATCCTGATGCGAAATTATTGTTTTCAACCATTGTACGTAGCATCCATCGTTCACCAAACCGAATACGGGTTTCGATGTGTGCGCTTTCTCTCCATAGGCTGTGAAGGCTCATTCCAGCGTTGCTTAATTCCGTTTGAATTAGTCCGGAGCTCCCGTCCTCAATCGTATGGCAATCCCGGCAGTGTGAAGATTCGCACTCGGCCCACTCTGCGCGCACCATCCAACGGTCGCCTTGGGCATTGATGCCAATCACACGTGTCAGCGCCTGAATGGAACGGGTGCTTTCGAGCCAAGTCATGGATTGTTGGGCATAAGCGATTAATTGGACTGAGGCTATGCGTTGATGAAATTGAAAGTCTAATCCTGCGACGTGCCGAGTAGGTGTATACATTTCTCCTTCTTCTAATCCAAGGGTTTCCCACCCTCCTGCAGCCTCTTGTTTAACAGTTTCCCAACTGAAATTATAGATCCCCTGCAGGACGATATGAGGCCCAATGCTTTGATGGTGGGCAAAGAACAAGGCTCGGCTTCGCTCTAGGAGCGATTCAGCGGTTTCGCCCGAAATCCCTCGACGGGTGGACATCCAACGGGTGGACCACAAGCTTGTTCGGTGTCTCGCTCCTTGATGAGTCAGCCTTAGGTAAGGTGCCGGTACAGCCTGGCGCGAAAGGAATGCACTCGACCGTCCTGCCCCGATATGTAGGGCGTCAATTCCGGCATCCCATCCCCATACCTCGTGCTGTCGGCCCACCCATCCCCGAGCAAACATGACGTCGAAATAGGCTTCGTCTACGGTGTTGTACCCGCCGTCTTTGCCCAATTTGGAGCGGCCCCAGCCGGGGATTCGATACTGTGTAGCCCAGTGACCGAGTAGAGGCTCCGCAAGCCCTTGGCGTTCAAGGAGCTCACCTCCCAATTGCCACTTGCCCTCGATAATTCCTTGGAATCGCGCTCCGCGTATGTTATCCCACCAGGTTTGGGCTTGTCGAGAGCCACCCTCGGACTTTGTCCGAATCGAACCTATATGAGCTTGTAGCACTGGATCGACTACGATAAGGGTCTGGGTGCGATCGTCATCGGAAAAATCGAATAAGTGATTGTGCAACGTTCGCTTCCACCAAGTGGACGCATCCGATGGCTCGGTCAATTTTGATCGTTGGATCGGTACGAAGCCCGTACTATCTGCGTTTCGCAGTTTCCACCAGGTATCAGTTTGTCCCGACACCATAGCGGGTAAACAAAAAAAGATTACACTGGCCAGATAGAACGGCAGGCTTTGCGTCATGTAAGTGATTCTTTCACTTCAGCGTACACACCTTCAATGCCTTCGCGAAGGCCAATTCGAGCTTTCCACCCGAGCGCTTTGATGCGTTCGATGTTCATGAGTTTTCGAGGCGTCCCATCTGGCATGCTCGCATCCCAATCGAGTTCACCGCTGTAACCGACGATGTCGCAGATCATCTCAGCAAGGGATTTGATACTCAGGTCTTCACCTGTACCTACATTCACCCATTTTTCGCCGTTGTAAGTATCCATTAAATGAACGCAGGCCTCCGCCAGATCGTCTACGTGTAGGAATTCACGCTTAGGTAATCCTGTCCCCCACATCGGCACGCTAGGGTGTCCATGAATCTTGGCGAAATGGATTTTTCGTAACAAGGCAGGTAGGACGTGGCTGGTCTTTAAATCGTAGTTATCGCCGGGACCGTAGAGATTGGTTGGCATGGCGCAGATGAAATTAGCGCCGTATTGATGGCGGTAGGTTTCGCACAATTTGATACCTGCAATCTTCGCTACGGCGTAAGGCTCATTGGTTGGCTCGAGCGGACCGGTGAGCAGTGAGTCTTCAACCAGTGGTTGTGTGGCCATTTTGGGGTAAATGCAGGACGAGCCAAGGAACAGCAGCTTATTTACTTGATTTGACCAAGCGGCATGAATAACATTCGCCTCTATCATGAGGTTCTCGTAAAGGAACTGAGCACGAAAGAGATTGTTGGCGTTAATACCTCCTACTTTGGCAGCGGCTAAGTAGACTTGCTGCGGCTTTTCGCGCTTGAAAAAATCCTGCACCGCATGCTGATCAGTCAAATCGAGCTCTGCACGTATCCGCGTTACGATATTCGTAAATCCTTTGGATTGGAGGTTACGGACAATTGCCGATCCGACCATCCCACGGTGCCCTGCTACAAAAATTTTCGTTGATAATTCCGCTCCAGATGTTCCCATGATGCAAAGTAAAAATGAAAACCTCAGTCCGGTTGAATTTGCCGCAACCCGTCACCAATAAAGGTAAATGCCAAGACAACACTAATGATTAAAACACCGGGAGCAATGGCTAACCACGCATGACTTCCAGTGATTAGGTGGTAGTGTTCTTGAATGATATTACCCCAACTTGGGATGGGAATTTGAGCTCCGTAACCGAGAAAGCTCAACCCGGATTCGACAAGGATAGCTGCAGCGAAGTTGGCCGCAGCGATTACAGTGATTGGACCAGTTGCGTTTGGGAGCATGTGCTTTAGCATGACACGCAAATCTGAATAACCTAGGGCTTGTGCTGCTTGTACATACTCCATTTCGCGTAATGTGAAAAATTGCCCGCGTACCACGCGGGCAACATCTACCCACATGGTAAGACCGATTGCTAAGAAAACCTGCCATAAACCCTTGCCAAATGCCATAGTGATGGCGAGGACCATTAGTAGTGTTGGAAGGGTCCAAACAACTTGGATGAACCAACTGATGATGGCATCTACCGTGCCTCCTCGGTAGCCGGCCCATGCCCCGAGTAAGATCCCAATGAAAAGCGAAATCAACACCGCAGTGAAGCCAACGCCGAGGCTGATGGCTGTACCCGCCATGAGGCGACTAAGCATGTCTCTGCCGTAACGATCTGTGCCGAGCCAATGGATCTGAGTCGTTCCGTCGGCAATGGACCATTGTGCCCCTGGCGCGAGCAGTGCCCGTTCGAGCAATTGGTCATTGGCGTTGGGGGTGGCATCTGGTCGAATCTTCGGTCCCGCCAATGCAACCAACACGAGCATGCCAATCCAATAGGCCCCAATGCGAGCAGGAAGGTGGTGGGCGAGGCGTTTCAAATCAGAGGGGTTCGTGGGGTGAATTTAAATCCGACGCCCCTTCCAATGAATTCTACCATGCAGAAGTTGCCACCATGCTCCCCACACCAAAATGGCGTATCGAATCGGGAACAGGAGCATATCAACCGTTTGCCATGTGATGCTGAATTCTCGGCGTGCCAGCGTTAAGAGACGCCAATCTACGAATGACTTCGCGGCAGCAACTCCCACCAATGACCACAACAATGCTGTATTTCCTGTGGCAATTACCCCAAAGGCTAATGCTAATGGAAGGGTATGCAGGGCGGCTATAGTGAGAGCAGTCTGTTGTGTTTCTGAGTCTTGTGCGCCAGTTTTGGAGGCCCAACGGGCTCGTTGTTGCCACAAAGCTTTCCAGTTGGGCGCTGTACCGGTGGTAACGCGAGCTTCGGGAGCTCTGCACCATCCAATGGTTTTATCAGATTTCCGTAAGGCGAGCATGGCGAACGCATCGTCTCCCGATGCCCACTCGGGCTGTAGGGCGTCGACCGGGTAGTCCGCGGTGGCGTATAGAATATTTGCGCCGCTGCCCATAGCGAGATTCTGGGACTGTACGCCACCCGCAATCCACGCCTGCATTACAGCGAATTCCATCTGCTGAAAGCGGTTCCATGCCGTGGAAGGTGATGCATCGATTATGACCCCACCCAATATACACTCGGCTTTGTGGTGCACAGCGCTTGACAGCATGGTTTGGGCCCATTCTGAGCCGAGCCGGACGTCAGCATCTAACGTGGCAAACCAAGGGGTTTGAACCCACTTGAACCCTGTTATTAGGGCAGCTTTCTTACCCGACCCCTCTGTTGGAATGCATTGCACGCCGGATTCTTTTGCAATGCGGGAGGTGTCATCGTTGCTCCCGTCATCGATGATTACGATGATGACAGGATAAGATTGAGCTTTTAAATCGTTTAATAAGTGGGGCAAGACCTCCGCCTCGTTGCGGCAGGGAATGAGGACGGTAAGTTCATTTGAAATTTCGACGTAAGGGATATTACTGGGCTCAATCTTGTGGAGTCGAGCCCACACTTTCCAGGCAAAAAAAGTATAAGCGAGTCCGCACACTCCTGCTGCTACCCAGAGAATAATAAGTACTTCAAACATGATTTCGTTGGAACTGAATTCCCCCGCCGATGAGGGCTGGAATGCCAAGATTTACGACCCAAACGAGGAAAGTCGCAGCTAAAAGTCCCGGTAGCAGGTACCCGGGCGGCTGCATAAAGGCAGCTAAAAGGGCTTCGCGGATTCCAAGTTCTGCAAGAGCTGCTGTTGGAACGACCATATTCCCGAGGTAAACCACGGCAATTGTTGTGTATAGTTCAAGATCCCATTCAATACCCCACGCCGCAAGAGCTGCTGCAAATTGGGTTGCAAAAACAGCATATCGCACCCCGCTAAGGGCGATTTGCCCGCGCCGTTGATTCCGAGAAGAACGCACAAGAGTGCGGGCCCAGCGGTATTTCAACCACCATTTTATCCAAAGACTCGCACGTGCTAGTTGCGGTAGGGACCACCACACTGCACTCACGGTTGCTAGCACGACGAAAACTGACCAATGGACTTCTTTAGGAATGGTCAGTGCATTCTGACCCATCCACGTGTGTGCCCACCATGCTGCCGTCCCAAACGTCAAAGTCCAACCTGACTGGGCCCACGCACCCATCAACCAAGCTTGTGTCCCTTGTACACGAACTGACTTTGGCAATAGGGCTACGCGAGCCACGGCATCGCCGGTTCGATTGGGCGTTATTAAGGCAAATGTCGCTCCAATTAGCACTTCACGTAGGCTTGCCGTCCAGAGCTTATCACTTGTGGCGGTCAGCGCGTGCCATTTTGCGGTTTCCAATCCGAGATTGAGCGGTAGCCCAGCGGCAAGGACACTTAAGAGCCACGGATGGTTTGGACGCCACAATGCCTCGAACGCTTTGGGATTCGACCAAATGTGGTGGTCGGCCAAGGCCCAAGCGATGTAACTTAATGCAACTGCTGTGACGATATAGCGAAAACGCATTTCCAAATGTACCTTCGTCCGAGCATGCCTTCCAACCCTCCAACTTCAGAACTTGCGCAGATAATTTTGGGTATTGATCCCGGAACGACGATTATGGGCTACGGTGTAATATGCGTTCGGGGCAAACAGATCGAATTGGTGGAAATGGGAGCTCTACATCTCACAAAGTATAAGGATCATGCGGTGAAATTGAAGCGGATTTTCGACCGCTGTGTTGCATTGATTGAGTCGCATGCACCAGACCATCTTGCGGTGGAGGCACCGTTTTTTGGCAAAAATGTGCAGTCCATGCTCAAACTAGGCCGCGCTCAAGGCGTGGCGCTGGCGGCTGCCTTATCTCGAGATATCCCGGTCTCCGAATATGCTCCTCGGAAGGTGAAGCAGGCAATCACCGGTTCCGGTTCTGCTAGCAAGGAGCAGGTAGCTGCCATGGTGGCTCGAACCCTGTCAATCGAGCCCGTCGATATGCCTAAGGAGTTGGACGCTAGTGATGGCGTAGCTGTGGCCTTGTGTCACCACTTTCAATTGGCATCTCCTCGAATGCAAGCGGGGTACACCGGATGGAAGGCGTTCGTGGCCGATCAAAGTGACCGGGTCATTGGTGCTTGACCACCCTCAAGTTTTTCATAATGTAACCTTTTTGATTCCTGATACGTAATCCCGTAGCGAGCTTCGGCTCGATAACAGTATACTTGTTTTCATTCAACAGGGAGGGTCATCCAGCGGGGTGACCCTCTTTTACTTTGTTCCTTTGCAGTTTAGGCCAAAATCGTTTGCTCAATTATGCGGCTGATTAATTCCATTTTACTCAACCCCGAAGCTGCGGCTTGTTTGGGAATGATACTCGCTTCTGAAAAGCCCGGAACCGCATTGATTTCGATAATGTGGATATGATCGGGTGCTTTGGACATCATGTCCACTCGAGCCAAACCCCTCATACCGGTAGCTCGATAGACTTCAATTGCCATTGCTTGCAACTGTTCGGTCCATTCAGCTGAAATCTCAGCAGGTGTGATTTCCTCGGATTCACCGGCATACTTTGCCTCAAAATCAAAAAATTCCCGATGTGTACGGATTTCTGTGACAGGAAGGGCAGTCGGCGTACCTGATGCATCTGGAATGACCCCAGATGTGAATTCTCGACCGCTAAGGAACGATTCAACGACGACACCGCTGTTGCCAACGGCCATAGCCTTGTTTACGGCATCCGCTAGGTTTTCAGATTTCAAAACCTTTGAGATACCGATGCTTGAACCGGTTTCATTGGGTTTGACGAAACACGGCAACCCAATTGCAGCAATCAGATCTGAGGCATCCCACGATGCCCCGTTCATAATTTCAATGGACTTGGCTACCGGCAGTCCCCTTTCAGCGAGGAAGGCTGTTGTTCGACCCTTGTGAAACGTCATGGCCATGGCATCGGCGTTCCCCGTTGAGTGTGTGACGCCAGCGGCTTCGAGATCGGCTTGTAGCTTTCCGTCTTCCCCAGGGGTGCCGTGGACCATGACAAATGCACCGATGTAGTTGGCTGGATCGGCTTTGAGCTTTGTTAAATCTGTGGACGTCAACTCTCCCTCTATTTCGGCAAACCAACCGTCCTCATTGATGTGCACCAGTGTTGGCGTGAAACGTGTGCGATCGATATTAGCCATGACCATGGCTGCTGACTTGCGCGAAATCTCAGCCTCTCCAGAAGTGCCGCCTGTGAAAACAATGAGGGCTTGCATGGAATCAAGAACGTTTGCTCGAGCCAGTTTATGCGTTTTAAATTTATTTTCCTTTCACCGCCAGTTGTTCACGAATGCGCATCATCCGTTCGAGTACTTCCTGTCGTGAACTACCTGTAATCGTTACGTGGCCCATTTTACGGAAGGGCTTGACCTGGGATTTGCCATAAAGGTGAGGATGAACTCCTTCCGTAGCCAATGCGACGTCGATTCCTTGGTAATCAGGTGTGCCTTGGGCTTCAGCCGTTCCAACAATGTTGACCATCGCACCGACGGCATGGACGGGAGCAGTAGAGCCAAGCGGCAGGTCCAAGACCGTTCGAAGGTGCTGTTCAAACTGGGATGTTACATTGGCTTCGATTGTGTGATGCCCACTGTTGTGGGTTCGAGGCGCAATTTCGTTGACGAGAATTCGTCCAGCAGTATCGAGGAACAACTCCACAGCGAGGAGCCCTTCAAAATTCATTGCCTCTACAACCAACTGAGCTATGCGTTCGGCCTCTGCGGCCTGTTCTTCGGTGATGGCTGCAGGTGCGATTAGGTAGTCTACGAGGTTTGCGACGGGGTCAAAAACCGATTCCACAACGGGGAAACATCGTGTTTCACCTGCGCTGTTCCGGGCGATGATGACACTTAATTCTTTGTCTATGTCAATGGAGGCTTCGAGAACACTAGGCACAGTGAATGCCTTGTCGACGTCTGCTTCGTCTCTCAGAATAACCACACCCTTGCCATCGTAGCCGCCTTTGCGCATCTTCTGCACTACAGGAAATCCCATAGCACCCACGTTGTTCATGTCATCGATGAGTTGGTATGGGGCAGTGGGAATCCCATGGGCTTCGAAGAATTGCTTTTGCAAACCCTTATCTTGAATTGTGGCCAAATGGTCAGGTTTGGGAATGACTCGGACTCCTTGTTGTTCCAAGGTGCGAAGGCCATCAACGCTCACATGTTCGATTTCGATTGTGATGCAATCAAGGTCTCGTCCAAAAGCCGCTACGGCTTTGGCATCGTTAAGATCACCTTGTACAAACCGTTGCGTAAAATTGCTGCATGGGGCATCTGCACTGGCATCCATTACTTCAACCCGTGCGTCCAAATCAATAGCGGACTGGATCATCATGCGGCCAAGTTGCCCACCGCCCAACACGCCAATGCGCAAAGAAGGTCCGAACGAAGCTGTGTTTTTGGAGTCATTTCCCATAGCACAAAGATATTTGTCGATTTTTGCAGCATGGAATTTTTCGAACAGGTTTTTTTAGGTAATCCTCTGCGTG
The DNA here is from genome assembly GCA_002420235.1 of Flavobacteriales bacterium UBA5692. Lineage (GTDB taxonomy): Bacteria > Bacteroidota > Bacteroidia > Flavobacteriales_D > Sanyastnellaceae > UA16. The sequence goes on from DIHQ01000184.1 coordinate 10,932, forward strand.
AGTGGGGCATTGCATTGCTTTGGGCAATTGGCGGTGTTGTAGTCGGTAAATTGCTGTATCGCTGGTTCAGTCGGCGTATGCGAAAATTAGCCGGAAAGACGGAAACGCAATTGGATGATTTGATTGTTGATCAAGTAGAAGAACCCTTGGCTCTAGCGGTCATTCTACTCGGTTTTTGGTTCGGCTATGACCACCTGCACTTCGGGGAAAACATTGACCAGTTCATGGAGCACGTCTTTTCCATTGCCGTGGCAATAGACATTACCTGGATGGCTGCACGCTTGCTCGATAGCCTGTTGGGCAGTTTAATGACCCGAACGGGTGAGCAATCTGATTCGGCCATGATGTCGCAAATGGCACCCATCCTGCGTAAGACACTACGGTCGACGGTTTGGGTACTCGGGGTCATCATGGCCATGAACAATGCTGGTTATGACGTGGGGGCCCTCCTTGCTGGGGTGGGTATTGGAGGTTTGGCCATGGGTCTTGCAGCCAAGGATTTTGTAGCTAACATCTTCGGCGGCATCACCGTTTTTGTTGACAAGCCGTTTTTGGTTGGCGATCGAGTGCAGTTGGATGGGGTGGATGGGATTGTCACTGAAGTGGGCATTCGATCTACACGCATTAAGACCCTTGCCGGTCGAATAGTTACCATCCCCAATCACAAATTCACTGAGAGCATTGTCGAGAACGTTACCGCTGAGCCA
>DIHQ01000097.1 GCA_002420235.1 Flavobacteriales bacterium UBA5692
TCTGCTTTTAGCGCGGCTATGGCATCATCGATGTTCTGGGTCGCTCGGTAGACGGCAGATTCGCAGGTATACAGCCGGATAGCGCTTTCGGCGAGTTTGTAGCGGATTGCACCGTATTTCGAGATGGGCCGTCCGAATTGCTCGCGCTCATTGGCATAACGCGTGGAATGGGTGCACGCATCTTTCGCAGCCCCAAGCACCGCACCGCCCAATTTAATGCGGCCTATATTCAAGATATTCACTGCGATTTTGAATCCTTGCTCGCGCTCATACAGAAGATTTTCGACGGGTACGTGAACGTCATTGAAGAAGATTTGGCGGGTGGATGATCCTTTGATGCCCATCTTTTTTTCCTCAGGGTTTTTGGTCATGCCCTCGGCGTGGCCATCCACTATAAATGCCGTGAGTTTTTCGTCGTCGTCAATCTTAGCGAATACAATCATCACGTCCGCAAACCCCCCATTGGTAATCCACATCTTTTGGCCGTTGATGATGTAGTGCCTGCCGTCCTCAGAGAGGCTGGCTTTGGTCTTTCCGCTGTTGGCATCGGACCCCGCGCTCGGCTCTGTTAGGCAGTAGCAGCCTTTGAGTTTGCCGGAGGCCAATCCTGGCACCCACTTCTTCTTCTGTTCTTCGTTGCCGTAGTAGAGGATAGGCAAGGTGCCTATGCCCGTGTGGGCGCTGAAGCTGACGCTAAAGGCATGTGCTCCCCCGATAGCTTCGGTTATGAGCATGGTGGTCTTGAAATCCAATCCCATGCCACCGTATTCCTCGGGAACCGAACTACCGAGCAGACCGAGTTCGCCCGATTCGAGCATGAGGCTTGGAACGAGACCTTCTTCTTGGTTATCGATTTCTTCAAGTTTCGGTAGGATGCGTTGTTTGACAAAATCCAACGTCATCTGCTTCATCATCAATTGTTCCTCCGTCCATTCTTCAGGGATGAAGATGTCGGTGGCTGCGGTGGGGCGGATTAAGAATTCACCGCCTCGAATCGCTGTTGTGTTTTCGGACATCTGATCAGGTTTATGCGTTCAAAAATTCAAAGACGCCAGCGGCCCCTTGGCCGGTGCCGACGCACATGGTCACCATGCCGAAGTTGGCTTGGCGCGATTTCAATTCATGCATCATTTGCACGGTCAGTTTGGCGCCGGTGCATCCCAGTGGATGGCCCAACGCAATGGCGCCCCCGTTCGGGTTGACCAATGCCGGATCCAACCCGAGTTCTTTCACCACGGCAACGGATTGCGAGGCAAATGCTTCATTCAGCTCGATTGCACCAAGATTCTGAGTTTTGATTCCAGCTTTCTCCAGCGCTTTCGGCACGGCGTGGATGGGGCCTACGCCCATAATGCGGGGTTCCAATCCACTGACGTGGTAACTCGCCAAGCGTGCGATGGGCTCGACGTTGAGTTCTTTGAGCATGCGTTCAGACACCACGAGCACGAAGGCTGCACCGTCCGAGGTTTGGGAGCTGTTTCCCGCCGTGACCGAACCGCTTTGGGCGAAGACGGGCTTCAATCGAGCGAGGCCTTCCAGAGTGGAGTCGCGGCGCACGCCTTCATCGGTGTCGACGACGTGGGTGCGCTCTTGGCGTTTTTCGTTTTCATCGAGGTAGACCTCGTTGACGGTGATGGGAGCTATACCCGGTGAGAATCGCCCGGCGTCGATGGCCGCTGCTGCACGCTGATGGCTTTCAAGCGCAAATGCGTCTTGTTCGTCCCGGGAGATGCTGAAGTCTTTTGCGACTGCTTCCGCAGTTAGCCCCATTCCCCAGTACCAGTCTGGATTGGCTTTCGCAATGCGGGCGTTGGGAACGATCCGCCACCCACCAAACGGGATGGGGGACATGGTCTCGATGCCGCCGGCGAGGATGCAATCGGCCAGTCCGGCGTGGATTTTGGCGGATGCAATGGCGATGGTTTCCAAACCGGAAGCACAGTAGCGGTTCACGGTCATACCCGGCACCTTGTCGGTATCGAGCCCCATCAAACTCACCATGCGGCCGATGTTAAGGCCTTGCTCGGCCTCCGGAGTGGCATTGCCGACAATGACATCTTCGATGCGTTCTTTGTCCAATTGCGGAAAGTCGGAGAGCAGCTTTCGGATCACTTGCTCACCCAAATCATCTGGTCGGACAAAGCGAAAGGCGCCTTTACCGGATTTTCCAATGGGCGAGCGGTAGCCTCCTATGATGTATGCATTCATGGCGGTTAGTTTCTCAAGATTTTACCCTTCTGAATCAGGCTCTGCATGCGCTCAAGGGATTTACGTTGCATGCAAAGGGAGACAAACGCTTCGCGTTCAAGATCGAGCAGGTACTGCTCCGAGACAGCCGTGCGCGTACTGAGATCTCCTCCGCACATCACGTAGCCGAGCTTTTCGCTGATCAATTGGTCGTGCTCTGAGATGTAGTTGCCGCTTTTCATGCTGTGCGCGCCGACGTACACAATGCCGAGTCCTTCTTGGCCTGCGACGGTGATGTCTTTGCGCCGCAGCGGCTGGGTATAACCGGCCTCGGACAGCTCAATAGCGGCCCGCTTGGCCCGGGCGAGTTGGTCGCGGCGGTTGACGACGACTTCGTCGATGCCTTCCCGCAGGTAGCCCAGTTCAAAGGCCTCGTGCGCCGAAGTGGCGACTTTGGCTTGTCCGATGGTGAGGAAGCGGTCGCGCAAGCGGTTGATGCGCATGTCACCGTCGTGCATCTCGTCGTTCAAGCGCAGTACGAATTCCTTGGTTCCGCCTCCTCCTGGGATGAGCCCGACGCCAAATTCCACAAGCCCCATGTAGGTCTCCGCATGGGCGATGACCTTGTCGGCGTGAAGGCACATCTCACAACCGCCACCAAGGGCGAGCTGGTGCGGAGCAACGATGACTGGAATACCGGAGTAGCGCAGGCGCATGACAGTGTTTTGGAACATCTGAATGGCGTAATTCAACTCCTCGTACTCCTGTTCTACGGCCATCATGAAGATCATGCCCACATTGGCACCGGCGCTGAACTGCGCCCCTTCGTTGGAAATGACCACGCCACGCCACAAATCTCCAGACTCGGCAAGGTCAATGGCCTTGTTGACGCCTTCGAGCACTTCTGCCCCGATGGAGTTCATCTTGGTATGGAAGGCAACATTCAGGATGCCGTCGCCCAAATCCTGAATGGTCGTTCCCGAATTGGACCAGACCGTGGCTGAATCAGGCAGCCAAGCCAATGACAACCGGCCTTCTTGCCCTCCGACAGCTTCGTAGGCACAAGTGCGGGGGTCCCAGCATTGACGTACGCCATTGATGTTGCGGTAGAAGGTGCCTTCGCCTTGGTCCTTGAAGGTTTCAATCCACGCTGGAACTGCAAGTCCTCGATCCGCAATCGCTTTGAGTCCGTCTTCAAAGCCGATGGCATCCCAGCTTTCAAACGCGCCCAATTCCCAACCGAAACCGGCACGTAGGGCGTCATCGATGCGGTACGGTTCGTCCGCGATTTCCGGAATACGGTTCGCAACGTACGCGAAAACATCAGCGAAAATCCGGCGGTAAAAGGTGCCGGCCTCGTCCTGTCCGTTGAATAGCAATTTGGTACGCTGATCGAGGTTTTCCACTGCTTTGGCCATGTCCAATGTGGCAAACTTGGCTTTGACCTTGGGCCGGTATTCCAAGGTTTTCAAGTCGAGCGCGAGGATCTCACTTTTGCCATGGTCGTTTTTGACCTTCTTGTAAAACCCTGCGCCGCTTTTCGATCCCAGTAGGTTATTGTCCACCAGGTGCTTGACGAAGCCTGGCGTTTGGAACACCTCGGCCCGCTCGTCGTCCGGACAATTGGTTGCCACACCCTTGGCCACGTGCACCAACGTATCCAAACCGACTACGTCACAAGTGCGGAACGTGGCGCTCTTGGGTCGGCCCATGGCTGGTCCGGTGAGCTTGTCGACGGCTTCCACGGAGAGGCCCATTTCGTCAACGGTGTGGAACAACGCCTGAATGGCGAAAACGCCTACACGGTTGGCGATGAAGGCTGGGGTGTCTTTGCAGACCACGACCTGCTTGCCCAAGATTCGTTCGCCGTAGGCCTCTACGAAAGCGAGCACTTCGGGTTTGGTCTTGGGGCCCGGGATGATTTCCAAAAGGGGCAAGTAACGCGGGGGGTTGAAGAAGTGCGTGCCGCAGAAGTGGGCTTGGAAATCTTCGGACCGTCCTTTACTCAATTGTACTAATGGAATGCCCGATGTGTTGCTTGTGATCAAGGTTCCGGCCGTCCGGAATTGCTCGACGCGTTCGAAGAGCTGCTGCTTGATGTCCAGCCGTTCGACTACGACCTCGATGATCCAATCGCAGTTGGCGATTTGGGCCAAATCGTCGTCAAAATTGCCCGTCGTGATGCGTTGTGCAAAATGCTTTGAATACAACGGCGACGGGTTGGATTTGATGGCGGACTTGAGGTGGCCGTCGGCAATGGAATTCCGTGGTCCTTCGGCTGGAGGCAGGTCGAGTAGGAGTACCTCGCAGCCGGTTTGTGCTAGGTGGCAAGCGATGCGTGACCCCATTACGCCGGAGCCTAACACAGCAGCGCGTTTGATTTTATGGAAAGGAATGACGGGTTTACTCATGGTGTTGAGGAATGATCAGGAGTGGGGGGGTGCGTCCGCGGGGACAAGCGCCCGAGGGTTGTCGAGGATTTCATTCAATCGACGCATTTCGTTCAGAAGCCGGTCAACTGATTGTGCACCGAGCAGGGCGCGCAGCTGCTGGTTAACTGATACGACGAGGTCCCGTGCTTGCCTGCGTGCATCGACCCCGGCATCGGTTAGAAAGACGCGCATCATTCGACGATCGTGTGCATCCGGTCGCCGCTCAATCCAGCCTATCTCCTCTAATCCGCGAAGGGACCTCGATAAACTGGTGGATTCCATACCCATTTTGGGGCCAAGCTTTGTCGATGGAGTGCCCGAGCGCTCTGTGTGGAGCAAAATAAAAACGTAAGAGAAAGGAATGCCACGCCGTTCCGCTTCGCTTGCATACAGTTTGGAGAGTTTGGTCCATCCCCAGCGCAAGTGAAAATCAATAGTCTCTTGTGGCTTCATGAGACCAAGATACGTAAAATTTACTATGCGTGCATAGTAAATTGACCACAAAATAAAATGGACATGAAAGTTTCACTCACGGCCGAGTCATAATACCATCCTTGAGGTGGAGACAGGCATCGCCGCGCTGGGCCATGGCGTCATTGTGCGTGACCACAACAAAAGTTTGTCCTTCGCGGTCTCGTAGTTCAACGAACAACTCGAATAAGGAGTTGGCGTTTCCAGAATCTAGGTTGCCCGTGGGCTCATCGGCGAGCACCACATCCGGTTCATTCATCAATGCGCGGGCAGCGGCAACGCGCTGCTGCTCCCCGCCGCTGAGTTGGTTGGGAAGGTGGTGAAATCGGCTCTCAAGGCCGAGGTCTTTGAGCAGCCTTTCCGCGCGGTCCTTGTACCGGTTGGAATCGTTGCCTTGAATCCAAGCGGGCATGAGTACGTTTTCGACAGCGGTGAACTCAGGTAACAACCGATGAAATTGAAAAATAAACCCGATTCGCTTGTTGCGGAATGTGGAGAGAGCGTTACCCTTCAATTCATTGATACAAGTGTCACCGATGGTCAGGGAACCGGCATCCGGCGAGTTCAGCGTACCGAGGATTTGGAGCAATGTGGTTTTACCGGCCCCGCTTGCCCCAGAAATCGAAGTGATTTTATGCTTTTCAATTTTCAAATCGACGCCGCTCAGAACGGTAACCTGTCCATATGACTTTGTGATTCCACGGGCCTCGATAATAATTTCATTCATAGCTGCAAACTACAACGGAAACAGGCGCTGTGTTTGCTACCTTTGATGCGGATTTTAAACGATTCATCAATGAACATTCACGAGTACCAAGGCAAGTCTATTTTGAAGAGTTTCGGTGTTGCCATTCAAAATGGCTACGTTGCTGATACGCCAGAAGCAGCGCACGATGTTGCGGTCCAGTTGGCTGCGGACACCGGTACCAGTTGGTTTGTTGTGAAAGCTCAAATACATGCCGGTGGCCGAGGCAAGGGAAAGGTGACGGAAACCGGATCTAACGGCGTCGTTTTGGCGAAGGGGTTGGATGAAGTGAAAGGAAAAGCAGCGGGTATTCTCGGTGGACATTTGGTAACAGCTCAGACCAATGCCAAGGGAAAGCAAGTAAAAAAGATTCTGATTGCAGAGGACGTCTACGGTCCAGGTGATAGCGAGCTAAAAGAGATTTACATGAGCGTTCTCCTCGACCGAGGGAATGGCCGGAATATTATTATGTATTCACCACAAGGAGGGATGGACATCGAAGCAGTG
>DIHQ01000014.1 GCA_002420235.1 Flavobacteriales bacterium UBA5692
TCGTCGTGATCAGCGTGGCCATGACCGTTGTGGCCGTGACTATCTCCCTCCAGTTGTGCCATCAAGGTTTCTCTCTCTGCTAAGAGATGACCTTTCTCGTATAAAATTTCTCGCTCAACCTTTGCAATCTTGTCTTCTATTTCTACCAGTGCGTCAGCGATGCCCTCTGCCGTTACAATGCCTAGAGCATTCATCGGCGTAATCAAGTTGTAGTTGGCCAAACCAAACTCACCATCATTCCCGGGATATCGGGCTGTCCAGTCAAACTGCTTTGCATAGAGCTCCACTCGAAGAGCATCGTCAGAGGCTTCGTCTGTCATTTGGTTCCAAGTCCGTAAGCCAAATGCAATGATTACAGCCAGAACGACCGAAGGAATGACTGTCCAAACCAGTTCAAGTCGATTATCATGCGCAAAAAAGCGTGCCTTTCGTTCAGGACGGTAATAGTACTTCGCGGCAAACCAAAAAAGCAATGTATTTACGATGAAGAACACCGTAAATATGATTGCCATATTGAAATTCATCAAACGGTCAACAGCAATACCGTGCTCAGAGGCCGGCGGTGTGCCATAAGACCCGTAACGTGCAAGCAAGAAAATAAATGAAGAATAAAAGACAGCCATAAAAGCCAAGAATGCCCCACCATTCAATCGATTATCTGCTTCTGATATATCCTCTTCGCGCTTTCCTCTCAACTGAATTGAAAGCTGATAAACTTTGGATAGCTGGACCGCAGCCACCAAGCCTAAAACAATAACAAGTAGAATGAGCAATTTCATTTCAGAGGGGGGTTACTGTATTCAGTAGTGGAGGTCTTTAGATTCTTGAAGCATCGGGTGATTTTTCGGAATTAGTGGGGCTTTGCTCAGAGCAGCCAATGTCCTGTTTAGATATAAACCCATAAAACCTAAGAATAATGCAATTTCAAAAATACCGAATTCATTGTGGTCGAACATCGTGCCGGGTATGACAAGCAGATAAACATCCGCGAAATGCCCAATAAAGATGAGCAATCCAACAGGAATGATGAAGTTGGCATTCCGCTTCGTATCGCGCGGTAAAAGTGTGTAAAACGGCACAGCGAAGTTGATGAAGAACGTTAGCATAAATGGGACCCGATAGTCTGAGAAGAAACGCTGCGTGTAATACGTAACTTCCTCCGGAATGTTGGCATACCAGATCAACAGGAACTGACTTACCCAGAGGTAGCTCCAAAGCATGGAGATGGCGAACATCCACTTTGAAATATCGTGCATGTGGCTGGATGACACCTCCTGGTAATAACCATTACTACGTAGCCAAATCAACCCTAGGTTGAGCATAATCATAAAGCTCACCCACATGCCAGAAAATAGATACCACCCAAACAAAGTCGAGAACCAGTGAACATCAATGGACATAATCCAGTCCCAAGACAGCATTGAGCTAAACACCGCAAAAAAGACCAAAAACAGAGCGCTCCTACGAAATTGCTTGAAGTGCAGGCCTAGGCTCGGCTGCTCGTCTTCGAGTAACGACCATCTGCGGAATAAACGCGCGAAAATTAAAAAGGTCGCTATATATACCAATGTACGAATCCAAAAAAACCAAGTGTTGAAGTATGCTGCTTTCCCTGCAATGATGTAATCATAATTCGGATTAGCTACAGCCCCTTCGGTCATTTCATCTGTGTATTGGGTCTGCCCTGCCTCGATAATCATGTACTCATGATACAGAGTCGTATCCATCCAATGATACAAATGGTGCGCATGAAAGAAATGGCCTGCAGCCAAAACGATGACAATCACCAAGGCACCGATGGGCAAAAAATGCCACATGGCTTCGAACGTACGTTTGATGACAGCCGACCACGACGCTTCAACCGCATAATTCAAGGCATAAAAGAAAAGGGCTGTCAATGAAATCGAAAACCAAAAAAATCCGTTGATCAGCACATTGGCCCACCAGCGCTGGTGGTGTGCCGAACCATCAGTCAAAAAGCCTGCGATAAGGGCAATAAAACCAATGCCCATGAGCACTTGGGTAACCAATTTCGTTCGTCCTTCGAATTTGAATTCCATCATCAGTTGTTCATTGCCATGGCATCTTCCGATTCAGCAGGTACTGGTTTTACCACATTGCCCTTTTCATCAAACTCCGGCATTTCCCCTCCGTTTTGAAGAACTTTTATGTATTCGATCACTAGCCACCGATCCTTCTGTGAGAGCTGTGACGCATGTGAACCCATAAGACCCTTGCCGTATGTCAAGGTGTGATACATCTTGCCTTCAGGTAAATCTTTCAGTTTATCGCTATAGCTTGGGATTCCTTGGATATGTCCGTTACGACTGAGCGCTCCATTTCCCTTCCCCTCTTCACCATGGCACTGCGTGCACATCGACGTATAAATCTCCTGGCCAGCTTCGATTTCAGCTTTGCCCACATCCACAAGTGGCGACAATAGGTTTGCTCCGGCGTCTTCGTATCCATCTACTGTATTTGGATATGCATATGGCAAGGAAAACACCATCGCTTCTGGGTTAAATGGAATCGTTCCCGCAACCGGCTTTCGCGCAGACTGAACCAGACGCTGAGCCGTGGCCACATCCTCACCCACCTGATATGGGTCCTGGCCGTAATCCACATATGCTTCGACCGCAGGCGAACGATACATATCAGGCATGTATTCCAAACCAGGGCTATCCGGGTTAGTAACACAACCAGTAGTAGCTGCAATCACAGCAAAAACCAGCACGTTAGAAATACATCTTTGAATTTTCATCATTTATAATCTTTGATGCTCAACTCAAAAAAACCGGTGTCCTTTATCGCTCCTTCTAAATCTTTTGCAGAAAGTACATTTTGCTCTGTGGTGATCTCCATGACGAATTTGTCATCTGTAGTGCGTGGATCAGGGTTGGACGCCGGCATACCAGGCAGCGTTCCGTTCCTCAGCAGGTAGGTGATGCACATGCCATGGGCTCCGCATAAAACGGAAAATTCGAAAGTTACTGGGATGAAGGCAGGCAAATTTTCAATAAGCGAAAAATTCGGCTTTCCACCAATATTCATTGGCCAGTCTGAAATCATGAAGTACCACATTCCCAATAATGCCAGTGTCGTACCTGTAGTAGCGTACATAAAAGCCGCAATGCCCAAGCGCGTGCGTTTGACTCCAATGATTGGATCAATCCCGTGAACAGGAAACGGTGAGAATACATCCTTAACCCTTATGCCTTTGGCAACAAGAGCCGATGCAGCTTCCTTCAGCGTATCATCGTCATCATACATTACATGGAATACCTTCTTCATGACTATAAGGATCAGTGATTCGCTTGCTGTTTTTTGTAATTCTCACCACTTGTCTTCAAAATGGTCTTCAATTCGTTCAATGCTAGCACGGGGAAAAATCGAGCAAAAGACAAAAACAAGGTGAAAAAGATTCCAATCGTACCGATGAAGACACCAACGTCGACACTTGTGGGATGGAATTCTCCCCAGCTTGAAGGGTCATAATCACGGTGAATTGAAGTCACGATAATAACGTATCGTTCAAACCACATTCCAATGTTTACGACAATGGACAGAATGAAGGTCGCAGCAAGACTGCGGCGAATCTTTTTAAACCAATAAAGCTGTGGAGTAATAACATTACAGGTCATCATGATCCAATATGCCCAGGAATACGGACCACTAAATCGGTTGATGAATGCGTAGCTCTCATACTCTACCCCAGAGTACCAGGAGATGAACAATTCGGTTAAATACGCCACCCCCACAATGGACCCCGTAACAATAATGACGATGTTCATATACTCGACGTGTTTTACGTGGATGTAGTTTTCGAGCTTCATCCCCTTTCGCATGATAAGCAGCAGGGTCTGCACCATTGCGAAACCAGAGAAAACTGCACCTGACACGAAATAAGGAGGAAAGATTGTGGTATGCCACCCCGGAATAACTGCTGTCGCAAAATCCATGGATACAATCGAGTGCACCGAGAATACCAAAGGGGTTGCAATCCCAGCCAAAACCAATGACACTTCCTCAAACCGATTCCAATGCTTTGCGCGACCACTCCACCCGAAACTAAGAATACCGTATATCTTCTTTGCCAACGGCTTTGTCATACGATCTCGGATAGTGGCAAAATCTGGTATCAGACCGATGTACCAAAAGACCAACGAGACTGAAAAATAGGTGGAAATGGCGAATACATCCCAAAGTAAAGGGCTATTGAAGTTTACCCAGAGTGAACCAAATTGGTTCGGAAGCGGCAGCACCCAGTAGCTGACCCAGATGCGCCCCATGTGTATGCCCGGAAAGATTGCCGCCATGATGACGGCGAAAATGGTCATTGCCTCAGCTGATCGGTTAATGGCCATCCGCCACTTTTGACGGAACAAGAGCAATACTGCAGAAATCAAGGTCCCCGCGTGCCCAATTCCAACCCACCAAACAAAATTGGTTATGTCCCACGACCAACCGACCGTTTTGTTCAAACCCCAAACTCCTATGCCTGTGCCAAGGAGGTACAAGATGCTCCCGACACCATAGATGGCAATGATGGTCGAGATGGTAATCATAATTTTCCACCCAATCGGTGCAGCACCCTGGATGGGTCCAACCACATCGTCAGTGATATCCTTGTAAGACTTATTCCCTAGAATTAAGGGTTCCCGAATTGCTGCTTCTTTCTGCATCGTCTTATCAGGCTTCTTTTCGTTCTACGTTACGCACCTTGGTCATGTAGAAGATATTCGGTTTAACACCGATTTCTTCCAATGCATGATAGGATCGATTGTTTCTCGACGTCCTTGCGACCTTGGAGTTTGGGTCATTAAGATCACCAAAAGAAATGGCTCCTGTCGAGCAGGCTGTGGAGCAGGCGCAAGAAACGAGGTCATCTGTGAGAGGCACGCCACGCTTTTTGGCCTCAAGTTTTGAAGATTGAACCATTTGAATGCACAAACTGCACTTCTCCATTACACCTCTACTTCTGACCGTGACATCTGGGTTGAGTACCATGCGCATCAAACTATCTTGGGCTGGATTGAAGTTGCCGAACTTCTTGTACCCCGGGTAATTAAACCAATTGAATCGCCGCACTTTGTAAGGGCAATTGTTCGCGCAGTAACGCGTACCAATGCAACGATTGTACGTCATTTGGTTAAACCCTTCGTTCGAGTGAGTAGTTGCCGCGACTGGGCAAACAGTTTCGCACGGTGCATGATTGCAGTGCTGACACATCATCGGCATATGAACCGTTTGTGGATTCGCAGCAGGGTCTTCCATTTTGCGGTAAGATGAAATCACCCCTACGCCTTCCTCTTCACCTCGCTCCAGGCTGTAATCCGAGCTGAAGAAGCGGTCGATTCGCAACCAGTGCATATCTCGATGTCGACGAACCTCGTCCTTACCCACGACGGGCACATTATTCTCGATATGGCATGCAGTCACACAAGCGCTGCAGCCAGTACAAGTAGTGAGGTCTATTGTCATTCCCCAACGATGACCCACATTTTCCACTGGGTGTTCGTGCCACAAATCAAAAGCCTCAGTTGGCTCAGCATCTTGAGCATCGATGGTTCCGTCTCTATTGACATCTTCGTGTACAGCGAGTTTAATCAACTTATTCCATGACGCCTCACCCTTTTCTAAATTGCGCTCAGCAAAGAAGCTAGCCATATCTGTCTCCTTCACAATGCTATCACGGCCCATGAAGGTGTTTTGGATCTGCGTGCAAGCCAATGGGTATGTCCCTCCTGTAGCCTCCACCTTTACATCGAATTGATGATGGTGTATGAATTCCCCTGGTGCGTTAACCCAGCCAAATACATTTTGTCCTACTGGTACCATGCTGCCCTCTGAGTCGATCATAAATGATCCGTTTTCTGCAGTCTGAAAAGCGGCCTTCCCAACTTTCTCTCCGTTGGCGCCTCGGCCATAACCGAGCGCTATTCCGATGGTGCCTGGCGCCTGACCAGGCATGGGGAAAACAGGAAGCTCCAGAGCAGTTTCATTGACTGTAACGCGGACTACACTTGCAGGCTTCTCTTGGCCTATGAAACCATTAAGTCCCATTGCGTCTACATCAGAGTGAGACATAGTAACGTAGTTGTCCCAAGTTACTTTGGTCAAGGGATCTGGAGTTTCTTGCAGCATGGGATTTGCGGCATGCTGCCCGGCCCCCATTGTCGACTTTTCGTAGAGCGCCAGTTCAAACACTCCGCCCTGCTGGGCATTCAGAGCTGCAACTGCGCCGGTCAAAGATGCGCCAGCATAATTAGGCGCAGCTTGCTCCAATGCATCCGATCCGATGAATCCATTGTGCACCGCAATGTTCCAGTTATTGCACGTATACATCTCATCCGGTGTGTAACTAGGTGAATGTGTTTGCCGGAGGAAGGTGTACCAATCAAGGGATTCACCACTCCACGCCAATAAACTCTCGCCCCATCCACGTGTATTGTGCAAAGGTGAAATTGTCGGTTGAACCAAGTCAATTCGACCACTCTCAATTTGAAGGTCTCCCCAAGTTTCCAACCAATGGTGTGTTGGAGCAATCACGTCGCAGCGTGATGCCGTTTCGTCTGGAACCGTAGAAGTACTAACCGACAAATTCACTCTTTCTAATGCAGCAGTGAATTCGGAGGCATTTACAGCATCATAACCCGGGTTACAGTCTGCAATAATCAAGGTATTGACTCGACTTGCTCCCATGTCTTGAATCAACCGCGCAAGCTCCTTTGAGCTTCCTTGGTATAAGTCATTGCATTCGAAATTGACCGTCGTCCCAACAGCTCCCAGTGCTTCATTGATTGCATTTACGACACGTTGCATGCTGAGATCATTTGATCCTGAGAGAACGAGCCCATTTTTTCCGGCAGCTTTTAGGTCAATTGCAGCATGCTCTATTGCTGCTTCAATTACTTCATTGAACTCGCTAGATGATGAACTGCGCCCGGTAATGGCATCCAATAAGGCCGTCGCCACCCTACCGTGTTCGGACGGCTTCACCATGGTGCGGTAGTCGGCATTGGAGCCAGTCAAACTCATGTTAGTCTCAAATGCATGCATTCGAGACATTTTACCACTTTCCGGGTTTCTGTTTTTCGCCCATTCCCCTTCATAAAAGACTGCATCAGCGAAAGTCGCCAAGAAATCAGCCCCAATCGTAACTATTGCATCAGCTTGGTCAAACTTGTAACTCGGAAACGTGTTGACCCCGTAATCCATTTCAGCTGCCTTTCGGAAAGCGCCGTAGTCAATTGCGTCATATTGCACATGCTCTACCCCCGAAATCGCAATGGCACGTTTCAGTGAAGGGCTCATAATTGTATTGGTCAACAATACATTTCGGCCACCACTGCCCACCGCTTCTTGTACGCGATTGTCAATAGCTTTCCAATCTGACGCAGCACCATTCATTACCGGCCCTGTCAGTCGTGCACTGTCGTACAAACCCAAAACTGAGGAATTGACACGAGCATTTGGACCTGCAATTCCTGTGGCTGTATTTGACTTGATGAAAATAGGACGGCCTTCACGTGTTTTCACTAAAACATTTGCAAAGTTCTGACCATCATAGTACGTGCTTGCATAATGATTAGCGACGCCTGGTGTAATCTCAGCCGGTTTGTTCGTGTATGGAATGCTCTTTACCACCGGCGTTTCACAGGCTGCTAGGGTCGCAGCCGTCAAGCTGAACCCCATGAACTTCAGGAAGTCTCTTCGACCTGTGTGAGTCGACTCCAATTGCTCATCGGTCAAGAATTCATCCACTGATTTCGCCTCAGGAAACTCCTGTGACTGAATCGCTTTGAATGCTTCTGTTTTGTGAAGCTCGTCCAATCCGGACCAGTAACGCTTTGTATTTGCCATAACAGTGATGCGTCTAGGTATTCACGATTCGTATTCCATTAGTAGTGGCACTTTGCACATTCCCATCCCCCGAGTTCTTTGACCGTTATTTTATCATCCTCCATGTATTTCCTCAACTCTTCGTTCCCGCGAAGATGATCTTTTAAGCGCGCGTGGATGTCCTCGTAGTAACCACTGCTCGCTAAATCAATCTCTGCTTTGTTGTGGCACTCGATGCACCAGCCCATTGTAAGTGTTGGCTTCGACAATTCAATCAATCCGGGATACTTATCGACCAAAAGATTAATATCGTCAACATTGGCTACGCGGCCGACCGTGTAGGTCTCAACGTCACCATGGCAATTCTGGCACTGAAGACCGCCAACCACAACGTGCTGCTGGTGGCTGAAGAAAACGTGATCTGGAAGGTTGTGTACTTTATTCCATCGAATGGGTTCGCCGTTGTAAGTGTCTTGAGGTGAGATATAACCGTTGGTACCTTCACCATCTACATACGTGCCAGAAAGAGGATCAAACCCAATGGCGTCATAAATTTTTGCGATCTCCGTTTCTCCATAGCGCCGCCCCTTTTTGACCGCTTTGTGACAATTCATACAGACATTGGTGGACGGAATCCCTGCATGTTTTGACTCGTAGGCACTATGATGGCAGTACTTGCAGTCCACTTCGTTTTCGCAAACGTGAACGCTGTGGATGAACTTGATAGGCTGGCTAGGCTTGTAGCCTTCTACAACGCCTACGCGCATTAAACCCTGATAACCAAGGACTGCTCCATAAGCTACGAAGAACACACCCACCAAGGAAACCGCCGCACGGTTTTCCCAGATCCAATTCTTCAGTCGCTCCCCGTAAGGCAATTCACTAAGCAATTCTTCACCTGCTCTTTCTCGACTTGCGTTTATCAAGGAACGGTTCACTCCTGCAGCTGCCATGGCAATAATCAAGAACATCACCAACAACAACACGAACCACACTCCGCCGTCGTTGCTCGCTTCTTCGACGGGTAGTTCGTCTACCGTTATGCAATCCGTCCCGGCGTCAGCAACTGGGGCAACATCTGGCGGATTTTGCACATAGGCCATTATGTTCTTGATGTCATCCTCCGATACCGCTTGAGCCGTCATCCAACCATAAGTCGGTACGTACCGGGCTACCAGGGATTTGATGTAGCCATCACCAGACTCAGCAGCAGCCTGTGGATTTTGAATCCATTTCACAAGCAGCTCATCACTTGCTCCCCAGCGGTCTGCAATGCCCCCCAAACCAGGGGCTGCCAGAACTTCATTTGTTACTTTATGGCAGGAGGCGCAGTTCGCATTGAATAACGCTTGACCCGCTTCAACATCGCCTTCATCCCAAACACCAGCTGACGCCGAAAAGACGGCGGCAAACACGAATGCCGCAAAAAAGATTGGACGGGCGTTAAAGCCGCGGAAATCGCTCACTGGGTTAACTTTGAGCATTGTAAGAATATCGCGCGTTTTCAGAAGTAAAAATACGCAATAGACACTAGATTTTTCCGCCAATTTGAACCAAATAAGCGTCCGTTTGTTCCAGGTTGTCGGTTTGTGGTCATAT
>DIHQ01000081.1 GCA_002420235.1 Flavobacteriales bacterium UBA5692
CTTCAATGACAAAGCAGGAGGTGATTTTTGTAGCGAATTTCGCCGTAAGGAATTAATGCAAAAAGGCAAAAGTACCGTGCAGATTCCTTACCTGAAAGGAATTGAACAAATAGGTTTTCAACGATAGGCGTCGAAGCATTGGAAAACCAATCTGAACCCTCCATTTTTGTTCATGATTTTTGGTCAGCTTCCGATTGAATGGGGAATGCGTTTGCACTTGCCGGTAGGTTTGCTTGAGTCTATTGATGCGGCAGTTCAGGAAGAGCGACTTGCGGGTATTTGTTTCCCTCCTAAAGGTCAAGAGCTTCAAGCTTTGAACTCACTTCGTCCCGAGGCCATCAAGGTGATTATTTGTGGTCAGGATCCTTACCACGGACCAGGTCAAGCAGACGGATTGGCATTCTCCGTTGCAGCTGGTGTCCCTTACCCGCCGTCTCTGCGCAACATCATTAGGGAGGCTATTTCAGATTTGGGCCAGCCTTGGCCTCTTGAAAGGTCATTTGATGAAGACGGATGCCTGGGTTCGTGGGCGCGCCAAGGTGTGCTTCTACTCAACGATGTGTTGACAGTGAGGACAGGTGAGCCAGGGTCACATGCCCACTTGGGATGGCAGGAATTCACAGGAGCATTACTTGACCTCATGTCAGACCAAGACCAACCGCTGGTAGTATTCCTCTGGGGCGAGCGAGCCAAGGCACATGCTTGGCGTTTTACCAGCTCCAAACACCTCATTCTGCGGTCCTCGCATCCAAGTCCATTGTCTGCCTTTCGAGGGTTTTTCGGTTCGCGCCCGTTCTCCACAGCGAATGCTTGGCTCGAAGCTCAAGGGGTGGTTCCGATTAATTGGATGGGTCAGTAAAAAAGGATTCGGCCGATACGGTCATCGCCACCATATAGTAGCGCATTGGTTTTGGATGGACCATTCTGTGGTAGGCAGGCCAATGCATTTATGGAACGGGTGCTTCCGCCTTGACTGCGTGTGATTTTCCGGACGAACGAAAGGTCTTCCAAACTCCACGCTTTTACGGTTTTATCTCTGCTTGCGGTCCAGAGCGTTAAGCCATCACTTACCATCCGGTAAATCGTTCCCTCGTGAGCAGGTATTGAGATGATTTCTTTTCCAAATGAGTTCCAGGCTCGAATGTACCCATCCCGCCCCGAAGACAACCAAGTTTTTTTTGTAGGCAACCAAACAGCGGCGTAGCACCCGCCTGAATGTCCTTTGAGTTCAACGATATGGCTCATACTTTTTCTTGCTTTCAAGTGCGAACAGATGTAAGCTTTACCTGAACTGGTGCCGATGAAAAGCGATGTTGGGTTGTGCACCAGGCAACGGATTTTGTCCGCACCGGTCAGGGTCCATTCGTTTTGCAGTTTCGTGTTGCGCCATAATGCGATGCGTTGATCACCACCACCTGTTATTAGGTGCGAATCAGGAGACCAGGCCAGTGCAAATAGTCCGTTGCTGTGGGCTTCTATGCGGCTGACGGCATCTGGTTTGGTCGCTTCCCATGTGAAGAGCTCTCCGTTCTCCGTTCCCGCAGCGCGCAATCTGGAATGGCATCCAACTGCAAAAAATGCCTTGTCATGGTGAAGTATAGCCCTCCCTTCACCCGTGCCATCGGCACTCCATTCGGCTACGAATCCGTCGCCGCCTGCAGTCAGCCATGTTTGGGTGGACTGATCCCATGCAGCGTCATAAATAGCGCCTTGGTGACCGGAAAGATGCGCGGTTGTTTCGTTGGTTCCCATCGATTGCCGAATTTAGCACCCTCAAAGTTGATACAAACATGCGATACATATTCCTCGGCATGGCCATACTTACCATTGTGGCCTTTATCCAGTACCGACGTCAAAACAAGCGATAACTCCAAGGAATGAGCAAACCATCCACCCCAAAAGGAACGCGAGATTTTGGTCCGCTAATCATGGCTCGTAGAAACTGGATGTTTGGCGTGATGCGCAAAGCATTCGAACGGTACGGGTTTGAACCAATCGAAACGCCAGCCATGGAGAACCTCCAGACCCTCATCGGGAAGTATGGAGAGGAAGGCGATCAGTTGATTTTCAAAATCCTAAACAATGGAGATTATCTGAACAAAGCCAATGAAGAAGCCCTCGAATCCCGCGATTCTAAAGCTCTCACGTCTAGCATTTCAAAAAAAGCACTGCGCTACGATTTGACAGTACCGTTTGCTCGGTTTGTCGTGATGTCACGTAATGACTTGGCTTTTCCCTTTCGGCGTTATCAGATGCAGACTGTGTGGAGAGGAGATCGCCCCGGTAAAGGCCGGTACCAGGAGTTTACCCAATGCGATGCGGATATCATTGGATCGGACAGCATCTTGAATGAGTTGGACCTTATCATGCTGTTCCATGAGGTGCTTTCTGAATTGGGTGTGCCTGGCTACGAGATTGTATTCAATGATCGCCGATTGCTGAACGGTGTGGCCCGTGCATGTGGCATTGAGGAACAGTTCCAAGACTTCACAGTGGCTTTGGATAAATGGGATAAAATTGGTAGTGATGGTGTGCGAAAGGAACTAGAGGAACGCGGATTCAGTGAAGTCACTGTCGATCAATTGATGAAGCTTTTCGCAGTGCTCGCATCGACCGATTCTTCGCAACGACTTGCGGGGATGAAAGCGATGTTCATAGAAGGAGACGACGAAGCGAATGCTGCATTTGCGGAAGTGGTTGAATTGATTGCCATGGCGAAAGCTTCTGGTGTTCCTGTTGCACAATTGTTATTTGATCCGACCCTGGCTCGTGGTTTGGATTACTACACTGGGGTGATTTTGGAAGTCCGTGTTCCTGATGCACCCATTGGGAGTATTTGTGGCGGTGGACGTTATGCGGATTTGACAGGAATATTTGGATGGGAAGGCGTTAGCGGCGTTGGCATCAGTTTTGGGGCTGATCGCATATATGACGTTTTGGAGCATTATGATGCGTTCCCACTAGAGGCCATGACACAGCCTCATGCCTTGGTCGTGCAGCTTGATGAAGAGGGAAGGAATGATGCTTTGCATGCTACGCAGCATTTAAGGGCGGCTTGCGTTCGAACCGTTCTTTATCCTGATGTTGTCAAATTGAAAAAGCAACTGAAATATGCAGCTGAACTCAACGTGAATTTTGTTTTCATCTCGGGTGCAGATGAGAGGTCAAAAGCTGTTTGGACCGTGCGGAATATGCGCAACGGTGAGCAAATCCAATTCCCTTTGGAAGAAGCGGTCTCATTTGTCAGCTCTGAATTGAATTTTTAGCCAATAACTAGGAATACAGTTCTTCCTCCTTGCTAGAGGGTGTAACAGATGGGTATGCCTTGGAATCACCAAGCAACTTGAATCGTTTCAGAGGCTGGATGCGGGTACCTTCGCGGAGACGCATCGAATGAGGCGGGGTATAATCAATAATAAGTTCATCACCTATGATATCCATTGTTAGGACCGAATCTCCCAATGATTCAAGGCTTCGCTCCGCCATTTGAAAATATGGCCACAAGGTGCACTGTGCCCAATCACTAACGAGAAAAGTCGCCGTGTGCCTGGACCGTGTTCGATTATCTAACATGCCGTCGTCGATGCCACATGAAAGCCGCTTCCCGGTGAGCAGGTGCATCAGATCGAAGTGGGTTTCTATGTGCTCAATGGATTCAGATAAAGGTAGAAAGGGCATGGACCCTTCGTACAGGGTTTGGCGCAAGTGCCGTGCAAATACTGTGATGATACGCTCTGCGTGCGAATGGTCACCAATGGCTAAGTGGTTTTCAATGGTCGCTAAGATCAATTCAAAGCGTTCGGTGATTTTACCTAAGGCCGATTCGGAATGCACAACTCGTTTCAAGACCGAGTCGAGACGGTTCCGTTCTTCTAATCTATCCAATTGGCTTTTAAGCAAACTCAAACGTCGACTTATATGCCGGGATGACTCAGCGTGAAGGACTTCCAGTAATGCACATTCTGGAACGATTAGTGCTGTAATTCCTAAGGAGCAAGTGAACCAGGTGCTAAGCGCAAGGGGATTAGGGGCGAGGATGGCACATACAATGGCACATCCGGTGAGAGCTAAGAGGCCAATTGATTTCTTTGTGACGCTTTCCGGGATGGCGTTTCCAGTTGTTTTTCTGTACAGCTGCCAATAGTTCCGATGGTGAATCCAAGCGGTCCCTCCGATGCACAATGTTATTGCGAGGATCCACATTACGAATCTTCCTCCAAATGAATGTAGGACCAGGCTTGTGCAGCGTCGAGGGGGTGGCGCTCGTTAGTGGCGACTTCATGTTGAAGTTGCGTCCATGCAGAAGCAGCAGTCTTAGACGCATTCCATCGAGCGATGCGCGCTAGAGTGTGCACGTGTCCATCAAGTTGGCAGAGACGCTGTTTCTTTCTTTGAGACTCTAACCACCCGTTTTCGGACCACTCGTCAATCAACACATTTACGGCATTGACAATCTCTTTAACTCCTTTTTTTTCAAGTGCACTTGTTGATTTGACTTGCACCGTATGCCCGCCGGGATTGGGTGGGAACAAGCGCAAGGCCTGCTGGTACTGGCTTGCGGTTTCTCGGGCAAGTGGCCTATTGCTGCCATCGTCCTTATTAACGATGAGGAGGTCAGCCATTTCCATGATGCCCCGTTTGATTCCTTGTAACTCGTCACCTCCTCCTGGTAGCATCAGGAGGAGAAACGCATCGGTCAAATCCCGAACTGCAGTTTCTGATTGACCCACGCCAACCGTCTCTACTACGATTCGATCAAACCCTGCTGCCTCGCAAAGCAGGATTGCTTCATACGTGCCAGATGCGACGCCACCGAGGTTGGTGGAGGTTGGGCTGGGTCGGACAAATGCCGATGATTTCTTGGACAAAGCATCCATGCGGGTCTTATCACCTAAGAGGCTTCCACCCGATCTCGCGCTCGAAGGATCAATGGCTAGAACTGCTACTCGATGCCCCTGTTCCAAAAGTACCTGACCAAATGCTTCAATGAATGTACTTTTCCCAACACCGGGCACACCGGTGACGCCAATTCGGTTGGATGTTACTCCTTTGGATTTTGTTGGCTTTAAGGCTTTTAAAATGGCCGTGAGGATCTCCAAATCCTGAAGGCGGTTACTCTCAGTAAGGGTGATGGCTTGGCTCAGGGCATCACGGTCTCCATTTTCGATTGCGGCTGCCCATGCCTCAGGGCTGCGCCTTGAAGACTTTGCCGAGCGAATGCGATGCAGTGCTTCTACCCTCGCTGCTTCGCTGGCCTTGTTGGTTTGGCCTTTTTTTTGGAAGCTGGACTCACTCATGGGTCGAAGTTAACGCCAACATCCACCTATCTTGCGGCTGTGTACGGGACTTTTTTACAATCGGGTTGGTTGGGCTTTTACACGGCTTTCGTTCTCATGGTTTCGGGAAAAGCTTCGGCGCAGTCGAGTGCTCCAGTGGTTCGGTGTGACTCGATGCAATTCATTACAGGCCGTGTAATGGATGTCTCAGGCCACCTCATTCCTGCAGCGATGGTCGTTAATCGAGCTCAAGACGGGGGAGGGCAATTTGTGGACCACCAAGGTGAATTCCTAATGGCCGTTTGCCCTGGAGATACGATTGCTTTTGGTGCGATAGGATTTTACACCTTGGAACGCGCAGCACCCTTGCATGGAAGGCAGTGGGACTGGGAAATTCGCTTACAGCGGCTAAAAGTGGAGGTCGGAGTTGCAGAGGTCGTTGCGCCGCGAGACTTGAGAGAAATTATCCGTGATATTGAAGCGTTGGGTTATGATGATGAAGATTTCAGATTGACCCGCGTCGACGCCCTCAGTAGTCCGATTACTTTTTTGTACCAGATGCTGAGTCGGGAAGAACAGAGTAAACGATTGGTAGCACAAATGGAAAACCGTGACCGGCGTCATGCTCTGTTGCGGGAACTCTTTGTCAAGTATGTGAACTACGAAATCATCTTATTGAATCCCGATGACTTCGATGCGTTCATAGCATTCAGCGACCCGGGTGATGAATTGCTTCAGTCATGGACACAGTATGAATTCATCCGCTACATCCAACAAAGGTTTGAGCTCTTCAGAACGCTTCCCTCACGTTTAAATGATTCAGACTATCAATACCACCTTGACGATTGAGGTTCAACTCATCAAAGCACTGTCGAGGTAATGGACGAAAAACTGGAAGCACCACCCCATGGCACATCCTGCAATTCCAAAGAGGTAGAACGGTTTGCGTCTTGGGTTTAATTCGTCAAAGCGAACAACCATATCCACGAATAAAACTGCTGTGCCGAGGAACTCGGCCAAAAGCCATCCACTTCGGTTATTTACAAACAGTTCAGGAAGCGTTACTTCAGCAATGAGTTCCAAGACAAATAGGGCTTGCAAAATGACCAGTGCGACAAAAAGAACGTTCAACGGTTGGATGGAGGACGAAGCAGTCATTGTTCGAAAGAAATATACTAAGTTTGGCTTTCCTGCGTTTTTGAACAACTGCAAATGATTGTCATGATCTCAAAGAACACAAATCCTGCAAAAATAGACCCTTCTGGTTTCAATGCCTCGGGTGTTGATCATGCACGCATTCAGCGTTACATTGTGGTGATGCTTGGACTGCTGACCATGGCAGTTTTCGTAACTTCTTGCATGAATGAAAAGTCGTGTAGTGCTTACCAACAAGTAGAGGTTGCGAAATAAGTCAGAATTGAAAATATATGAAAGGCTGTACGCCGGATGACATCCCGGCGAATGCTAATGCAATCGCTGCAAATGTCACGGCCAGTTGTGCCCAAATGGGCGCATTGGCGAAGGCTATTCGGTAGGCATTTTTGATGCGTTCGGGAAGGCAGTGGATGGCCATTCCAGCAAACATGAGTCCTAATACGGGTGCATAACCTGATGCTATAGCCTCGAATGGACTGGACCAGAAGCCATGAAGGAGTTGATCGATCATGGCATTGGCCGTGAACCATTCATTCCAAATATCGTGTGGGGCATCTAAGGCATCCCATGTGACGTGGCTACCTGATCTAAACCAGATTCTCGTCAGCGTGATGAAATGGAATGTTAGCAGTACGCCGACGGCTTGATGCCACCAGCGGGTATAACTTCCCCACGGACTGATTTTTCGCCACCCCTTGTAGGCTATAAGACCCAAGCCATTTAGTCCTCCCCAAAGAACGAAATTCCAGCTTGCACCATGCCACAGCCCACCGAGAAGCATGGTCATCATCAG
Organism: Flavobacteriales bacterium UBA5692; assembly: GCA_002420235.1. Classification (GTDB taxonomy): domain Bacteria; phylum Bacteroidota; class Bacteroidia; order Flavobacteriales_D; family Sanyastnellaceae; genus UA16. The sequence continues at coordinate 7,225 of DIHQ01000081.1, forward strand.
ATTGATATTGATGCTGACCCGCTTTCGCACGTTAGGGAAGGCGAAGATGGCAGCGCCAGTGAGACAAACACCACTAAGTACGATGAGACGCACGCCCATATTGGGAGACATGAGAAGGACAAACCCAAGTAGGAAGGTCCCGCTTATGAAGGTAAACCACGAGGCCCCTCTGTTTCCACCCATGGGTATATAGAGGTAGTCTTTCAACCAGCTCGATAAACTGATGTGCCAGCGTTTCCAAAATTCGCCGACATTTCTTGCTTTGTAAGGTGATTTGAAATTGACCGGCAGGTGAAAACCCATGAGTAACGCAATTCCTATAGCCATATCTGTGTAACCGCTGAAGTCGGCGTACACCTGCAAACTGTATGCATATAGTCCTATGAGATTTTCAAATCCACTGTAACTGCTTGGGTTGGCAAATACGCGATCCACGACGTTGATAGCGAGGTAATCCGCGAGCCAAACTTTCTTGATTAGCCCGTTGAGGATCCAGAACAGTCCCATTCCAAATTCATGTCGACTAAGACGATAAGGTTGGTGGAGCTGAGGAATGAAGGATTTGGCGCGAACGATGGGGCCTGCCACGAGTTGTGGAAAAAAGCTGACGAAAAACCCAAAGTCTAGCACGCTGTGTACGGGTTTCACTTCCTTTCGGTAAACGTCAATGGCGTAAGACATGGTTTGAAAGGTGTAGAATGAAATTCCGACGGGAAGGAGGATTTGCTCCATTCTGAATGTAGTTCCTAGATGAGCATTTGCCCATTGGCCCAATGCAGCATGCGGTTGACTCCAGTGCGAACCAAGCAGAGGTTGCAGTGCATCTGCTATAAAGTATGCGTATTTGAAGTACAGCAGCACACTCAGGTTAACAATCAGGCTGAGCGCTAGCCAACATTTTCGCTGCCTTCCTTCGGAAATATTCATACGTCCGCCAATCCACCAATCGGATAGGGTGGAGAAGATTAAGATGGCAACAAACGCACCGCTGGTTTTCCAGTAAAAGAACAAGCTTGCGAAACACAAATAAGCGTTGCGAATGCGAACCTGCTTTTCTGATGCTGCCATGCCCGCTAACACAACCAGCATGAATGCCCAGAACGAGGAATTCAAAAACGTAAATGGTTGGGAAAGGGATTCGAGCATTGTGGTTATTGCACGGTGCCGACTTTATTTGAATGTGATGTCTTTAAAGTCTGGGAATACGAGTCCATCCAAGTTTCAAAAAGGACACTTGCTATGGCGCCATATCCCTCAGCCGTAAAGTGCATACCATCTGCTTGCATGAGTCCATCTTCAACCCATTCTGACGTGAGGTTTGGACCGCCAAGGGCAGTAGTGAGGTCCAAGTAGGCCATTTCTTTGGCTTGGCTGTGCTGACGGAGCCAACGTCCGATGGCAGCGGAGGGTACTTCTAGTGATCTTTCATGGTGTACAGCCGGGGTATTGCCCAAAAGCAAGACGGCCGCACCCGAGCTGCTCAAGACTTCGGTTAGCTTTTCGTAATGATGGGCAAAAGCTTTCATGTTGAGGAGCTCCCCATCGACCGCATCATTAAGTCCGACGCCTACGAAGATCAAATCCGGTTCAATTCGCTGAAACAGGTTTAACCAGCCGCTATGGGAAGCGGTATGCCGTATGCGGAGGCCATTGTGTCCCCATTCGTGCAGCGTAATGTGCGCGAGGCTTGAGGAATTTCGGCCGTTCATACCGGCATACCATAATTCGGATTCATGAGGGGCTGAAAAAGATATAGCTAATGTGTCTGCAGGAAATTCAAATTCCAATCTCCAACCGAGATCGCTAGGCAAGGGTGAACATGACTTGAGTGGTGCATTACCCATCCAACGCCATTGCCTAGGTTCAGCATTAGTCCAAATCTCGAGCGATGTGCAGGTAGTTCGGGAAGAATCTGGTAAGTAGCTGACGTGCTGGATAAAAGTTGAATCCACAGGATAAGCCAATAAACCAGTGGCGATGGGGGCGGATTCAAAAGGCGTTTGTCCGTTTCCACGGGTGCACTGTGCAGCCGTCCAGTTGCCTTCAAATTGCGTTCTAAAATGCGTCGGGGTATTGGTCTGTGCTATGCGGTACGGGAGGTGCATGCCTCTTGACAAAACCGCGTGAGGCGCCCAATTTGATAGGAATCGGCGCAATTCGTGTCCAATCCATCCCCCTTGTACATGGGAGCCGCCGATGTACAAAATGGTCAAATTGCCAGTACCGTGGAATTGGATGCTATCCATTGTTGTCCAGAGCCTATGGAATGCTTGTGAGGAGTCCGGGCATTCCCATCCGGAAGTCTCGACTTCGTTAATGGCAAGAGACGATGTGGCCTGGGCGTTACAACCGCATACGATGCTCAGCAATGCTGCACTGAGTATGAGTTCAGGGTTCATGTACGAGTGTGCGTTCTACTTGTGTGTTTTGCCACAGTGTCCACTCGGCTTGAATGGATTGGCGGAATAGTTCAGCAATTTGCTTAGCTCCGGATAGGGTAAAGTGAATGTGATCCGAGCTTGCAAGTGGAGGATCGGATTTCACCCATGCTGCCATGCTGCCTTCACCCCCCATCACTTCAAACACATCCCAATACAAAGCATTGTTGGCCAAGACTGCTTCTTTTAAGGCATCTCGGATTAGTGTAAGTTGGGGATAGGTTTCCATCAACACGCCGGCTTTTTGGGCCATATCCGACGGTCCGATAACGATAATTGGTTTTTGGGGTAGAAGTGATTGAAACAAGCGAATCTGCGATGTGAACCAGTCGGCATAACGCTGTGCAGCTTCAGTGTTTTCGATGTAGGGAACTACATTGCCGCCATATTGTAACATGATCAACTCCGTGCGGATGGCTCCGAGCTGGCGACTGAATTGCTTTCGGTCCAGTTGACGGAAAACCGTTCCGGAGCTGCCGCGCATGGCGAGGTTGTGCACAACAATGCCTGAATCGGCCCACATGCCAATGCCATTGATTTCGGGGTAGCCCTTATCAAACTGTAATTCCAGCGATTCAAATGCCATCGAATCCAACGTATCGAGACGTAGGGAAAGGTGTTGAGCAAGGGTGTCGGGATTGATTATGACTGAAATGGTTTCGGATTCGTTAATTGTCAGTTGCATAGTAGTTGGTTCGATGACCTTTCCCAAGGCGAGGTGCAATTGGTTGAATGCGCGATTGCGCTTGTAACCTCTTGGCTGGGGTTCAAACCTTAAAGTGGCTGCTGTTTTCATGGAATCAGATCGGACATTATCAGGCTGAGCATAGGCAGCCATTAGACCGAAGCGATCGTGCTGAATGGTGGTGTCCCGCTTTCCAAAAAGCGCATACCTTCGCCAATCGCCGCTCCAAGATTGACGCATAGCCATGCTTGGAACGGGGGAAAGTGGAGATAGAAATCCGGGGCCGCTACCACCCCAAATGGACTGCCAAGCATTCCGTAAATGGCCGGTGATTCGGTCACCTTCAATTTGGGAATCACCATAGTGGAGCACGTGAATTGCAGGTTTCCGTTTCGCAGCATTTAAGGCAGCAAAAAAATTTCCCAAGGCATCAAATGCTTGAGAATTTCCCACGAGCTGCAGGTCCTTATGGAGAAAAGTATCGATGGCACCTCTGTCGTACTCCGAAACACGTTTCTCCGGTTCCATTCCTGTTGAGTATGCTGTGGACAATTCTGGACGTTGGGAGCTTGCAACCGTGGCAGGTGTCGGAGGGGGGGATAGCAAATCGGCGGTTGAATCAACAGGGTTAATTTCCCTCACTGGAGCGGCGTATCCTTCTAAAATCATCCGCGCTTCTATCGGGGACATGGTTGCCACAGGCTGAACTGACTCGGTCCATCGCGGCCAGTCGGAAAAGATGTTTCCATGGGAATGTGGTCGTGCCATAAAGGCGCATATCCCCATCCAAACCGCTACAAAAAATATGATGGTTTTTCGAACGGGATGGAGGCTGTTACTCATGGTTGAATCGGAATGCACAGGAATTCACCAATACGAATGTAATGGCTGATTTCATTGATTTCCGCAATCCATTCAGGAGTTGTTCCGGGGTACCTTTTTGAAATGTTCCATAGTGTGTCACCGGACTTCACTTCGTGCATGTGACAAGTGTAAGCGATAGTATATGATGTTCCCTCAGCCTCTGCAATTATCTCCATCTCGCTGAGCGCTTCAGGGCTGATAGTGGTGCTTGATTCGGAACTGGTTTTCCATCGAGATGCAAGTGATTTGGGTAAGGTGAATTCGTAAGAATCCAAAGCAGAACAAGGTAATTCAATGCCAGTCCACCACGGTAAAAATTGAGTGAGAACGCTTGCTGAAAGGTTATGTTGATCCATCAAATCTTGCCTTGAGAGTTTCCCAGTGCATGTTATTCGTTCCCATTTGCTGAGAACGTCAAGCCAATCCAGTTGATGGTTTTGGAGTTCCATATTGACCATCATACGACTGACGACTTTGAACATTGCTAACCATTCATCGAGTTCTTTGTCTGCCCCCGGCTGTCCATTCCACCTTGTCGCAAAAGACATGCCTTTTAGATAAGCCACTAACGTCCGATGTGGATCGTTGGGGAAGCGTCGCTGAAGCTTCTCTAGTTGGTTAATTGCCAACTCAGTCGAAGTCGCTGGCACGCCGCGTTCGTCAATGGTATCGTCAATTGTCGCGCCAAGATCAGTTGCATGGGAGTTTTTATTGTACCAGAGCCCAGTTCGCACGTTTCCATGTTTCGCGGACTGATTCCATCCTGAAGTCATCGCGGGAATCCAACGAAATGACAATGGTAGTGTAGTGGATGCCCAAACTTCATCGATGACGGAGCTATGCAGGTCATGAAGAGCATTCAACTGTATGAGTCTTTTTCCCCGCTCAGCTAAAAGCAATTGCATGCAACGATTTTCCATTTCTCGATTGGCACCCCACGGTTGTAATGCAACCTCTAAGGGGTCTAAGGCCGGCACTGCTTTTTTTAGCTTGGGTATTTTTCCGTAAGCAAGCGGTACTTCTCTTTCAAAAGTTGTGAAATCTTCCAGGGTGCAACGATTTTCAAACATCCGTTTCCAAGTTTCCAATTCCATCTGCGCTTGGGTTTTACTCGGGAGGATTGTGCACACGGTAAACATTGAAAACACCAATTTGAGGCGAGAAGCGCAGTAGTGATTTGGCGTTTGAAAGGACATGCCTTAAAGGTATTTCATGATAGTTAATTGTCTTTGAATTGAATAAACCGGTGGACCTATTAGTTATATAACCAGATAAATAGATGTATTATTTCTATGAAACTTTTGATTTGAATTATCATTCTGCTATATTTGAGTTAGGTCAATGAACTAAAAGTTCTAGGAGGACCTAGTTGTGAATCGTAGTGAAGCATCTGCAACGGCAGGTGCTTCACTTTTTACATCTACACATGAAGAACAATTAGCTCCGATATCCAGTTCTGGAATTATGAAAATGCACAGATTGGAAACGGAACAATGGTTGTCTCTGAGCATCCAAAAGGCGTGGGATTTTTTTAGCATGCCAGAAAACTTGGATCGCATAACACCACCGGATATGTCGTTCGAGATTCTATCCGGGGCTAGCGAAAGAACATTCGCAGGCCAAATCATAACATACAAAATCCGACCCCTCATGAACATACCAATGCGTTGGGTCACAGAGATTACGCAATCAGAAGAAGGGAAGTACTTCATTGATGAGCAGCGATTTGGCCCTTACAAATTTTGGCATCACCTTCATCGATTCACGGAAAAGGACGGAGGGGTATTGATGGAGGATACTTTACATTATGCTCTACCAGGTGGATTTTTTGGCGAACTGGGAGGAGGATTTGTACACAAAAAAGTAAGGAACATTTTCGAATTCCGGGAGCGGGAACTAAACCGGATTTTCCCGCATTAATGGTCAGTGGCACAGCACATTCGCTGCCCAAGCGGCCATGAGCAAATTTGGTTTCGCTTTGGCTTCGAAGCCTAAGGATGCAATATAACCTGCTGAAGCGTTGATTAATTTATTCGATGGGTACTGTGGGTCCGAATTGAAGTCCAAATCAATTTGTTTCACTCGGACATCACATTCTGATAAAATCAAATTGGCTAACGCAACTGATCGCTCCGTTTCGCCCCATAGTTTCGTCCACAAATCTGAGATTTTCGGGACACGTTCTCGGCGGTAAATAACATGGGCTCCGTTGTTCAAGTATCGGAATACTACCGTGGTGACGTAAACCGTGTATCGCTTGTAGTTTTGGCTGTCGCATCCCACATGGATATCGACGTTTTGTTCTGAGCACATTGTTCCAATGTAGTTGCATACGTCATGTTCGACATGCCCTCCCATTACTTTAAACTTTCGGTCCTTCCGATGCATGCACCTAATTTAGAACTCAAAATGCAGGACGGAACGTCCAGCCATTAATTGTCTTCCGTTTTTGTTCACACCTTCGAAATGAGATTGAATGGCTCTCCTTTGGTCAAGACTCAAGTGCCTTTTCGATGAGATACTGGATGTGTCCTCGGTGTGCCAGAGTCAATCCGTCGGGTGATGATGCGTTCTTCTGGTAGCGCTGAATCTTTTTCAAAGTAGCCAATGCCATGGTTTGTGCCACTGTATCGTAATTTTTTTCAGGATTGAGAATTGCAATCAGCCGATTGATGTATTCGATTTGAAGTTGTTGCCTGACTGTGTTTACTGAGCTGCGTAAGTCTGCCTTAAAAATGGCGTCAGTTAAATCATCGACATATTCATCAATGTGGTAGGTGTTTCCATATTCAGATGCGTCGGTGATGCGTTGTAAAACACGTGGATGCAACAAGTGGTTGAGAGCATTTCGCTGCGCGGCTTCAAGGCGCGCGTGAATTTTGGGGTCTTCAGGTTGTGAGTAAAAACCAAAACCGCGACGTTGGCTTTGAAGGTAACCGTAAACAGACGCTGCAGCTTCAAATGCATTGGGCGCAAAGCCGTACTTCTCTAGCGCCGTCATTGCTGACAGTTGATCGGCTTCAGAAACCGGTTGCAAAGGCGCCTCGGTTTGCTGAGACGGTCGAGCGCGGTTATAGCGTACCCCACCGATTTGGCGCGTCATGACACCTAGTTGGGTAATGTACTCTCCGGTCAAGGTTAAGTAGGCTCTTCTTACTTCGTGGTAGCTATCTTGATTTTCACCAGCGTACTCAGAAATGATTTCAGGCAACAGGTCATTGATGAGTTCACAACGTTCGCTAGCATAAGCCACGGGATCACTCGACAAATCATAAATGTTAACATCCGGGTTCATTCCGCCGCCAGGCCGTCTCATGTCATCCGCATCATTTCCGAATTTTAAATCTGGTTCTACCGAACGGCTTAGTATGCTTTCCAAGCGCGTGGCTTCGGCATCGGGATCCTCGAGTCCCGCAGAGTAACCATATTCTATGACCCACTTGTCGTAAGGGCCGGGTGCATCATCGAAGAATTTTGTCTGGTCTTCTTTGTTACGTGCGAAATTGATTGAGGGGTAATCCATCACGCTATTGGACATACCCTTCGAATTAACAGCTTCGGTATCTTTCAGTCCTTCGGGCGTTTGCATAGTTGAGCCTGCCATATTATGGCTCAATCCAAGTGTGTGGCCAACTTCGTGCAACACTAGCCGGTGTAGAGTTTCACGAGTAAATTTTTCTTGCTCATCGCTTCCAAATGACCGTGCGCGCAGCGCAGCCAAACCAAACAGCGTTTGCTGCGCATGAATGGCCCCAGCATCGCAGCGGTGTACCCACTCGGCATAACGTGCTCTGGAACTATTAGGGGCTGCTTTTTCATCTGCCATGCTATCAAACCCGGCATTTTGGAACACTTCTGAACGCCATAATCGCCCTGTCATACCGCTCCACTCCAGCATGATGTCTGCACCGAGGATTTCTCCTGTTCTCGGGTTGACGAAACTAGGGCCGTATCCGCTATAACGAGGGTTGGGAGATGAAGTCCAGCGCAGCACATTGTAGCGGATGTCACCGGCGTCCCAATCTGCTGTGTCCGGCTGTAATTTCACGACTACAGCGTTGGAGAATCCAAGCGGTTCGAAGGCTAGGTTCCATTTTTCAACTCCGGTCTTAATGTATTCACGGAATTCATACGGAGTGGTGTTCTCAATCCACCACGTGATGGGCTCCAAGGGTTCAGAGACATCTGCGGCAGGGTCCTTTTTCTCTAAACGCCAGCGGTGGATCATGTCCCGCCAAGGCGTCGAAGAAGTGGTAGTCATATGCTCCGTTTGCGTGGTGAAATAGCCCACGCGCGCATCGTCGGGACGCGGCCTAAATCCATCTTCCGGCATGTTGAGCAGACTATGCTGGTAACGTACAGTGATGAAGCGCGCATCTTCGAGCGCTGCGCCCCCGGTCTTCGGCGCCGGATTGTCATAAACATAATCCACAATGACTTCGGTGTTCTCCGGGTAGTTGTTGATGCTGTGGAACTTGGTCTTTTCACGTGAAAGTTTTCCCAAAACGTTTTCACCCGGGCGACGGGAGGGACGCTTGATCATTTCGAAGTCCTCTTTCAAGAACAGCGCATCACCCGAAATGAGGTGAACGGTTTTGGATGAATCCTGTCCTTCAATTTTCAAGCTCGCCAAAATGGGCGTGTTGACGTTAGCATCCGAGGCTTTGGACAATGGCGAGTCA
>DIHQ01000023.1:0-3209 GCA_002420235.1 Flavobacteriales bacterium UBA5692
CGCTTGTCATAGCTGAGGCCATGCTTTCCGGTCGAGTTTGTGCGGTTTCAGATGTAGGAGGAAATAGGGAATTATTCGAAGGTCAGCAACTGGATTTGATTTCCTCTCCTGGAAGCATCCCCAGTACGGTCGCTATTATAAAAAATTTATTGCAAAAAACCGCTCAAGAACTGAGGGGAATAGGGCAATCAAATACTATCGTCGCCAAGAGGCATCGCCTAAATAAATCCATGGCAGTGCTCGCGGAAGAAATTGAATATCTTGTGGATGATGAACAAAATTGACGTCATCATACCAATCAAAGGAAGGCCACATATGCTGAGAGAACGAAGCCTTCGGTCGCTTCTAAGCCAAAACTTTACGGATTTCAAAGTAACCATTGTAGATGACGCATCTTCTGAGGAAGATTTTCAGAAGATTCAATCAATTGCTGAAGAGTACCGTAATAAAGGTCTGCAAATAGATGTTGTAAAAAATGAAGGAACCGAAGGAGCAGCGGGAACAAGAAATTTTGGATTGGACTGCACCTCAGGTGAATATGTCCTCTGGTTCGATTCAGATGACATTCTACTCGAAAATAAACTTGAACTGAGTATGAAGCTCATTCAAAGCGGAGACTCTGACCTTGCCATTACCCGAGCTCAACATGTCCTTAATGACAACCTAATCGAGGAATTTTGGGGTGACCCAGTCGCTCCCAATCGAGGAACATATGAGTTCCACTTCCCTTACCAAACAATGTGCGCACTCTATCGCCGTTCCTTCTTGGATTCGAGCAAAACAAAGTGGCACGAGAACATCAAGATGATGGATGACTGGTTATTCAGTAACGAGGTTATGTTGAAGACAGACAATTGGGTTTTTTCTCCTGCAGTGACAGCTCATTATTTCGTGCCTGACCCGAACAGTGATAGTATTGGATCAATGATGACCCGCGGTAAAATTAAATCTCAGTTCTTAGCCATAAAAACCTTAAAAAAAGCAATGAAACGCTATAACCTAAGGTTCTCAATTATGGACGGAATGCGCATTATCAGGCATCAAATATTCCTAGTAGTATCATATATCTATAGTGGGTTTCCCTTTTTCAAGTCACCAATCACCTAAGCGCGCAATAAACCTTCTGAACAGAAACTTACTCTCTGTAATTTTTATAGCCTGCCAAGTGTTCAAATGAAAGGCTGGAAATGACGATTGATTACAGATTTAAGTGCGAATGTAGTTCGAATAAGTCTAGAAATTGAGTAGGAATTAACCCGGGCCTTTCTCTAAAATTCGAAGCATTTTACCCTACAACTCTGCCATCCACCTTCCCAAAGCCAATTCGCGGACGTCCGGCACCTCCAGCAAATCCGGCAATGCGGACCGTATCTCCGTCGAGGATGAACTTGCGCTCCGAACCGTCGGGCATTTGAACGGGTTGGGTGCCGCGCCAGCTGATTTCCAGCATCGAGCCAAATGAACCAGGTTTCGGTCCACTGATGGTTCCGGAAGCCATTACGTCGCCGCTGCGGATATTGCAACCGTTGACAGTATGATGAGCGAGCTGCTGGTGCATGTTCCAGTACATGTGCTTGAAGTTGGATTGACACACCGTTTTGCCCTCGCCAGATTCCGGAATGATCTCCACCTGTAACGCCACATCGTAGTGGGCGTCGCCTTCATAGGCCAAATACGGTAACACCTCAGGATCTTGCACCGGCCCCGGCACGCGGTAAGGTTCCAAGGCATCGAGCGTCACAATCCACGGGCTCATGCTCGAACTGAAGTTTTTACCAAGGAAAGGACCGAGCGGCACGTACTCCCACTTCTGGATGTCACGCGCAGACCAATCGTTGAAGAGGGCCAATCCGAATATGTAGTCATCCGCCTCCGCCGTGGAGATCGTATCACCAAGGGGCTTGCCCGGGTGGGTCACAAATGCCATCTCGAGCTCGAAGTCGAGGAGGCGCGAGGGACCGTAAATAGGCGGTTCGGTGTCATTAGGACGGGTTTGGCCGTGGGGACGTTTAATCGGCGTGCCGCTCACCACAATGCTCGAGGCGCGACCGTGATAGCCAACCGGGATGTGCTTCCAATTCGGCAGGAGAGCGTTATCTGGATCGCGAAACATTTTGCCCACGTTGCGAGCATGATCCTCACTGCTGTAGAAATCCGTGTAGTCGCCGATTTGCACCGGCAAGTGCAAAGTTGCTTCAGCTTGCTCCACAAGCACGCTTGCTGCATCTTCGGCGAGACTTGAATCCTCGCGGAGCAACTCGCTTAATCGATTACGGACGGTTCTAGTGACCTTTTTGCCACGACCGATGAAGGTGTTGAGCGTCGCTTTTGCGAAGTCAGAGCGATCACAACCTAACCCATCAAGCAATCCTCGCTCAGCGACAACCCGCAAGTCCAGAATTTGTGCCCCAATGGCAACTCCCGGACGGGGACTGCGATTCACAGTCGAGAAAATTCCAAAGGGTAAATTTTGCATGGGAAAATCCGAACCCGCAGGTACATCCACCCAGCTTCTTAGGTCAGGTCGGTTGGCTTCAATCATCAGAGGCAATTTATCCTCGCAAGTTACCCCACACGAAACCAAGGCAATTAAAAATTTCCGAACTTAGTTCCATGACATCGCCGCCCATTGACCTCGAAGCTGAAAAGCAAGAAATCCTCCGTCGCTACCGAGGGCTTTTGCGGGCAGCAAAATTGAGCAAGTCCCGAGCGGATCGGAGGGCCATTCGCAAAGCTTTTGATATCAGTCTCGAAGCACACAAGGACATGCGACGCAAGAGTGGCGAGCCATACATTTACCATCCGATAAGCGTAGCTCGCGTAGTTGCAGAGGAAATGGGATTGGATACCACGTCCATCGTATGCGCCCTGCTCCACGACACGGTTGAAGACACGTACCTGACGCTAGAAGACGTCGAGCAATTATTCGGCAAACATGAACGGGACATAGTGGATGGCTTGACGAAGATGTCCGGTGTATTCGACCCTGGGACCAGCGCTCAAGCTGAAAACTTCCGCAAGATGCTGCTGACCTTGAGCAACGACGCGAGAGTGATTTTAATCAAACTAGCCGATCGCTTGGACAACATGCGGACGCTCGACCACATGCGGCCGGATAAACAACAGAAAATCGCGAGCGAAACCCTCTTTATGTATGCACCGTTAGCGCATCGTCTGGGCTTGTACAGCATGAAAACTGAACTTGAAGA
>DIHQ01000023.1:3507-15054 GCA_002420235.1 Flavobacteriales bacterium UBA5692
ATGAAAACTGAACTTGAAGATTTATCACTGAAGTACAAGGAACCTTCGAACTACGAGCTGATCGAGACTAAATTACGCAAAGGGAAAGCCGTGCGCACACGATTCATCAACGCTTTCACTTTGCCCATTCGGAGATCATTGGCTGAACAAGGGGTTGCATTCGAAATTCTTGGAAGGCCCAAAAGCATTTATAGTATTTGGAGCAAAATGCAGAAGCAACGGGTTAGCTTCGAGGAGGTATACGACGTTTTCGCAATTCGTATCATTTTAGAATCGGACGCCGAATTGGAGAAGGCTGACGCCTGGCGGACCTATAGCATTGTTACCGATTTCTACCAGCCCAACCCCGACCGCCTGCGTGATTGGATTAGCTTACCAAAGGCCAACGGCTATGAAAGCCTTCACACTACGGTCATGTCGCCCTCTGGTAAATGGGTAGAAGTTCAGATTCGCTCGCGCCGCATGAATGAAATCGCGGAAAAAGGCCTTGCTGCTCACTGGCGTTACAAGCAAGGTGGAAAAGACGAGAGCAAAGCGGCTTCTCAAAATCTCGACAACTGGTTGGCGCAAGTTCGCGAAATGCTCGACGGTGGTGAAACCAACGCAATCGATTTTATCGATGAATTTAAGCTCAATCTCAACAGCGAAGAGATCTATGTATTCACGCCAAACGGCGACCTTTTCAACCTGCCAAAGGGGGCGACGACCTTGGATTTTGCCTTTCGTGTGCATACCCAAATTGGATCCCGCTGCATCGGCGCCAAGGTCAACCATAAACTTGTACCCCTCTCACATCAACTCACGAGTGGTGACCAAGTCGAGATCATCACATCTCGCAAACAGAAGCCGAAGGAGGATTGGCTTGGCTACGTCGTCACGGCGAGTGCACGTTCGAAAATTCGTCACGCCTTACGCGACGAAGAACGTACCATTGCCAATGATGGTAAAGACAAACTGCGCAAGTGGATGCGACGCAAGGAAATAGCATTTAATGATGCCAACATCGAAAGCTTGATCCGCAGGCTCAAAGACGATAGCCCGCACGCTTTGTTTTTACGCATCGCCACTGGCGGCCTAGAGCTGGACCGTTTGGGCGGCTTCGCGGTGGAGCGAAATAATTTGATTTGGATCAAAACGCCTGCTGCTCGAAACCTTGTGGCTAAAGCACCCATTACGCAACCTCCTAGAAAGGATGACGTGTTGCTGATAGGCGAAGGCATGCAGAAAATCGATTACAGCTTAGCGAAATGTTGCAACCCCATTCCTGGAGATCACGTGTTCGGCTTCGTAATGGTCAGTGGCGGCATTAAGGTTCACCGTCAAAATTGCCCTAATGCCACCAACCTCCTCTCAAAGTATGCATATCGTACGATGAAGGCCCAATGGACCTCCCGCACTGCCAAGCAATTTGAGGTCAGCCTCAATTTCACGGGCATCGATGACGTGGGTCTTGTAAACGCCGTCACCAAGGTCATTTCTGACGACATGCACGTCAACATGCGGGCCATCAGCTTTGATTCCGCCGACGGAACGTTTGACGGACGTGTGAGCGTCTTGGTCACGGATACAGAACACCTCAAACAACTTCAAGCTAAACTGCTCGATGTACCCGGAGTATGGACGGTGGAGCGGGTGGACGAAGGGTAGGTCTTTGATTACTCTGAAAAGAGCGGAAGGTCTCTCATGCGTGCACGAACCGCCTCTCCGACGCGGCCGATAACAGCTTCGTCCTCTGTTGAACGAATGACCGCATCGATCCAATCCACGATTTGATCCATATCCGCCTCAACCATTCCACGTGTAGTCACGGCAGGCGTGCCGACACGGATGCCACTGGTCACGAAAGGACTCTGGGTGTCGAACGGCACCATGTTCTTGTTGAGCGTGATGTGGGCGCGGCCCAGGGCTTGTTCCGCCACCTTACCAGTAACCCCTTTATTGCGCAGGTCGATGAGCATGAGGTGGTTGTCAGTGCCACCGCTGATCAAGTCGTAGCCTCGCTCGACAAACGCTGCGGCCATGGCTTGGGCGTTCTTAATGACCTGCTGCATGTAGGATTTGTAACCGGGCTCGAGCGCTTCACCGAAAGCCACGGCCTTGGCTGCAATAACATGCTCCAACGGTCCTCCCTGCATGCCTGGGAATACTCCGCTATCGAGCAACGAACTCATCTTGCGCACCACACCTTTGGGGGTTGTTTTACCCCACGGGTTGTCAAAATCTTGTCCCATCATGATGATACCGCCACGGGGGCCGCGCAAGGTCTTGTGTGTGGTAGACGTCACGATGTGGCAGTGCGGCATGGGGTCGTTCAGGAGGCCAGCAGCAATGAGGCCCGACGGGTGGCTGATGTCCGCAAGGAGCAATGCACCTATGCTGTCAGCAATCTCGCGAAACCGCACGTAGTCCCAATCACGGCTGTACGCCGACGCCCCGCAAATGATGAGCTTGGGCTTGACCTCCGCTGCGGTTCCCGCCACCTTGTCCATGTCGATGGTGCCGGTCTCTTTTTCCACACCATAGAAATGCGGTTTGTACAGCTTACCGGAGAAGTTTACAGGCGAACCGTGGGTTAGGTGGCCTCCATGGCTTAAATCAAAACCTAGGATAGCATCGCCAGGGTCGAGCACTGCTAGCATCACCGCGGCATTGGCCGAAGCACCGGAGTGCGGCTGGACGTTGGCCCATGCCGCACCAAACAATTGGCACAGCCGGTCAATCGCCAACTGTTCCACGTCATCCACCACTTCGCAACCGCCGTAGTAACGGCGACGGGGCAATCCCTCTGCATACTTATTGGTGAGGACACTGCCCTGCGCTTCCATCACCTGGTCGCTGGCATAGTTTTCACTGGCAATGAGCTCAATGCCTTCCACTTGGCGGTGGTTTTCTCGGGCAATCAGATTGGCAATTTGTTGGTCGCGCATGGAATCGATTTTGAAGGTGCGGAGGACGGTTGGTTATGCGAAGAATTGCGTTCAAAAGAAGTCAAATATAACCTCCGATTCAATCCTGCAATTCAGAAATTGCACCAAATGCATCGCCGTTTGAACCAACCGCTGAATCTGTGCCTTGATTGGCTTTTAGCGATGGCATTCGTCGTGCTCTTGGCCTCCTGCCAAACCCCTGCATCTATGCGAGATTCAAACCCCGACGCCACTCCTAACGCCCTCATCCACGAAAGCAGCCCGTACCTCCGCCAGCACGCCCTCAATCCGGTGAATTGGAAGCCATGGTCAGAAGCAGCTTGGGAGGAGGCCCAAGCGGAGGACAAATTGGTCATTGTGAGCATCGGCTACAGCGCCTGCCATTGGTGCCACGTTATGGAACACGAAACCTTCGAAGACAGCGCGTCAGCTGCCTTTATGAACGAGCATTTCGTCAGCATCAAAGTCGACCGCGAAGAACGGCCTGATGTCGATGGCGTATACATGACCGCCGTCCAGCTCATGACTCAACGTGGAGGTTGGCCCCTTAATGCGGTCTGCCTCCCCGACGGTCGCCCCGTCTACGGTGGAACCTACTTCCCACGCGAGCGATGGCTTCAGGCATTGGGGTCGATCCTCAAGACCCGCGAACAAAACCCCGAGCGTGTGGAAGAATACGCCACGCAATTGACCGCCGGGGTTCAACAGGCTGAATTGGTGGACGTGCCGCCACTCGAAGGTTCCAAGGCCTGGGGCACCTCGGACGCCTTCGGTCCCGCAGATGCCCAGCTTCTGGACGATGGGGTTGACCGGTGGCGTGGACTGTGGGACGTGCGCTGGGGCGGCAACGACCGCGTGCCGAAATTCCCCATTCCGACCAACCTTGATTTTCTCTTGCATTACGGCACCGTCCGTGGCGACCAAGCCGCCCTCGACCACGCCCTGAACACGCTCTTGCACATGGGGCGCGGTGGAATCCACGACCACATCGGCGGTGGGTTTTCGCGGTACAGTGTTGACGAAAAATGGCACATTCCCCACTTCGAAAAAATGCTGTATGACAACGCTCAACTCGCTGGTACTTTTGCACGAGCATGGCAGGCGCTGCCCGAAGCCGAGCCTTCCAATCGGGCGGCCTTGGAAAGAACAGCGCTGGGTATCGTCGATTTCGTGCAACGTGAATGGAGCCATTCTTCGGGCGGGTTTTACAGTGCGCTCGATGCAGACAGCGAGGGGGTAGAAGGCAAGTACTACGTGTGGACGACCGAGGAATTGCGCTCGGCCTTGACGAAAGAAGAGTTTAGGTTGTGCGAACAGGTTTATGCGGTGGAGGGGAAGAGCACATGGCCAGAGTTTGAGTCGGATGCACCGGCCAACGTGCTCATGAAGTGGGCCTCAGACAGGGAAATAGCAGCATCTCTAGACCAGGAATCGGAAGCCTTACAAACGCAATTGGAGCCCGTCCATGCAAAACTTCGGACCGTACGCGCGGAGCGTGTCGCCCCTGGACTAGATGACAAAATACTGACCGCATGGACGGCTTTGATGGCCAGCGGACTCACCTCGACCGGCTCCATTTTCGCTCGGCCGAAGGACATCGACCGAGCGCGAAGGGCGCTGGATTTCATCCTTGGCACTCAACGTAGGGCAGATGGTCGGCTCCAACACGTCTACCACGAAAGCACCGGGCCCCGCATCGACGGCATGCTCGACGACTACGGCAGCACCATCGCCGCCTGCCTCGACTTATACCAGACGACATTTGAAACGCGGTACGCCCTGGCAGCGGCTGAATTGACTGAACAGGCCATCGCTGACTTCTACGACCAAGCCCTCGGCACATTCTGGTTCCAACGTATGAGTGGTGAAGCCCTGTTCGCCCGAAAACAGGAAAACGACGACAGCGTGGTTCCGTCCGCCAATGCCCAAATGGCTCGTAACCTCTTTCAGCTCTCCTACCTATTCAACAGGTCAGAGTGGCGCGTAATGAGCGACCGTATGCTCGCCGGGGCATTGAACCAAGTAGATTATTTGCCGAGCGCAACGCATTGGGCCGGTTTGCTTTTATGGCGTATTGAACCGCACCGAGAGGTCGTAATCACAGGAAGCCGCGAATCAATAGCAGCCGCTCGCCGCACCCTGCAATCCAACTATCAACCTCAGCTCCTTTGGGCAGGCGGATCTGATGAAGCCCTGCCCATACTAGAACACCGGCAAATCGATAACTTATCCATTTTTGTTTGTGATGACGGTACTTGTCAATTGCCGGTAACAGTTGTAACCGAGGCCGCAACGATATTACTTGACATGTAATGAGACTCCTCCTACTCGCCCTACTAGCAGCTGCCCAGCCCGCCGACGCCCAGCGGCGCCGACCGCCGCGCAATGACGGCAGCCAAACACCCCGTTCAGTTGAAAAGAGTATCAAAGCCACTGAAGAAAAGGAGCAAGAGCGGGAAGCAGCTTTGAAGACGGGATGGAACAAAGCGCAAGACAACCATTTTCGCAATCAAGACAGGGGTACCCGCAAGCGCATGCGACAGAACGAGCGCAGACGAAAGCGCGTACAAATGGGTCGAGAAGTACCGTGGTGGCGGCGAATTTTTAGTCGGCATAATCGATACCGATAAAGGAGCTAAAACTAAGTGCCAAATCCGCGCTCTACACCTCGGTAAATACCCGCTAATCCCTGCTTTTATTGGGTTAGCGGATTTCGATTAACACTTCTTCGCAACAGGGCACTCAGGCCTTATATTTGGCATCTATTGTTTTCGAACAACTGAACCAATGACCTGTAACACACGATTCATGTTGCGTCCACTAACTTTATTTTTTGCCGCATTGCTGGCAGTAGGCAGCGTCTCGGCGCAAGTAGGTTCCGGTACCCTGAAGGGTGAGGTAATGGACCTCGATGCCAACGAACCGCTTCCGTTTGCGAGCGTTGTGATCTTCCTAAATGGAAACCAAGTTTCCGGAACGAACACTGATTTCGACGGAGAATACACAATCAAGCCCATTCAGCCGGGCACGTACGACGTCCTATTCAGTTTTGTCGGCTATCAAAGTCGCAAAATTACTGGGGTAAAAATCACGGCTAACAAAATTTCCTTTGTGAACGCAGATCTCTCCGCGGGTGTGATGATGGAAGAGGCTGAGGTCATTGAATATACAGTACCATTAATTGATAAAGACGGCGGTGCATCTGGTGGAACTGTGACCCGTGAGGACATCGACAAAATGCCAGGACGTTCGGCCGCGTCTATTGCAACTACGGTAGCAGGTGCCAACACCGCAGGTACGGGAGGCGGTATCTCTATCCGTGGTGCGCGTCCTTCATCAACGTGGGTTTACATCGACGGAATTAAAGTACGGGGTTCCAGTGCCCTTCCCAAGTCAGCCATCGAAGAAGTACAGGTGGTGACTGGTGGGATACCTGCCAACATTGGTGATGCAACCGGTGGTGTCATCAACATCTCACTGAGAAATTCCTCCTCAAAATGGTTCGGCGGCGGCGAAATCATCACCTCCGGACTCCCAACGCCCGACGGAGGAGCTGTCGGTTTAGACGACTTCGGATACAACGTACTTGAAGGTTCACTTTCAGGTCCCATCCTTTTCACCAAAGATGAGGAAGGCAAGAAAATTCGTCCTTTACTCGGTTTGTTCCTGTCTGGAAATTATACCTACCAGCAAGACCCTCGACCCACATTTGGCGGCAACTATAAAATGCGCGATGACATCCGTGAGCAGATTTTAAACAACCCCTTGCGTCAAAATATCAGCTCATCGGGCGAAGTCAATGGCGCCCTTTACAACGCCGACTTCTTGACCCCGAATGCATTTGAGCGCATACCCACTCGTCTCAATGCAGCCAACCAAAACGCCAGCCTCGTAGCCAAAATCGACGTGAATACCAACGAAACCACTTCACTCACATTTGGCGCGACCGGTTACTACAGCCAAGGCAGTAGCTACAGTTACGCGAACAGCTTGATGAATTGGGAAAACAACCTTGACGTGACTGGTGTTGACTGGCGAGCATATGCCAAGTTTGCCCAGCGCTTCGTCGAAAGCGAGGAAGATGCCAATGCGTCCAACTTGAAAAACGTATTCTACCAGGTCATGGCGGACTTCTCCCAAAGCTTTCAGCGCGTGCAAGATCGAAGTCACGGAGATAACTTTTTCCGCTACGGCCATGTTGGCAAGTTCGATGTATACCAGCGAAACTCATACGGATACGACGCTGCGGGCGCCCGGTTCTTACACAATGGTTGGGAAGACACGCTCGTAACTTTCACCCCCTCTCCGCACAATCCGGAACTGGCGGCCATAAATAATCAGTACTTCAGCCTCTTCGACTACGAACCCTATGATGCAGCGGAGAACGGGCCGTATGAGAGCTTGCTAACAGTTCAAAACGGTAACGCCCTGCTAAACGGCCAAGGGCCTCCAGGGACTTATGGCCTTTGGAGCTACTATGGCGCCCAAGGCAACACCTACAGTATTTCCAATAACACCCAATTCCGTATCAGCGCTGCAGGTTCTGCCGATATCGGAGACCATGCCTTGCAAATGGGCTTCGAATATGAACAGCGACGCGACGCATTCTTCTCACTCGCGCCAAGCGGTCTCTGGACCATTGGACGTTTGACTACCAACTCGCACATAAAAGAGTTGAATTTGAATGACTCAACCGTCACCAACCAAGGATCAGCCTTTTATGTTACTTACGGGCGCCTTATCGGAGACAACCAGTTTGCATTTGACCGCAACCTCCGCATCGCATTGGGTCTCGAACCGGATGGCAATGATTTCATCAACCTGGATGCCTTAGATCCGGACGTACTGACCCTCGACATGTTTGGAGCAGACGACCTCTTGAATCAAGGTAATAATTTGGTTAGCTACTCTGGTTACGACCCGTGGGGTAACAAATTAGACCGTCGCCCAACCCTCGAAAATTTCTTTACCGAGAAAGACGACGACGATCGGTTCTTCACTCGCCCAATACAAGCATACGAGCCAATTTACATTTCAGGCTACGTGATGGATAAATTTACCTTTGACGATATCATCTTCAACGTGGGTGTACGTGTGGACCGCTTCGACGCAAACCAACAGGTGCTGAAGGACCCCTATGTGATCGGAGAAAATTACAAAGTCGGTGACGTAAGAGGTGATCTCCTTTCTCAATTAGACGACGGCATTGTCATCCCTTCCAATATTGGTGATGACTACGCAGTATACGTGGACGCGTTAGACGGTCCCACCACGATTGTTGGCTACCGCGACGGTGACACTTGGTTTAACGCTTCAGGCACTGAAATCAATGACCCTGACATCCTTGCGGTGAACGAAGTATACCCAGCACCATGGTTGAAAGCAGGCCCGGATGCGGAACTGAACTCAAATGCCTTTGAAGACTATACGCCTCAGGTGAACATAATGCCCCGTGTGGCATTCTCTTTCAATATTTCTGACGAGGCCGTTTTCTTTGCGCACTACGATATCTTGACGCAGCGTCCGACCTCAAACAACCGCTTCTCGCCTGTTGACTACTTCTTTATCGAAGCACGCGACAACCTAATTTCCAATCCGAATCTTCGCCCAGAGAAAACCATCGACTACGAGTTGGGATTCCAGCAAGTGCTGTCTAAGACATCGAGCTTAAAAATTTCGGCATTTTACAAGGAAATGCGCGATATGATTCAAGTCCGTAACTTCGTAGGAGCTTACCCACGTCCATATAAGGCCTACGGTAATCTCGATTTTGGTACAACGAAGGGCTTGACAATTGGGTACGATTTGCGCCGTACCGGTAACATCCGCATGAACGCCAGCTACACGCTTCAATTTGCAGATGGAACCGGCTCAACCACAACCACAGCCCTAGCTTTGATTAATGCCGGACTCCCTAACCTGCGCACAATCAATCCCTTTAACTACGACCAGCGTCACCGGATTGTAGCAAACGTGGATTATCGCTATGGTGTTGGTGATAATTACAATGGCCCGATTGTTAACCTAGGCAAGAAAAAGGACGGCAGCGTCCGACAGATTCAGCTGTTCGCCAATACTGGCGTCAATTTCATTGCCAATCTCGGTTCGGGAACGCCCTATACCGCTTCAGTAATTCCTACACCAATCACTGGGGAAATCAGCCCCTCAACCGAAGGATCAATCAATGGCAGCAGACTACCTTGGCAGTTCAATATGGATATGAATTTGGATAAGAACTGGAGCATTATGAAGGGAGAAGGCGCTGATGCTCACAGCTACAATGTGAACGTATACTTCTGGATTAGTAACTTATTCAATACCCGAAACATCAACTCGGTTTACCGCTTCACTGGGATTCCAGACGATGACGGCTATCTCGCTGCTGCACAATACCAGCCCCTCATAAACTCTCAAAACAATCCCAATGCGTTCCGGAATTACTATGGAATGTATGTGGACAATCCTTTTAATCTAGGCTTGCCTCGTACGATTCGCTTGGGTGTGAAGTTTGACTTTTAATTGACCTCCGAAATTGACCATAATTAACGTGATGCGATTTACCCTTCTACTAACCGCCGCCTTAATCAGCTCCTCGGCTTGGGCGTATAAGTATGTCGGACCAAATGGCCCAGGGGCAACTGACCAAACCAACGAGGTGACGGCTGAACCGAGCACGCGTGCAGCGGCATGCGCTCCAGCTACTGGCCTTCGTGACCTCGAATGGAACAACGTACGAGCCCTAATTGAGACCGGCGGTTCAATGTGGCAAAACCGTGCGACCAGCCAAGCCTCGTATGAGGTGCCAAAAGGTGGTGGCGTGAGCTCCTTGTACGCCGGAGCCCTTTGGATGGGCGGTATCAGTCCGGACCAGCAACTTAAGCTAGCGGCCCTTCGTTTCCGCCAGGGTAACGACTTTTGGACAGGTCCGTTAACTAATGACGGCTCGGCGGAAGTTGATGCAACAACTTGTGACCAATACGATAACTTTTTCATATCCACACGCGCCGACGCAGAACGTCACCGCCAGTATTTCGACTGTGTGGCAGACCCAGAATGCGACCTCGAAGAACAGTTTCCCAATGGATATAGCATCCCTTCATATTTTTTCGATTATCCCGCACACGGTAATACAGCCTTAAACCAGGACTTCTACCTTTCACCGTTCCTCGACTATGACGGGAATGGATTTTACGATCCATCGGCGGGTGATTACCCGTGGTATGATTTCCTCCAAGAAATTGATTGCAAAGAGCGGAAGCGAGAAGACTTAGTTCCGCTATACGGTGACCGTAATTTTTATTGGGTTTTCAACGACAAAGGAAACGTACACTCTGAGTCGCAGGGCGAGCCCATCGGCATGGAAATTCGAGCACAAGCATTTGCGTTCTCGACCAACGACGAAGTCAACAATATGACTTTTTACAACTACGTCTTAATCAATCAAGGCACGCAGACCTTATCCGATACATACTTTGGTATTTGGGTTGATGCCGATGTAGGAACGGCCATTGATGACTACGTCGGGTGCGATGTTCAGCGTGGTCTAGGTTATAGCTACAACGGAGATGCGGATGACGAGCCTTCCTCAAGCTCTCAAGGCTACGGCCTAAACCCTCCTGCGGTTGGTGTCGATTTCTTCGAAGGTCCCTACCAAGATACTGACTCATTGGACAATCCATTAACGCAAGTCTTTTACGATGCCGTGGATTCTCTCGGTATACCATATGAAGGCATCGGCATAGGTTACGGAGATGGTGTTGTAGATAATGAGCGCTTCGGCATGCGCCGCTTCGTCTACTACAACAACTCCGGCAACCCCATCAACGGTGAGCCCAGTACACCTTTGCACTACTACAACTACATGAATGGCATTTGGAAAAATGGCCAAAAAATGGCATACGGAGGTGACGGTGTATCGGCAGCCTTAGGAGCAAACTTGGATATTCCTGCCGACTATTTCTTCCCTGGCGACACGGACCCATATGCATGGGGAACCGGTGGAATCGATGTGGAACCTTGGACAGAGGTTACGTCTGGTAATCCACCAGCTGACCGCCGATTCATTCAAGCCGCAGGTCCGTTTACACTCGAGCCCGGAGATTACAACAACATTACCGTTGGAATTGTATGGGCGCGTGCCACGGCCGGGGACCCCACTGAATCGGTCAAGCTTATGCGCATTGCCGATGACAAAGCTCAGGCACTTTTTGATAACTGCTTCGAGATTGTTTCTGGTCCAGATGCACCGGATGTAACCATCCAAGAATTGGAGAACGAGCTCATTTTATACTTGACCAACGACAACCCACTCTCAAATAATTACCGAGAGGAGTACCTGCAACTTGACCCAGGCATACCGAAACTCGATGTCGAGGGCAATCCTTACGATAGCTTAACGCGTTCTTACACGTTTGAAGGGTATCTCGTTTATCAACTGCGTGATATAGAAGTCTCTGCCGCTGATCTCAGCGATATTGACGCTGCGCGCCTCATTGCACAGTGTGACGTCCAAAATGATATTGATCTCGTAATAAACTACAATCAGGACCCAACCATGGACCTCCCGATACCGACGTTAATGGTTGAAGGATCGAACGAAGGAATCTTCCACAGCTTGCGG
>DIHQ01000071.1:0-14462 GCA_002420235.1 Flavobacteriales bacterium UBA5692
CATGGGTAACATTGCCTCCAAGTTTTATGATGACCCCAGTGAATCGATGAAGGTAGTCGCCATCACTGGAACCAACGGAAAAACAACAACGGTAAGCTTGCTCCACCGTTTGTTTCGTTCCATGGACCGCCGCGCTGGAATGTTATCTACGGTTGAAAATCGTGTGCTCGATCAAGTGGTACCGGCTAGTCACACCACCCCAGATGCAATTCAGATGCAGCAACTATTCCGTCGCATGGCCGACGCCGGATGCAAGTACGTTTTCATGGAGGCCAGTTCCCACAGCATTCATCAGCACCGCCTAGCTGGGACAAAATTGGCCGGTGCGGTCTTCACGAACATCACACACGACCACCTCGATTACCACCGAAACTTCAACGCCTACATCCAAGCTAAAAAAGGCCTGTTTGACTTAATCAACGGCGAAGGTTTTGGACTGTATAATCAAGATGATCCCCACGGTCCCGACATGGTAATGGATTGCAAAGGACGAATCAAGGATTACGCCCTCACATCGATGGCTGATTATCGAGGTCGCGTAGTGGAGAATACGTTGGAAGGACTTCAATTGCACCTCAATGGCCACGACCTATACAGCCCACTCATCGGCGCATTCAATGCGTACAATTTGTTAGCCGTATTCGCAGTTGCAGTGGAATTGGAGATGGAAGAAATCGATATACTCACCCATCTTTCCCTTCTCAAGCCGCCAGCCGGAAGGTTCGAAAAGGTACAGGCACCTGAAGGTATAACCGCCATTGTGGACTATGCCCATACCCCTGATGCTCTGGATAATGTCCTCAAAACTATTGACACATTTCGCACTGGAGAGACCCAAGTCGTTACGGTGGTGGGATGCGGTGGCAATCGTGACACAACCAAACGGCCTATCATGGCGCGCACCGCTGCGCAATGGAGCGACCGGATTTTCCTTACATCTGACAACCCAAGAGACGAAGAACCCGAGGCAATCATCGAAGAAATGCGCAGTGGACTCGACCCCATCGATGCCAAAAAATGCATCGCAATCTCCGACCGCAGAGAGGCCATTCGTATGGCTGCTCAAATTGCAGGTGAAGGCGACATCGTATTGGTAGCAGGAAAAGGTCACGAAACCTACCAAGAAATCAAAGGGGTCCGCTACGATTTCAATGACCGCGAAGAACTCTTGAACGCTTTCAACCTAGCCTGATGCTGTACCACCTCTTCTCCTACCTCGACACCGTGATGGACGCACCTGGCGCTAGTCTTTTCCAATACATCTCATTCCGCGCAGGTATGAGCCTCATCACCTCCCTAATCATTGGGATTCTATTTGGTAAGCGCATCATAGAGTGGCTCCAACTGAAACAAGTCGGTGAAGTCGTCCGTGACTTGGGCCTCGAAGGACAAATGAACAAACAAGGCACCCCTACGATGGGTGGGCTCATCATTTTATCTGCAATACTTATTCCGGTATTACTTTTTGCCGATTTATCCAACATCTACACTCAGATGATGTTGTTGGTTACCGTATGGCTAGGCGCGATTGGATTTCTCGACGACTACATCAAAGTATTCAAGAAGAATAAGGAAGGCCTTGCCGGTCGGTTTAAAATCATTGGCCAAGTCGGAGTCGGAGTCATAGTTGGGTCCATCATGTGGTGGCACCCAGATGTGACCATCAAGGACCCGGACGACCGCAAGTATTCTGGTCAAGTCATTCAAGTGACTGCGACTGACGGCTCGGTATTCGAGGTGTTCGAACCCAATAGCGGGCTTCCAATTTGGGAGGCGAAAAAATCCTCCGAAACCACCGTTCCTTTCATGAAGGATAACAGCTTCGATTACGAGCGACTAGTAACTTGGATGGGCAATTGGGCCGTAGGATGGGGCTGGCTGGCTTTCATTCCACTGGTCATCTTAATTGTGACTGCGGTTAGCAACGGGGCCAACCTCACAGACGGGATCGACGGCCTTGCCACTGGAAGCAGCGCCATCATCGGCTTAGGCCTTGCAGTTTTAGCCTATGTCGGATCCAACATCGTAACAGCTGATTATCTAAATATCCACTACATACCACGCTCGGAGGAACTCGTAGTTTTCATTTCAGCATTTGTGGGCGGTTGCATCGCATTCCTATGGTACAATGCCTTCCCAGCCCAGGTCTTCATGGGTGACACAGGAAGCTTGGCTTTGGGCGGCATCATCGCAGCGTTTGCCATCGCTATCCGAAAGGAGCTGCTCTTACCCGCACTGTGCGGTATTTTCTTGATTGAAAACCTATCCGTGGTCTTGCAAGTCGGATGGTTCAAGTACACAAAACGCAAAACTGGAGAAGGCCGCCGCATATTCTTGATGGCGCCCCTCCATCACCATTACCAAAAGCAAAACATTCCCGAATCCAAGATTACTGCACGATTCTGGATTGTAGGTATTCTCTTGGCCGTTGTCACCATTGTTACCCTGAAAGTTCGATAACCCCGTGTCCCATAACATCGTACCCATATTAGGAGCAGGAGAAAGCGGCACGGGAGCTGCACTGCTTGCATTACGCAAAGGTTTGCAGCCATGGGTAAGCGATTCGGGAGCCATTGACGTTATGGCGCAGCGCGCACTATCCAATGCAGGCATTGAATGGGAAGCTAATGGGCACGACGAATCGCGACTTCTCGCTGCATCAGCTGCTGGTGCAACAGTCATCAAAAGCCCTGGCATCCCAGATTCCACTCCAATCATACAACGTATCAAATCTGCAGGCGGAGAGCTAATAAGCGAAATCGAATTCGCCAGCCGCTTCGCTCGTACTGACGGACAACGTGTCATCGCCGTCACTGGTTCCAACGGAAAAACAACGACAACCGCACTTATCGCTGCGATATTTGAAAATGCCGGTCATGAAGTGTCATGCATCGGAAATATTGGCAAAAGCTGGGCTCGAGACTTGAGTGAACGCCGACGCCCCGCTTCGATTCAGGTGGTAGAAGTCAGCAGTTTTCAATTGGACGGGGTAACATCCTTCCGACCTGATGTCGCTATTCTCCTCAACATCACCCCTGATCATCTAGATCGATACAACAACGATATCGAACAATATGCAGATTCCAAATGGCGCATCGGATCCAATCAGAACGCATCCGACATTTTGGTACTCAACGCGGACGACCCTTTATCCGTAGCACGGTGGAAAAACGACCAAGATACGGGTGCCTTGACCACCCGAGTGATCGCGGTTTCTAATAGCCACACCGAAACTCAATTGCAGAAAAAATTGGCCAAAATCGGCCTACAGTCCTGGGGATTGGCTTCGGTCGATTCAAAGGATCATCCTAGCGAATTCACAATTAATCTTCCTCATCAAAAACCATTTACCATGACCATCCAAGAATTGGCATTGCAGGGCAAACACAACCTGTACAACAGTATGGCTGCGAGCGTAGCTGCCCGTGCACTGGAACTCCGAAAAGAAGGTGTCCGCGATAGCCTCGTGCAATTTGACGCCATCGAGCACCGCATGGAATTCGTAACAAAAACCAATAACATCGCATTCGTCAACGACTCGAAAGCAACCAATGTTAACAGCGCGTGGTATGCACTCGAAAGTATAGCGGGTCCGATTGTATGGATCGCCGGCGGTGTGGACAAAGGCAACGATTATACCTCCTTACTGCACCTCGTTGCGTCCAAGGTTGATCACCTCATTTGTCTGGGCAAAAACAACAAGAAACTCATAGACACCTTCAGCGAATGTGTAAAAAGCCACCACGAAGTTCGAACTGCCGCTGAGGCTGTTCAGTTAGCATACGGCTTGGGAATTCCAGGACACACAGTGTTGCTTTCACCCGCCTGCGCAAGTTTTGATTTGTTCGGTTCATACGAAGAACGCGGACGTGAATTCAAAGCCGCAGTTCGTAACCTCTGAACATGCTCGACGGCAACGGCATGAACCTGCACCGGCGCATCGGAGCCTGGTTGGAAGGGGATAAGGTCATCTGGATGGTCACCTTTATCCTCAGCCTATTGTCCCTATTGGCCGTGTACAGCGCCATTTCGTCATTGGCGTATAAATCGGACGGCGGATCTTTGCGTTTCCTATTTAAACAAGGCCTCATGCTTACCCTTGGCTGGGGCGTCATGCTCTTAGTCCACAAAGTTAACTTTAGATATTTTTCGAGGATTTCTCAGGTGTTGATGTGGGTATCCGCCGCGCTACTCGTGTTGACCCTGGTGCTTGGTGCAGATATCAATGAGGCCAAACGATGGCTGCGCATTCCTTTTGTGGG
Source organism: Flavobacteriales bacterium UBA5692 (assembly GCA_002420235.1). Taxonomy (GTDB): domain Bacteria; phylum Bacteroidota; class Bacteroidia; order Flavobacteriales_D; family Sanyastnellaceae; genus UA16. Next base: position 4,263 of record DIHQ01000071.1, read on the forward strand.
ACTGACGTTGCAAACATCCGATTTCGCAAAGGTGGTACTGGTGACATATGTAGCACGTGAATTGAATAACCGCCGCACCCTGTTGCATGACTTCCGAGCTGGTGTAATGCCCATTTTGGTCCCCGTCGGAATCATCTGCGGACTTATCTTACCTGCCGACTTTTCTACTGCAGCACTACTCGGAATTGTATGCATTGGTATGCTATTTATTGGTGGCGTACCGTGGCGACATATGGCCCGCATTGCAGGAATAGGCATATTGGGACTGGTATTGCTTTATGGCGTAGGCAAGGCCCTTCCGGAAGTGTTACCGCGTTTCAACACGTGGGCCGGAAGATTAGAAAGATTTACAGGCGTTGACAAAGTTGCGGAAGGTGACGCATTAGAATACCAAATTGAGCTCGCCCAAGTAGCAATAAATAGAGGAGGCCTAATCCCCAAAGGTCCGGGAACTGGTGCCTCACGTAACTTCTTGCCACACCCATATTCAGACATGATTTACGCCTTCATTATTGAGGAGTGGGGTGCAGTCATCGGTGGATTGGGATTGGTGCTGGCCTATTTAATCCTGCTTTACAGAACCATGCGCACAGCCACCCGATGCCCTCGACATTTCGGAGGATTACTCTCAATGGGCTTGGGCTTTATGTTGGTCTTCCAAGCCATGATGAACATGGCTGTCGCCGTTCGGCTTTTCCCTACAACTGGGCAACCCTTACCCATGGTTTCCTACGGCGGTACTTCGATGATTTTTACTTGCCTTGCCATCGGTATGATTTTAGCAGTTTCTCGTTCGGTGACCGATCCAGATAACTGGGAGAAACCCATTCATAAAACGCGGCCTGAGGGAAACCGAATCGTCCGCGAACCTTAAGTCTATGGCTGATACTGTGAACACCATTAACCGTGTCATCATTTCTGGAGGGGGCACGGGCGGTCATATTCACCCCGCTTTGGCCATAGCCGACGAAATCAAACGGCGACATCCACAATGCGACGTGCTTTTTGTCGGTGCTCAAGGCCGCATGGAGATGGAGAAGGTTCCCGCCGCTGGATATGCAATCAAAGGGCTTTGGATTACAGGTCTGGACAGGAATTGGCGCAGCTTACGCAATTGGATTTTTCCATTCAAACTGATCCACTCCCTATGGAATGCGCGCCGCATACTAAGTAGATTTAAGCCGCAACTAGTAGTGGGTGTAGGGGGCTTCGCCAGCGGACCGGTGCTCTACCAAGCGGTGAAAATGGGTATCCCCTCCGCAATTCAAGAACAAAATTCGTTTCCAGGAATCACCAACCGATTGCTGGCCAAGAAGGTGTGTCTGATCTGCGCCGGTTTCCCAGGTATGGAGCGTTGGTTCCCCGCAAACCGTATAGTGGAGACTGGGAATCCTTTGCGCATGCAGGTGCTAGATGCCGTTTCAGACCAGGGACGATGCTTTGAATCCGCTTGGAAACATTTCGAATTTGATGGAAGCCGACCGGTGGTTTTTGTCATGGGGGGAAGCTTGGGTGCAGCATCAATGAATGCCGCGGTGTGCCGAATGGTTGAAAAGTCGTCAGGAGCATTGCCTTTTGACTTAATCTGGCAAACTGGAACCCGTTACTACGATGAAATGTGTAAACGTATGCAGGCATGGCCGGGGCCCATAAAAACCGGAATCCGATGCTTTGGCTTCATCGATCGAATGGACTTGGCATACACGTGCGCAACATTAATTGCCAGCAGAGCCGGTGCAATGTCCATCGCAGAATTGGCCCTGGTGGGTAAGCCAACCATCCTTGTTCCCTCGCCAGTTGTAGCAGAAGATCATCAAACGAAAAATGCACGCTCTTTAAGTGATCGAAATGGGGCCATTCTAATCCCCGATTCGGAGGTGGTTGGTCGTTTGGATATCGCTATTTCCGAACTGCTTTCTGATTCGGATCGCGCAAAATCATTGCAGATGAACCTTTTACATGCCGCTAGGCCCGAGGCTGCCAAAGACGTTGTCAGCGAACTGGAAAAGCTCCTATGACCGGTATAACTCATTGCTACTTTGTTGGCATCGGCGGCATTGGAATGAGTGCCATAGCACGTTACTTCCATGCCGAAGGCATTGTCGTGTCCGGGTACGACCAAAGAAATTCCGAGTTGATTGCCAAACTGAAGTCAAATGGGTTTTCCATCAGCGCTGGAGAATCGGACACGTTAGCCGTACAGCATTTCAAAAATTGGTTGGCAGAAGTGCCCATCACTAGTGCACTTGTCGTTCGGACCCCTGCAGTGCCCTCAGATTTTCCAATCATTGTTCAAGCACGTGATAGTGGTTGCCGAATAGGCAAGCGCAGTGAAATCCTGGGCTCGCTTACTGAAAACAACCCGACATTGGCCGTTGCCGGAACGCACGGAAAAACCACTACCTCATCCATACTCGCCCATTTGATGCAAGGGCAGCCAACAGGTTGCCGAGCCCTCATCGGCGGAATTTTAGTAAAAGAGCAATCGAACGTTCTGTGGTCACCGAATGCCGATTGGACCGTAGTAGAAGCGGACGAATTCGATCGCAGCTTTCTCCATCTCCACCCCACCCACGCTATCATAACAAGCGCCGATCCGGATCACCTTGATGTTTATGGTGATACCGCTTCGTTTCATGAAGGTTTCAAAGCATTTACCAAACAGATAAGTGGAAAGCTTTTTATGGAGTCCGGCGTACAAATTAAAGGTGTCGAGGGCATGCGATACGGCGTCACAACCTCCCGAAAAAGAGCCGAAGCATTGCATGTAGCCGCGACTAACTTGCGTATCGAAAACAGCTGGTTAGTTGGAGATATCTGGCTCGGTAAAACTTGGTATGAGAATATTCGTTTTCCACTGGCAGGAGTATACAATGTGAAAAATGCATTGGCCGCTCTGTGCCTGTCGGAGGCCGCCGGCGCAGCCGCAGATATCTGCTTGAAACGACTTGGTGACTTCCAAGGTACTAGACGGCGATTCACCTATCATATCCGAGAGGAATACGGTATTTACATCGATGACTATGCACACCATCCGGTAGAATTGGAAGCCGCCATTGCAGCGGTTCGCATGCACCATCCAGGACGGGAAATCACGGGTGTTTTTCAACCGCATTTATTCACGAGAACCAGAGATAATTTAATTGAATTCGGTCGGACATTGGCCCAATTAGACCGTGTGTTTTTGCTTCCTATTTATCCAGCACGCGAAGCCCCCATCAAAGGAATCGATTCACAAGTCCTGTTTGAAAACATCCCCCACCACCACAAATACCTCATCAAATCAAATCAGATATTCGATAACCTAAAAGAATTCCCTCCCGACGTGCTAATGACCCTAGGTGCTGGCGATATCGACCGATACGTTCAACCTCTCGCTCAATGGCTAAAAGAAGACATCAAGAGATTCAAACCTCGCACCTGAATAGAACATGAATCGAACCATCCTCTCCATCGCCTCAGTAGTTTTGCTTCTTGCCGGCAGTGGAGCCTTAGTTGGATTCTCAGTGGAACGTGAGTCCAATGCGAGGTATGAAAGGTTAGAAGTGGATGTAGTCAAAATCGATGGAATGTTTTTTGTCGATGCCGCTAGTGTTCGCAATCACATTTACGCCAATGACAGCATTGCGGGCACCCACATTACCGATTTGTCACTTTACGATGTAGAGCGATGGGTACGTCGGATTCCTGCGATTGATGGCGTTGAAATTTATCCCGGACTTGACCGCACGCTTCACGTTCGCGTCACCCAACGTAAGCCACTTGCTCGGGTACATACGTCAGATGAGGTGCCGGATTTTTACATCGATTCTGAAGGCATGAAGCTTCCTCTATCGCCTCACTATACCGCTCGAGTGCCAGTCATACACTCTTCTTCGTTCGATACCGCTGCTGAAGCTTTTGCATTGATTCAAGCCACGGCCGGCGATCCAATTTGGTCTGCATTCATCGATCAAATTGAGGTCGATGGAGCCGGTAGGTTGACTGTAGTCCCCCGCATCGGAGCGGCCCGAATTCAATTTGGCGATACTCGGCAAATTGAAGATAAACTGAATAAACTCCTTGTATTCTATACCGAGCACATCAAAAGGGGCAACCTGAACGTCTACAAACGCATCGACTTGACCTTTAGCGATCAAGTGGTTGCCCAACGTTATTATTAAGCAACTTATAACCCATGGATTCTGTATCAAACACCCAAGAAAAGATTGTAGTTGGCCTTGACATTGGCACAACGAAAATCGCCTGTTTCGTCGGGCGACGTAACGAACACGGTAAAATTGAAATCCTCGGGTACGGAAAAAGCGAATCCGTGGGAGTGTCCCGCGGCGTAGTGGCCAACATAGAAAAAACAGTAGATTCGATCCGCACCGCCATTGAAGAAGCCAAGCGTACTTCCGGTGCAGTGTTTGTAGATGTCAATGTAGGAATTGCCGGGCAACACATAAAGAGTCAACAGACACGTGGGCAACGTACACGTGACAATCTGGAGTCGGAAATCAGCCAAGTCGACATTGACGCCTTGATCCAAGACATGTACCGCCAAGTGATGCAGCCCGGCGAGGAAATTTTGCATGTCTTACCGCAGGAGTACACCGTGGATAACGAGGGGGGAATAAAGGAACCAGTCGGGATGAGTGGCATACGTCTAGAAGCCAATTTCCACGTTATTATTGGACAGATTGCGGCCATCCGCAACATCAACCGTTGCATCGAAAAGGCAGAATTGAATGTAGATCAATTAATCCTTGAACCACTCGCCTCTTCTGCTTCGGTTTTGAGCGCCGAAGAGCAAGAAGCGGGAGTAGCATTGGTGGACATCGGAGGTGGAACAACCGACATAGCCATTTTCCAAGACGGCATCATCCGCCACACGGCGGTCATTCCATTCGGCGGAAACGTACTGACGGAGGATATCCGCCAAGGATGCCAAATAATGAAGAAACAGGCTGAATTACTTAAACAACGTTTTGGTTCCGCCATCGCCACGGAAATGAAGGATAATGAAATTGTATGCATCCCAGGATTGCAAGGGCGCAACCCGCGCGAAATCAGCTTGAAAAACCTTGCGAGTATCATCGAAGCTCGCATGACCGAAATCATCGAGCACGTACACTTCGAAATCCGCAACTCTGGCTTTGCAGATCAACTGATTGGTGGCGTAGTCTTGACGGGCGGTGGCTCGCAATTGCGCCATGTTACCCAGCTTTTTCAATACGTTACCGGAATGGACTGCCGCGTCGGATATCCAAGCGAGCATCTCGCAGAGGCGCCAAACCAAGAGGTTACAGCACCGAGTTTTGCAACCGGTGTTGGACTAGTCATTAAGGGCTTTGACCGCATTGCGAGCAACGGAGAGGCTGAAGCCGGTCAAGCCGTGGGAACGGAGCGCGTGGGCATCCTCGAACGCATGCGCAAGTACTTTGTGGAAGATGAGGAAATTCAATAATCACAGGAACACGAATTGAGATGAACGACATGAGCACTACCAACCCTTACTCTTCACTTACCTCTCCGATCAAGGTCATCGGTGTTGGTGGAGGCGGATCTAATGCAGTGAACACGATGTATGACCGCGGCATCCAAGGCGTGGATTTTATTGTGTGTAACACCGATGCCCAAGCACTTAACGCTAGCCCTGTTCCTATTAAAGTTCAGCTTGGGGCTACCCTCACAGGCGGACAAGGCGCGGGCTCCCTTCCCGACGTCGGCCGTAACGCTGCAATCGAAACGCTTGAAGAGGTCAAGACATTGATCGGTGAAAAGACCGGCATGGTCTTCATCACTGCTGGAATGGGCGGCGGCACAGGGACCGGTGCAGCCCCAGTTATCGCTCAAGCCGCGCGTGAGATGGACATTCTCACGGTGGGAATCGTCACCATTCCGTTTCAATTTGAAGGTCGTCGCCGGAGTGCCCAAGCCACTGAGGGATTGGAAAAAATGCGGGAGGCTGTTGATACACTTCTTGTTATACGGAACGATAAACTCCGCGAACTTTATGGAAACTTGACCATTCAGGCTGCATTTAACAACGCAGATGAAATATTGTGCACTGCCGCTAAAGGTATTGCGGAGGTGATCACCCTCACAGGTGAGATCAATGTCGACATGAACGACGTGAACACCGTCATGCGTAATTCGGGGAGGGCAATCATGGGCTCTGGGAAGGCAAGTGGAGAAGGCCGAGCACGCACAGCGGTAACCGATGCATTAGAATCACCGCTGCTCAACGACTGTGACATCACCGGCGCCAACTTCGTCCTGCTTAACATCACATTTGGCACTGAGGAAATCCTAATGGACGAAATCATGGAAATAACAGATTTTATCCAAGATGCTGCAGGCCAATCAGCGGAAGTGATATGGGGATACGGAGTAGATGAAAAATTAGACGAGGACCTTTGTGTAACAGTCATTGCCACCGGATTCCAATCTCAACATCACAAAGAAAAACCTGATCAAACACAAACTACAGTCTTTACCTTGGAAGAAGCCCCCAAGGAAATCAAAGCACCAGTTCAGCCAACCCACAATACTACAGAATCCCCTGCCGATGATTTGACGACAGAGGCAATGCCCTACATAAAAGACGAGGAAACTACTGAAGTAAGAACAACTGCGACCACAGCTCCGCTGTTCGATTTAGTTCCGGATGCAATTGAAACTACTGACACGCCAGAAGCAGATTCAATTCCAGAAGAAAATAGCCCACAAGTGACGGATTCAAACGGTGAGCCATCTTCAGTCACAGTTTACATGTTGGAGAGCGAACCACTTCCCACGACAAGCGACGAACCCAACCTTGGTGGCATACGTTTCACCGAGACACCACCTTCACAGCCGATTACACCGCAAAATCCTTCGAAGGACCAGCCCCTGTCCCAAACTCCTGATATAGTGCCGAACGCCTCCCGTGAAGTCATTGAACCAGTGGCCCGCACAAACGATGGTGATCTGCAAGCCCGGAATCAACGCATTTCCCAGTTTACACGAAAGCTCAAAACACCAGGCGGATTGGCAGACCTAGAAGCCGAACCCGCGTACAAGCGACGTCAAGTGAAACTAGATGACATCGATCACTCATCAAAGTGCCAGGTCAGTCGCTTGACACTATTCGAAGAAACCGATGAGGATGGCGAGCGTTCCATTGAACTGCGTAATGATAATCCCTTCCTTCACGACAACGTAGACTGAAAATGAGCATGTATAACATCATTTCAGATGGCATCAAGGACGCCATGCGCAAGAAGGACCGTGAACGGCTAGCCGCCTTACGTGATGTCAAAAGCAAACTCATGTTGGAAGCCGTCAGAACCGGATTGGACGGGAATCAAATTCCAGATGCCAATGTGCTCACAATCTTAACGAAGCTTTACAAGCAACGCAGCGAAACCGCCGATATTTACGCAGAACAGGGCCGCACTGATCTCGAAGCGGAGGAACGAGCTCAAGCTGCTGTAATCGCCGAGTTTCTCCCCCAACCACTCACAGAAGAAGAAATCCAAACAGAGGTTCGATCCATCCTGTCCGAAACAGGCGCATCCAGTATGGCCGACATGGGAAAAGTTATGGGAATCGCATCAAGTCGAATGGCCGGCAAGGCTGATGGCAAAGTCATCGCTACAATTGTACGTTCAGCCTTGAACAGATAGGTAAATCGCTTGTTATTGAGTCAAATAAAAAAACAATGAAGAATAAATCTATCTGGGTCGCAAGTGCAATTTCCATCGTTGTGAGCTCCTGCGCAACGCCGACCGCAAAAGAATCTGTGGAGCCGGTAATTAAAGAAGAAACCCAAGCATCCGAAGCCATAGAATTCATGGGCGGTTCGTATACAGTTGATGCAGAAGAAAGCGTCATCAATTGGAAAGGGACTGAAATCACCACAGAATATCATGTGGGAACAGTTAACGTGCACAAGGGTAGTGTCGACGTAGTCGACAAAACGTTTTCGAAGGGTTTCATTGCCATCGATATGAATAGCATCGTCGTAACAGACGAGGACATGGGAGACAAATCAAAGCAAAGACTTACGCGGCACTTGAAGTCAGAGGATTTTTTCGGAGTCGAGCAATTCCCCTTTTCCCGCATGGACATTGCAGGGATTAAGTCAAAAGAGAGTGTAGATTATGCCTACGGCAAAATTTTCGTTCGTGAAATCGCACAGCCCATTACATTTCCTATAGAAATCAGTGAAGAGGACGGAAATATGATTATCGATGCTTCTATTACGTTTGACCGATCCAAGCATAACGTTAAGTTCCGCTCTGGAGCCTTCCCTGACTTGTTTCCTGACCTCGGGGACAAACTGATCAACGACGACATTGAACTCAACGTTCATATTGTGGCTACTTTGTGACATTAAAGTGAGAAAATGTTACCAAGGCCCGGTTTCCTCCGGGCCTTTTTCATTTCCAATGAGCCAAATGGAATCCATAACTTAGCATTTGGTATGCGTTGGACCAATTATTTCATCCACCCTGGCGACAACCGGTACTATGTTTTCTCCTTCGCTGAACCGGAGCATGCTGAAGAATACGAAGAAATGCTGCGTACGGAAGAAGTTCCCTTCGAACGCCACGAGGAAGATGGCCAATGGCTCTTTGGCGTACCTCGAACCCATTTTCGGAAAGCTTTGCATTGCAATCACCTCGTGCATGCGAATCACCGTACCAAGTTCATCCCCGTTGACGGTTTACGCTACACTTTACTCGTTGTAACCGGAGCAGTTCTAGCGGTTGCATTGGTGGGGGCCTTAAGCGCTTCAATCTCCGCACAGGGACGAGTGTCAGATTGGGAATTAGGGGTTAGCATCTCAGGAGTGATTCCTTTGGAGGCCGTGGGGTATGAATCAATACAGGCCAATGACGAGGGGCTTACGTTAGAATGGCAGCCGCAAACTGGAAGCGGTTTCGGTTTACGTCTGCACCGCAACTTCAAAAGCAGCACTTGGAGCGTGGAAACAGGACTTGAAACCCTTCGCATGCGCTCAAACTGGGGGCTGACTTTCGGTTCTGAAATCAGTGATGGCGAGACAGCAGATACCTTATCCCTGAGGGCAGGCCGGTACCGTTTGCCACTTTTAGCACAAACGAAAGTACCCCTGAACAAGCGGTGGGCACTTTATGCCGGCGGCGGCGTCTGCATCGATTTCCTATTGAGCGATGTCTTCACCACAGGTTACCAGCAAATTGGGCCGATATACCACGAGTACCAAGTCGAAGAAAACAGACAGCGACGCTGGACAGTGCCCCTGCGCGCCGAAGTCGGTATTCTTTATCGAGGAGCAGATACCAAAAAAGCCGGGATTTACGCGGGCTGCATTTGGTGGAGGGAGTGGTCAACCAATCGCTGGGGAGAGGCCCAATGGGAACGTGACCTTGAGAAAGCTAATGTTAGAATCTTCATGCCACAGGCTGGATTTGCTTTTGAATTGCGGATCATCCTGCCGTAAAAATGAGCATTAATCATTCCATTCCGTAACATACTCGAGCGGCTTGCGATGGCTTTTCGGCCATGAACCGTCCTCTGGATATCCCATATAAAAAATACCCAGAACTTCGCCGTTTTCAGGGAGATTAATGAATGCCTTCACTTCGGGTAATTGTAGGAATTTCGGAGTTGACCAGAATCCCCCAATGCCGTGTGCCGTGCAGGTCAAATACATATTTTGCGCCGCACATGCCACAGCCATGCGCTCGTCCTTGATGCCAATCCGTCCGGTTGTGTCCGGTTCCAACCCCAAGACTACTAGCGCAGTCACCTTTTCACCTCGAGCTTCCAGCTTTGCCACCTTATTCGGTGATGCTTCCTCACCCGCATATTGAGCATACCATTCAGCCAGCTTCGGGCCGATGCGTTTCATGCCTCGCCCTACATAAGCCTTGAAGCGCCAAGGCTGCGTCATCCCATGGGTAGGCGCCCAAGTCGCGTTGACCAGGACTTGCTCAACAATTTCTTTGTGCACCTTGCGAGTAGAAAATCGCTCTGGACTTATGCTCCGGCGGTCCCGTAGCAGTTCGTTCGTTTCAGAAAGGTTATGGCGCATAACAAATCAAATTAGATATCAAAGGTATAGCACCACATTAGTGCGGCCTATCATTTGACTTATTTTCGGACATGCGAAGTACGATCATCTCACTAACAATCCTTGTCGGCCTCACTCCTCTTGTCCAAGGCCAATCCCCATTATATACTCTG
>DIHQ01000071.1:14752-15298 GCA_002420235.1 Flavobacteriales bacterium UBA5692
GTCCAAGGCCAATCCCCATTATACACTCTGCATAACCCCAACAGCGCTAGAGATAGTGCCATTATTCGTGCCATCTACGACGAAGCTCTTACCCACGGGGAGGCGCACGAGAACCTTCGCCAATTGACCAAAGACATCGGCCATAGGCTGAGTGGTTCACAAAGTGCCTTCGATGCCATGCACTGGGGTCAAATTGTTCTCGAGGGCTATGGTGCTGATTCCGTTTGGGTCATGCCGGTTATGGTCCCAAGTTGGACCCGAGGCACGGTGGCCAATTCTAACGCAATTATTGATGGCGTCGCACAACCTTTACACGTAACAGCACTCGGTGGATCAATTGGCACACCAATAAATCCACCGTTACGTGGCAAGGTAGTAGAAGTCAAATCTTTTGATCAGTTGAGCGAATTACCTAGAGAGGAAGTAAAGGGAAGGCTCGTACTATTCAATCGACCAATGGATCCTGTGCTCATCAACACAGGTGCAGCATATGGTGGAGCCGTGAATCAAAGAGGGCGAGGTGCCGTAGCCGCTGCTGAAGCCGGA
>DIHQ01000013.1:0-8324 GCA_002420235.1 Flavobacteriales bacterium UBA5692
AGCCGCAGGTGCTTCTTCAGCGGCAGATTCAACAGCTACAGCTTCAACGGCAGAAACAGAGGCAGACTTTCCACCTCCACGACGCGAACGACGTGATCGCTTCTTCTTAGCCTCAGCGCCGTAAATATCGTTGAAGTCAACGAGCTCAATCATGCACATCTCAGCATTGTCACCCAAGCGATTTCCAGTGCGGATGATACGCGTGTAGCCTCCATCCCGACTTGCTACTTTGGGACCAATTGAACGGAACAGCTCAGACACCGCATACTTGTTACCAAGAGCACTGAAAGCAATACGACGGCTATGCGTGGTGTCCTGCTTCGAACGCGTAACAATTGGCTCAACATACTGGCGCAATGCCTTGGCCTTGGCCACAGTGGTAGAGATGCGCTTGTGCTCAATCAGTGAGCATGCCATGTTTGACAACATGGCCTTACGGTGCGCGGTCTTACGACCTAGGTGGTTGAAATTTTTGTTGTGCCGCATGACTTCACTCTTTGTCGAGTTTGTATTTACTCACATCCATTCCGAATGAAAGGTTTTTGTTCTCGACCAAATCCTCCAATTCCGTGAGAGACTTCTTTCCAAAGTTTCGGAATTTCAATAGGTCGTTTTTATTGTAGCTAACCAACTCGCCCAATGATTCTATATCTGCCGCTTTTAGGCAGTTCAAAGCACGAACACTGAGATCCATATCACTCAACTTTGTCTTGAGCAATTGTCTCATGTGCAAGCTGGTTTCATCAAATTCCTCGACTTCAACACGCTCCTCTAATTCGAGTGAGATGCGCTCGTCGCTGAATAACATGAAGTGCTGAATTAAAATCTTCGCTGATTCCTGCAAGGCATCCTTAGGAGATATGCTGCCGTCACACTCGAGGTGCAGGATAAGCTTTTCGTAGTCAGTACGCTGTTCAACTCGGTAATTCTCTACTTCGTATTGCACGTTACGAATGGGCGTGAAGATGGAATCCATGGCGATGGTACCAAGGGCAGCACCTTCGCGCTTGTTCTCTTCAGCTTGAACGTACCCACGGCCATTACCAATGTTCAATTCCAAAGTCAATGAGACCGACTCATTCATGTTACAGATAACATGGTCGGGGTTCATGACCTGGAAGGCCGAAGTGAATTGACCGATGTCACCTGCAGTAAAGGCCTTCTGGCCTTTCACCTTGACCGTCACAGTTTCTCCCTCTGTGCCTTCAATTTGGCGCTTGAAACGAACTTGCTTCAGGTTTAAGATCATCTCCGTAACGTCTTCTTGGACGCCTTTGATGGTGGAATATTCGTGCTCGACGCCGTCGATTTTCACGCTAGTAATCGCATGTCCCTCAAGGGATGACAGCAAGATGCGACGTAATGCATTACCTACAGTGATACCAAAACCTGGCTCAAGGGGTCGGAATTCAAAGGTGCCATTGAACTCAGTCGAGTCCAACATAATTACCTTATCTGGTTTCTGGAAATCTAGAATTGCCATATGTCTCAGGTTTTAGGGTTACTTCGAGTACAATTCAACGATGAGGGACTCCTTGATATTCTCAGGGATTTGCTCACGTGTTGGGATACTAATAAATGTGCCAGTCATATTTTGCGTATTCCAGTCCAACCACTCCAATCGCTTGGGGGCTGCACCGATTGCGCTGGTGATGGCTGTCAATGATTTGCTCTTCTCACGCACCGCCACACTGTCGCCGGGACGAAGACGGTATGAAGGGATATTGACCACGTGACCGTTCACCATAATGTGACGATGTGTGACCAACTGACGTGCTCCGCGCCTGGAGTTCGCCATTCCTAGTCGGAATACAACATTGTCCAGTCGGCTTTCGCAGAATTGAAGCAAAATCTCACCGGTGATACCGGGGCGGGCATTCGCTTGCTTAAACATATTGGAGAATTGTTTCTCCAAGATTCCGTAAGTGTACTTTGCCTTCTGCTTCTCAGCCAGCTGTACGGAGTACTCAGATTCCTTCTTTCGGCGGCGGGTATTGCCATGCTGGCCGGGGCCATAAGGCCGGCGCTCAAGGGCTTTGTCTGGGCCGAAAATCGCCTCCTTAAAACGGCGACTTATTTTTGATTTGGGTCCGCGGTAACGTGCCATATCGGATAACTATTCTTAGGTTCGACGATGTGAATTAGACGCGACGACGCTTTGGTGGGCGACATCCATTATGTGGGAAAGGCGTTGCATCGATGATTTCGATGATTTCGATTCCCATGTTGTGCAGAGCGCGCATGGCGCTTTCGCGGCCCGCTCCAGGGCCTTTGACGAATACTCGAATTTTACGCAATCCTAGGTCGTGTGCTTGGCGACCGCAATCCTCCGCGGCAACCTGTGCGGCGTAAGGCGTGTTCTTCTTGGAGCCCCGGAAACCCATCTTACCGGCACTTGACCATGAAATCACCTGCCCATTGATGTTGGTCAGCGAGATGATGATGTTGTTGAAGGATGAGTGGATGTGGGCTTGGCCCGTGGCCTCCACAACGACTTTCTTCTTTTTTTTGACGTTCTTCGCCATCGTCTTAATTTTTAGGTGATCAGTTCCTTGAGGAACTCAATGGATTAAATTATTTTTTCTTATTCGCAACAGTCTTGCGCTTGCCCTTTCGAGTGCGCGAATTATTCTTGGTGCGTTGTCCACGCAACGGCAATCCGTTACGATGGCGGATGCCTCGGTAGCTTCCGATATCCATCAAACGCTTGATGTGCGATTGGACTTCAGAGCGCAATTCCCCTTCCACCTTAAAGCCAGTGGATATGGCATTACGCACTGCACCGACTTCATCATCAGTCCAATCTTCAACTTTTTTATCTTCCGATACTCCGCATTCCGCGAGCACCTGAGATGCTCGGCTACGGCCAATGCCGTAGATGTAGGTGAGTGCAATAACTCCTCTTTTATTACGCGGAATATCAATACTAGCTATACGTGCCATGAGCGATGGGTTTGACGACGTCAGGATTAACCCTGACGTTGCTTCATTTTAGGATTCTTCTTGTTAATGACGTACAAGCGTCCTTTCCGACGAACAATCTTACAGTCGGCAGTTCGCTTTTTAAGTGATGCACGGGTTTTCATAGAGCAATTATTTCTTGTATCTGAACGAAATCCTGCCTTTAGTCAAGTCGTAGGGAGACATGTCCACCCGAACACGGTCACCGGGTAAGATTTTGATGTAATACATCCTCATCTTTCCTGAAATGTGGGCCGTAATTATATGCCCATTTTCCAATTCAACTCGAAACATTGCATTGGACAATGCCTCGAGAATTGTACCGTCTTGCGTTATGGACGCTTGTTTCGCCATATGATTTAAACTCTGGTTAGAATTCGTTTTTAATGTTGTAAGACTTTTTCTATTTCGTCAAAACTTGAGAGAACATCCGCTTGATTTTTGCGCACTACAACATCGTGTTCATAGTGTGCACTAACCGTACGGTCAGCCGTCACGATTGTCCAGCCGTCTTCCATGTGGAAGACTTCCTTTCGACCTAGGTTGATCATGGGCTCGATGGCCAAAACCATTCCGTCCATCAAACGCGGACCATTTCCACGTCGACCGTAATTGGGGACTTCCGGTGCTTCGTGCAACGAACGACCCAATCCGTGACCTACCAATTCCCGAACCACTCCGTAGCCATTTTGTTCGGCATGTTGCTGACAAACGGATCCAATGTCTCCGATTCGTTTGCCAACCACCGCCTGCTCAATGGCAAGCCGGAGGCATTCTTTGGTGACGTCTAGCAGCTGCTGAACTTCCGGAGCAATCTCCCCCACCGCAAAGGTGTAAGCACTATCTCCGTAAAAATCGTTCTTCAACACTCCGCAATCGATGGACACAATATCCCCTTCTTCTAAAGGCCGATTGTTTGGAATGCCATGTACAACCGCCTCATTCACGGAGGTACACAAGGAATTTGGAAATCCTCCATATCCTTTAAAGCCTGGTTCTGCGCCGTGATCGCGAATGAATTCTTCCGCGACCGCGTCGAGCTCCAGAGTCGTAGCGCCTGGACGAATCCATCCTGCTACGGCAGCTAACGTTTTCCCTACAAGCAAAGAACTTTCCCGAAGGAGCTCGACCTCTTCGTCCGTTTTGATATGCACGCGTCGGCCGAAACCCATTTCAGGTTATCCCGCAATACCACCCACAGGCGACTGCGGACGGCCACGCAATTTTCCGGACTTCATCAAACCATCGTAGTGACGCGAGAGCAAGTAGCTCTCGATTTGCTGAAGAGTATCCAGAACGACTCCCACCATGATCAACAGCGACGTTCCGCCGAAGAAAATTGAGAAGCCTTGCGCTTTTGTTAATCCAAGGCTGAACACGATTGCCGGTAAAATGGCAATCAAGGCCAGCATCAATGAACCAGGTAGCGTAATGTTAGACAGTACGCGCTCCAAGAAATCCGCTGTGGGCTTTCCTGGCTTTACACCCGGAACAAAACTGTTTTGGCGCTTTAAATCATCCGCCATTTGGTTGGGGTTGACTGTTATCGCCGTGTAGAAATAGGTAAAGACCACAATCATCACGAAGAAGATTAGGTTATACCACAATCCATTAAAATCAGACAAGCTTTGCAATGCAGCATTATCTTGAAATGTTTCGCTCTGCGTCAGGTACAATGGCACGAACATAATTGCCTGAGCGAAAATGATGGGCATGACACCTGCGGAGTTTACTTTCAATGGAATGTAGCTGCGTGCACCCGCGCCTTGAGGAAGGTGCGAACCACCAGCTTGCATCTTCGCCATTTGAACAGGAACCTTACGTAAGGCCTGAACCAGAGCAACGCTGGCACCGATAACGATTAATAGAAAAGCCATCTCAACCAAGAAAAAGAAAACCGAGGTATCCGGGTGGATGAATTCTTGAATTATGGCTTGAGGGAATGTTGCAATTATCCCAATCATAATGAGCAAGGAAATGCCATTACCAACGCCCTTATCCGTGATACGCTCGCCCAACCACATAATCACGAGGGTTGAACATACCAAAATCAACACTGCACTAAACCACCAAAACGTCGAAGGATTTGCAACCGCACCCGGCACGCCCGCGACCGAAGTAGCGATGTAACCAGGTGCCTGAACTAATGTGATAGCGATTGTCAAGAAACGCGTGTACTGATTGATTTTTTTTCGACCACTCTCTCCCTCAGCTTGCATCTTCTGTACTGCAGGTACTGCGATACCCAGTAACTGGAAAATAATCGATGCCGAGATGTAAGGCATGATCCCTAAAGCAAAAATTGAGGCACGCGTAAATGCGCCTCCGGTGAACAAGGACAACAGGTTACCCAAACCACCGCTTCCTGACTGAGCCATTTGCTCAGCCAAAACGTCGCTGTTCACACCTGGAATTACGATAAAAGATCCGACTCGATAAACCAAAATCAAGCCCAACGTTATGCCAAGTTTCTGGCGCAACTCTTCGTGCTTCCAAATATTCAAAATCTGATTGAAAAAATTCTTCATCTTTTCATGAATTATGCTTCGGTCGCCTCACCGCCAGCCGCTTCAATAGCCGCTTTTGCAGATGCTGAAAATTTGTGCGCTGTCACAGGCACTCCTGTTTTTAGCTCACCTCTTCCGAGGATTTTGACTAAGTCACGCTTACCTGACAAACCGTTTTCAACGAGGTCTTTGAGCGTAACTGATTTGAGCTTCTTACGTTCAATTAATTCTTGGAGGGTGTCTAGGTTAATGCCTTTGTATTCCACTCGGTTTGGATTGGTGAAGCCAAACTTTGGAACACGACGTTGGAGCGGCTGTTGGCCTCCTTCGAAACCGATTTTACTTTTGTAACCGGAGCGCGATTTCGCTCCCTTGTGACCCCGTGTAGAGGTTCCTCCTTGACCGGATCCTTCACCGCGACCAACTCGCTTGCGCTGTTTGCGAGAACCATCTGCTGGCTTGAGATTGCTGAGATTCATGGCTTATGCTGGTTAATGATTTAAAGTTCTTCTACCGTGACGAGGTGGCTCACTTTCCGAACCATTCCTAAAATCTGTGGTGTAGCCTCGTGCTCGACCGGATTGTGCAATTTCTTAATTCCTAAGGCTTGGATTGTGGCCTTTTGCCTCTTGGGGCGATTTATGGTGCTCCGCACTTGTGTGATTCTGATTTTTCCCATGGTATTCGAGATTAACCGTTAAACACTTTATGTACAGAAATTCCTCGCAGTTGAGCAACATCACTGGCGCTCCTTAACGCTTGAAGGGCATTGAAAGTTGCCTTAACCACATTGTGCGGATTGCTCGAGCCTAGTGACTTCGCGAGAACATCTTTTATGCCAGCACTTTCCAAGACGGCACGCATCGCACCACCTGCAATGACTCCCGTTCCGGGCGAGGCAGGTCGTATCATGACGTGCGCCCCAGCGAATTTCATTTCCTGCGCATGGGGGATGGTCCCTTTTACCAATGGCACTGCAATCATATTTTTCTTGGCGTCTTCTATGCCTTTCTGAATGGCAGTTGCCACTTCACGGCTCTTCCCCAATCCATGACCAACGCGGCCTTTCTCATCGCCGACGACCATAATAGAGCTGAAGCTAAAGGTTCTACCACCTTTGGTAGTCTTGGCTACACGATTAATACCAACCAATCGCTCTTTCAAATCCGGATCTCCGGTTCGAGATTGTTGCTGGTTCTCGCGTCCTTTGCGCTGTTGACGTTGTTGACGTTGTTCCATCTTTATTTAGAATTTGAGCCCTGCTCCGCGGGCAGCTTCTGCCAGAGACTTTACCCGGCCGTGATACAAATAGCCATTGCGATCGAACACGACGGATTCGATTCCGGCAGCTTTGGCCTTTTCTGCGATTATCTTGCCAACTGCTGTGGCTTGGTCTAGCTTAGGTCCCTTTGCATCGTCAGCACCCAACGAGCCCGCTGCGGCTAACGTGCGGCCTGCACGGTCATCAATGATCTGTGCATAAATCTGTTTGTTGCTGCGGAAAACAGACAGCCGTGGACACTCAGCAGTCCCGTGGATTTTTCCACGAACGCGGCGCTTGATGCGATTGCGTGAGAATGTTTTTTTCGTTCCCATTTTCTCAATTATTTAGCGGCGGTCTTACCAGCCTTGCGACGAATCTGTTCACCGGCGTAACGAATACCTTTGCCTTTGTATGGCTCAGGCTTTCGCAACGAGCGAATCTTAGCAGCTACCGTGCCGATGAGCTGCTTGTCGTTCGAGGATAATTCTACATATGGATTCTCCCCTTTTTTCGTTTCCGCTTTCACCTTAACCTCTTCAGGCAAACGCATGACTATTTGGTGGCTGAATCCCAATGCTAAAGTCAAATCTTGTCCTGCGGAGGAGGCTCGAAATCCAACACCAACCAATTCCAAACGAATGCTGTATCCATTGGTTACTCCTTCCACCATGTTGTTCACCAAGGAACGATACAAACCGTGTTTTGAGCGATGATTTCTGTGATCAGAAGGGCGTGTGAAAGTCAAAACATTATCATTCAACTCCACACCGAACTCAGGATCGATGGTCTCCTCCAGCTCCCCTTTGGGACCTTTGACCATGATTGACGACCCGTTAATCGTCACTGTGACTCCTTCGGGTACTGCAATGGGTGCTTTTCCTATCCGTGACATAATGCTATTCCTTAAATATCAATAAACGGTACAAACAACTTCGCCGCCGATATTCATCTTGCGGGCTTCCTTGTCAGTCATCAAACCCTTCGAAGTAGAAACGATGCAAACTCCGAGACCATTCAATACACGCGGAATGTCTCCCGAGCCGGCATACAAACGCAATCCAGGGGTGGAGACACGCTGCAATTCTGTAATGGCAGGACGCTTGGTCTTGCTGTCGTAGCGCAAAGCAATCTTGATGGTGCCTTGATAGCCCGCATCGTCGAACTTGTAATTCAAGATGTACCCCTTGTCAAACAAAATGCGAGTCATCTCCTTCTTCATATTGGAAGCTGGAATTTCCACAACTTTGTGACCGGCCATCTGCGCGTTACGGACGCGAGTAAGGTAATCTGCGATCGGATCAGTATTCATGTTCTTCAGTCTATTCGTGGGTTACCAACTTGCTTTTTTGACGCCAGGTATCTTCCCTGACAATGCCATTTTACGGAAGAGAACGCGAGAAATTCCAAACTGACGCATGTATCCGCGAGGGCGGCCGGTAATTTGGCAACGGTTGTGCATGCGAACAGCCGCACTGTTTGGTGGAAGCTTTTGCAAACCTTCCCAATCACCAGCTGCTTTCAATGCCGCACGCTTCGCCGCGTACTTCGCTACCATTTTGGCTCGCTTGCGCTCACGCGCTTTCATTGATTCT
>DIHQ01000013.1:8630-9011 GCA_002420235.1 Flavobacteriales bacterium UBA5692
TTCATTGATTCTTTTGCCATCTTACTACTTTTTGAAAGGGAATCCGAAGCCTTCGAGCAACGCTTGCGCTTCCTCGTCGGTGTTAGCTGTTGTGACAATGGTGATGTCCATACCGTTGAAGAACTTCACCTCGTCGAGGTTGATCTCTGGAAAAATAACCTGTTCCTTCACACCGAAAGTGAAGTTTCCGCGGCCATCAAAACCTTTTGCCCTCACTCCCTGAAAGTCACGAGTACGTGGCAGCGATATAGCAATTAAACGGTCCAAAAACTCATACATGCGTTCGCGACGCAATGTAACGCGCGCACCAATGGGCATTCCCTTACGCAATTTGAAGTTCGACACGTCTTTGGTTGAAATGGTCTTCACTGCTTTCTGTCC
>DIHQ01000087.1 GCA_002420235.1 Flavobacteriales bacterium UBA5692
ACCAATTGGTCTCAGATTCGTCACCCGCAGAATCAGGTGAGAAGGTGTCAAAGGTGACTAAACCGTTCGGCATGTTGCTGCGAAAGACCTCCTCACCATTAAGGTAAACTACCGCTCCGTCATCTCGCCGTAATTTAAAAAGAGCCGAAATGGTCAACGGCAGCTGATTTCCGGTATCGAAATGGTGACGGAAATACGTGGTTGGATGCTTGTTATCTGGGTCTTCACCATATGAAACCTCTGTAGCTTCATCTCCATCGCCGTAACCTAATTCCGCATTGCCCGACGCCCAGTCCGAATCTGGATAATCTGGAAGGCGCCAATCAATGCCAAGGTCCTCACCGAGGTCGTGGTATTTCCATTCTGAACCCTCGAGAACCAGTGGCACTTCAACAGCCTCCGACCAACCTAAGAATACATAGCCCGGTTTTGACTCTGCGGTCAATTCCATCGGCATGTCTGCGTAATAAGGGCCAAGCCACGGACTGCCCGGAATATTGAAATCATTGAGCCGGATGTCACCTGCCTCGGCAGGCAAATTGGCCGTGAATAATTGCACAGTTTCCGATAAGTCAAATTCATTTGACACATCCTCTATCATGAATGAAGTTCGCTCCTCGGCAAAACTTTTAAGTTCTTGAACTTCCTCATTCCAGTAATCCACCGACTCAATGCCATCACCATAGGAAGATGTTGTACCTGACCACCTTTCGACGTGGTAAGGAATCTCTTCTTCTATCGAAGCTGACCATTGATTAACAAGAGATTGGACCCTTTGAGGGTGGAACGCAGTGTGCAGGTGATCAGCGAAGCGCTGTGCAAAATATGCGGCGTATCCGTCATTCTCGAGAGCGTGACGGATCCATGTACGCGCATAATCGTAATTATCACCGTCCGACTGAGTGAAATCCGAAAGGTCATCATTGGTAGATCCCGAAAAGCCACGATCGAGGTCAGTCAATACATATCGCCATTTTCCGCCGATGCGAGGCTTCCATAAAACCACATTATGCCCCCAACTCCTATTGCTCGACCAAATTTCCGTAGCCCAATAATCTGCAAAATCTTGCATGTTCACTTCGTCTGACAAAGCATCAAAATTCGCCTGTACGCTGAGGTCTTGATTGAACAAGCCATCCATCACCCAAAACGCTGAATCGCTGCCCTCTTCAACAACTCCATAATCGTTGATTAGATCAAACGCTCCAGCAGCGATGCTGTTGTTTTCTTGAACGTAATTTTCATCTGCCCGAGACCGAATATTGTGGATACCCATGTATTCGCCATTAACAAAAACGATGCTCGGTCGGAACCCCTGGTGTCCAATGAAAGCATTTTCTTGTGGCAGTTCTTGTCCCAATCCGTCACGCATCAATGTGTAAGCCCAATCAGAGCCGCTAGCACGAAGAACGAAGTTGTCAAATTTGGTTCGGTCGCGGTCATGAAAGAGAGGATAATCTAGACTACCGCTTCCGTAGGCTCCTCTGAAGTAAATACCGAGCATTTTTTGCGGGAGCTGCCAGCTGTTTTGACCATTGATTTTCACCCCCGCTCGCTCATTAAAAACCGCTTCATTGTTGCCGTCGTTTTCGAAAAACTCAACGTTTACAGACCACTCCCAATCAGGCTTGAAATTTTGCACATAAATTCCCGTGTCTGCATCCCAAAAATGATCTGGATTGGTAACCAGCGAAAACACAGGTAATGGCCGCTCATCGATGGATGGATCAAAAAAGTAGCTGTGGGTAAGCGTTGGTCCCGGAATATGGTCCAACTCGAACAACCTCGCGCGCAAAAAAGTCGACGAATCCATAGCCAACGGGCCGGCGTAGAGGTTGTCTTCCAAGGTCGGTTCTCGTCCATCAGTTGTATAACGGATTTCCCCGGTGAGTGAAGTAATTTCAATATTCAGCGGCTCACTGTAGAAGCCACCCTCCACAGAAAAATATGGGATACCATAAGTTATGCCTTCAAATGCTGTCGCCGAGTTGTTGCTGGCTCCGAGGGTAGGCTCATTGAACCAAGCCCACTCCGCTGCAGCATCGCTTGAACGCCCGTAACTTATATCCGTAGATTGATTTAGAAAAGTTATGCCATCAACCCAAGTGCCTTCCGAATTGAATACTGCTAGCTCCTCACCAACGCTACTCAACTTAAAAGAGCTGTGCAATTGGCTGGCTTCCACATTTTCCCCATCGCACCAAATAAGTAGGAATTCCCCAGAATCAATTGCTACGCCGTCCGGAAAAGTCCATTTCGTAATATCATTGAAGTTATCCGTCAAATGCCATCCACTGAGATCGATGCTCTCGGATCCGGAGTTATATAATTCCACCACATCGCTTGAGCGCTCAAAGTCCGGATCATCGACGAGCATGGAATTGGATGCAACCAATTCGTTGATGACCAATTGGCCTTGGACGTGCGGTGAAACACACATACCCATCACTAGGAAAAGCCAACACAGAATCCTCATTCAAAGCTTAGTTCAAAATTCATCGGCTGTCTTCATCACGAATATAAAGTCAGAAGGCATTCAATAACTAATCGCCACACCATCTTGATGAATTCTCCGACTACCACCACGCCGGAACATCACCGGCAAAATTTTCGTATATTCTTGCATGACGCGAGCAAGGCCATTCGATGCATTGATTTTGGAAGGTGGAAGCCTGCGGTGTGCCTTCACTGCCGGAGTTTTGGATGCTTTTGCGGCCCATGGCTTCAATCCATTCAATGCCTACTACTCCGTTTCTGCCGGGTCGATGGCACTCACCTCCTTCCTTTCGGGACAACGCAAGCACTTCATTGAAGTTGCTTCACAGATGGTCCAAGACGGAAAATTCATCAGGTTCCAGTCTGCGTTTTCGGAAGAAGGGCTGATGAACTTAGCGCACCTCGCCCACTTCGTACGAACAAACAAGCCAATCGATTGGGACGCTGCTTATGCGGCCATTGAAGGCAAATCCCTTTCCATCGTTGCTGCGGATTGTCATACCGGAGAACCCCATTACCTGCACCCTGAAAAAGGCAATTGGATGAAACTGGTAATGGCTTCCTGTACGCTACCTATGGTGACGAGAGGTAGGATTCAGGTCGCAAATCGCTGGGTTTTTGACGGTGGGTATGCCGATTCCATCCCGTTGGAGAAAGCCATATCCGATGGGAACAAGCGCCTTGTTGTGGTGCGCACCAGGCCCAGTGGCCAAAAGGTCGAGCAGGACACGTTGGATTGGATCGCGTCGTATTGGTTTCATGACAACCAGGCAATATCGCGTTTATTTGAGGTGGGGCACAAGCGCTACAACGCCGTAGTGAATCGACTATTGACGGGTAAAAGCGGTGATGCGACCTGGTGTGAAATTGCCCCTCTTACCCCTCTCGAATCCAACGGTTACCGGGTGTCGGCCAATAACCTCCGCGCAGATTACAGACACGGGTTGGATGTGGCACTTGACTGGCTGGTCGCCGAAAACC
This sequence comes from Flavobacteriales bacterium UBA5692, assembly GCA_002420235.1. Lineage (GTDB taxonomy): Bacteria > Bacteroidota > Bacteroidia > Flavobacteriales_D > Sanyastnellaceae > UA16. The sequence continues at coordinate 3,478 of DIHQ01000087.1, forward strand.
AGTGAGAAATCAACGCAATTTCGAAGTCTTTGACGCACCGATGGGAGGCTCATCTTCAGCTCATTCGACGATCGCTGCGAATGATGCGCAGGCTGCATTTTATTCCCGTGCAGTCACCCCCGCGTCGTCATCTCCGAATCGCGAAAACAATATTTGGCCGCGTTGTCACTTCCGCATGGTGAAGACGGCACGTCAGCGCGTCGTCACCCGGCCGTTGAGGGCGGTTTCGACGGCGCGCCAATCCGGCATGTGTTCCGTGAGGATGGCCTGAAAGCGCGGCCCGTGCGACGGTTCGATCAGGTGGGCGAGCTCGTGCAGCACCAAGTATTCGACGGCACGCGGCGGTTCCGCGGCGAGGCTGCGGTTAAACACGATGTCGCCCGTGCGCGTGCGGCATGCCCCCCACTTGCGTTTCATGGCGCGGATGCGGATGCGGGTGGTGCGGACGCCGAGCCGCTCCTCCCACTCCGGGACAAGCACGTCAAGGCGGCGCTGGAGTTCGCGGCGTTGGAGGCGTTCGAGGTGCCGTTGGACTTCGGTGGCATCGTGCGGATCGCGGGCGTGGACAACTAGGCGGGGTGGCGCAGCGGCGGCTTCGACGACCTCGGCTCCGACCCGGCCTGTGGCGCGCCGCAACTCCAACACATGCACCGCTCCGAGAAACCGGTGCTCCTCCCCCGTCACGTATCGCAGCTCCGGCCGGGGCGGCTGGGCGGCGATGCGGGCTTGATGGTGGCGGATCCAATCGGCTTTGGCGGCAACGAACACCGCGATGCGTGCTTCCGACGTGCGCAGCGGCGCAGACACCGTCACGCGGCCGTCGGGCGGATGGATGCGCAGGTTGATGTTCTTGACGCGTTTGCGCGTTAGCTCGAATTCGATGCCGTCAGAGGTCATGGTGTGCACGGGTTATGGAATCAATTGCGGGGTAAGCGCTTGACTCATTTGCCCATCAAGGGTTTATACATCTCCCAATTGGCAACCACCAACGCAGCATTCACCGCGAAGATACCGCCCATGATAAGCAGATGGCTCGGCACCATGAACACGCCCCACATGAGCATGCCCACGCTGTAGGGAAAAGCCACCAAAGCCCCCAGGGGTTCGCATTTGGGCAGCAGCATGAGCGCGCCTGCGACCAACTTCGTGGTACAGATGAACGGCAACAAAAACTTCGTCGCGAGCACCGCTAACACAAACGCGGTTGCACCTTCTTCCGGATAGCCAGTCGCCATGACGGTGGCATCGCCTGCATACACCGTGTAGAGGTGTTTGGCGCCGGAGCCGATGAGGAACAGCGCAAAGGCGATGCGGAGTGCCGTGTGGAGTTTGGGGTTCATGGGGCAAACTTACGCACCGTGGGGAAGTGGGCCGGGTGGATGCGGTCGTGGGTTCGTGACAAACTTACTAATTTGCGAATCCAACCTATTAAATGCTAAACAAATGAATCGTTTATGGATCATAATGGCAGTTTTTGCGCTGGCTGGTTGTTCACGTCCAATCGAAGACCTGAAAGAAATGCCGCCCAAAATTCAGCGCTCGGCATTGGCAGAATTGGGTAGAGATGCGCTGGTAGATGCACTCCGAGAGGTAGAGTCGAAAACCCCCATTAGCTTCCTGAAAGTAGACGAAGGGCGTGTATCCCCCGTACAAGAAGTCGTCCAACGCGCAACACTGTTTCGAAGTGCTGTGAAAAAGACTATTGGTCACCGGTTTGAGGGAACCATTTATAACAATGCTCTTGTCGCCAACTTCAAGGATTTCAAAGTCATACTGTATTACGATGCGGCCAATGGGTCCAATATTTCAAGCGAAGAATTTGTTATTTACCGCACCGTACCTGCGGGCTCATTTGACGTGTTCAGCGTTGATGTTAACCGTCCTGACCAGACGAGCTCGTACCGCTATGCAGTGACTGAAGCACAAAGGGCGAATTGAATCCGCCATTCCTTGCTAACTAAGAACAAATA
>DIHQ01000108.1 GCA_002420235.1 Flavobacteriales bacterium UBA5692
TTACGCCAGGACAATTAGGACCTATTAGTGTGCAATCCCGTTGGTCGATAAATGCTTTGACTTTGACCATATCTGCCACGGGAATGCCTTCCGTAATGGCCACAATAACGTTAATTCCTGCATCTGCGGCTTCCATAATGGCATCGCCAGCGAAAGCCGGTGGAACGAATATAATGCTCGTATCAGCCCCGGTGGCTTCAACCGCTTGACTAACCGTATTAAAAACCGGTCTACCCAGATGCTCCTGGCCGCCTTTTCCGGGGGTGACTCCGCCAACAACTTGCGTACCGTATTCGATCATTTGGCTGGCGTGAAACGTACCTTCTCCGCCCGTAAATCCTTGGACAATGATTTTTGAATGCTTGTTAACGAGTACGCTCATGTCTATTGGTTGTTGTTCGCGCCGCGAATTTAGTCGAATTTCGCGCCATGAATAGAGGAATTGTTGGAGCAATTGATGGAAAAACCATCTGCGCAATTTCAACGCCTGCAGGAATTGGCGGTATAGCGGTCGTTCGGGTCTCCGGGCCTGAAGCCATCAGCATCACCAATGGTCTGTTCTCTCGGGACTTAGCGAGCCTAGAAAGCCACAGGGCGGCTTTCGGCAAAATCATCCGCGGACAGGAGCTGCTCGACGAGTGCTTGGCTACGGTGTTTCGGGCGCCCGGCACCTTCACCGGTGAGGACACCGTCGAAATCACCGTTCACGGTTCCACTTTCATCCAAACCGAACTCATCCGGTGGCTAATTGACGCCGGATGCCGACACGCCGGACCCGGAGAATTCTCGGCGCGGGCCTTTCTCAACGGGAAGCTCGACCTTACCCAAGCGGAAGCCGTGGGCGACCTCATCGCCGCCGATCATGCCGGGGCTCACCGCCTTGCCATGAACCAACTGCGCGGAAATTTTTCCCTCGCCATCAGTGAGCTACGCGAAGGGCTCATCGGCTTTGCCGGATTGCTTGAACTGGAACTTGACTTCGCTGAGGAGGACGTGGAATTCGCCGACCGCAGTCAGTTCGATGCGCTACTCGCTGACCTGCTGGGCAAGGTGGGTACGCTCGCCGATTCGTTCCGCACCGGCAATGCCATCCGCGAAGGCATTCCTGTGGCCATCATCGGCGCCCCGAACCGTGGCAAATCAACACTGCTCAACGCCTTGCTCGGGGACGAGCGCGCCATCGTCAGCGCAACGGCTGGAACCACACGCGACACCATCGAAGACACTTGCATCATCGGAGGTAAAAAGTTTCGCTTCATCGACACGGCCGGTATCCGTGAAACCACGGACGAAATCGAGAGCGAAGGCATCCGTCGGGCCCTTGGTAAAGCCCAAGGCGCTTCCATTGTGTTGTATTTGTTTGACGCTTCAATCGACGGTGAGACGGATGTAGAACAAGCGCTTGAGGCAGCCGCTGTAGGATCCGAATCCCAGACTGCCGTAGTTTGGAACAAGACCGATTTAGCACAGCCACCTGCAGCACGCTACGAATTGGAATTTCCAATTTCTGCAGCCCGAGGAACAGGTATTGAAAGCATAAAAAACTGGCTGTCCACTTGGGGACAAACAAATCAAGATTCGGATGCCTTAATGGTTACCAATATACGCCACTACGAAGCTTTGGTCGAAGCTCGAAAAGCGCTAGAATCTTCGCGGAAGGGTCTTGTTGACGGTGTTCCCAGTGACCTTGTTGCTAGCGATATCCGTCAAGCCTTACATCACCTGGGCAGAATTACAAATGACATTGATCCAGAAGACATCCTTGACCACATCTTCAGTAATTTCTGTATCGGAAAGTAACCGCTAGTTTTTGGTCACCTTAATGGCGGCGAGTCCTCGCGGACCTTGCTCCACTTCAAAGGAAACCCGGTTATTTTCATTCAACTCCTCTCCATCCACATTATTAATGTGCACAAAAATGCTCTCGCCTGAGGTGAGGTCGCGAATAAATCCGAATCCTTTTTCGTGATTAAAGAAGGAAACAATGCCCGAACGGATTTCATCACCTTCGATTTTTTCCTTCTTGGGAATGCCTAACTCTATGTCTTCAGCGTTAATCTCCTCCCGCTCCTCCGGATCGGGCGGGGTATCAGTGACGTTCCCATACTGGTCTACGTATGCAATCATACTATCGTCATCTAGGCTGTTCTTGTTCTCAAGACGCGCTAGCTTTTTGGCTTCTTTCTCTTTGCGCTTTTTCTCGCGCTTTAATTCTCGTTCTCGTTTACCGAATGATTGCTGTGACCTTCCCAGAATTTCTAAGTTTTTAAATGAATTCGCTGCAAGATACAGCATCAACATGGAATGCTTGCGGTAGTGCGGTGCCACCTGTCACCATGTCATTGTGAGGATGATAGAGAATTCAAGCGTTACATAGAGCTCAGGTGAAAAGGCGTGACTTACACCCTACCTTTGCGCCTCACACAGCAAGAGTCGGTCGTTAAGTATTACCGTCTACCTGCTCCGCGACCCCTCTATCGTTTGGAACAATTTCAACGACTCGGACTTTCCCAGAACGTCCTTAACGCCATCGAGCAACTTGGATTCGAGACACCAACGGACATCCAATGTGAAGCTATTCCGCATCTATTAAGTGGTGAACGTGACTTTATTGGTTTAGCACAAACAGGCACCGGCAAGACGGCAGCGTTTGGACTGCCCTTAATCCAACGACTAGACCCTTCTAACGCAAACGTGCAGGCGCTTGTGTTAGCACCCACACGGGAGTTGGGCCAGCAAATCGCACAACAAATTGAATTGTTTGCGAAGTACCTCGACGGAATACAAATGACCGCAGTTTACGGCGGCGCCAATATCTCCTCACAAATCAGTCAACTGAGAAAACCGTGCCAACTGGTAATCGCCACACCAGGTCGGTTGATTGACCTGGCCAAACGCGGAGCCATCTCCATGGACCAAATCAAATGCGTCGTCCTCGATGAAGCAGACGAAATGCTCAACATGGGATTCAAGGAAGAATTAGACATCATATTGGCGTTGACGCCCGACGATAGAAGCACTTGGCTGTTTTCAGCCACAATGCCCAAAGAGATTCGGCGCTTGGTCAAGCATTACATGAACGATCCGTATGAAGTCCGCATTGATTCGAAAACGGTCGTAACTGAGCAAATCGAACACCGCTTCGCTTTGGTTCGAAACACCGATAAGGCCGAGGCACTTACGCGATTTATGGATCTCAATGAGGAATTGTTTGGAGTGGTATTCTGCCGAACCAAACGCGAAACGCAGGAATTGGCAGAGGAATTGATGAAAAAGGGCTACCGCGCAGACGCCCTGCACGGAGACCTATCCCAACCGCAGCGCGATCGCGTGATGAAACGGTTCAAATTGAAACACCTGCAGGTCCTTATCGCTACCGATGTTGCGGCACGTGGCATTGATGTACAGGACGTAACCCACGTCTTTCATTTCAATCTACCCAACGACAATGCATATTACACCCACCGTTCCGGGCGGACAGCACGTGCAGGTAAAAAGGGAATTTCCATCGCATTCATCAACCGGCGCGAAAAGGCTGTCTTGAATCGCATGGCTAGTGCCCTGGACATCGACTTCGCACCCATCTCCATTCCGGACTCAAAGGCCATCGCCTCTGCCCGGCTAGACCGCTGGGCTCAAGTGGTCATGGAGCGAGAGGAAAACCAGGGGCTTCCGATGGATTTGTGGTTTGCGATGCAAGAAAAGTTTGAGGGGGTATCCAAAGACGCCTTACTGAATCGGCTCGTCAGTTTGGAGCTATCCAAATTGCACGTCACTCGCGGAAAGAATCTTAACTGGACTGAAGACGATTCTCGACGCACCACAAGTCGCAGCTCAGGACGGAATTCGGGGCACAGGACTGGACGGGCGGGACAGACACGTCATGTTGAAAAGAAGCAACGTTCGGCCCATGCAGGAAATATTAAAGGCAAAAGAAAATTTAATCAACGCAAGCCCTTTGCTCCAATAGATGACGGGGATTCGCGATTCAGCCGAAGAGACTCAACACCCCATCAGAAATCCTCTCCCAAACGAGAAAAACGGGAAGAAGCTCCATTTATCAAGTTTAAGAGGAAGAGAAAGCGCCGAAAGTGAGGTCAATCAAAGCAGTCTTAATCAATCCTGAACTTCCAAAACCCACGCCTTCCAACCGGGCACCTCAATTGTATCTTCGTGGCTTACTTTCTGTCCAGTTATTGCATCAATCAGACCACGCCGACCTCGCAAAACCTCATCAAACCGTCCCAGTTCGAGTATCTCCGATTCATCGCTCTGATTAAGGATTATCATCAAAATCTGTTCAGCAAACTCCCGGAAATAAACATAGCTTCCACCTACGGGAACGTAATGCTTGAGCGTCCCCATGTGCACCGCAGTTGCTTTGCGACGCCAATTCAACAGCATGCGCAATTCAGCCTGAAAGGCTAGAGCTTCTTCGCTCAAGCCAACGCCGATAAAGCCATTCACATCATCGCTGTCCTCAGTCCAACCGCCTGGGAAATCGCTGCGGATTTTACCGTGGTTAAGACCACCTGTATTTGACATAAGAATTTCTGTACCGTAGAAAAACTGTGGGATGCCGCGTGTTGTTGCGTAAAAGTAGGCTGCCAAACGTGTCTTACGAACGTCATCTCCGAATTGAGTGTGTACGCGACTCATATCGTGATTGTCGGGGAATATGACATGATCACAAGGATGCGCGTAGAGAAAGTCATTGCCCAACATCTCGTACAAAGGGATCCAGTCAGAATGCCACGACTCTTTTTCTGTCAAACACTGCATGAACGCATGGTTCAGCGGGAAATCAAGTAAACCTGGCAGGCAGGATGTGTACCCATCCGGATTGACCTCATCGCGCTGCCAGTATGCCAGAACCGCCGGGTTTAAACTCCATTCCTCACCGCAGATATTGAAATCCGGGTACGCATTCATAACCGCGCAGCTCCAATCACTCATAAAGTCTGCGTCGGCATATGGATAGGTATCCATCCGGATACCGCTCAAACCGAGGTACTCGATCCACCACAGCGTATTCTGAATTAAGTAGTCCGAAAGCAACGGTTGCCGTTGGTTCAAATCGGGCATTTCTTCCACAAACCAACCGTCTGAAAATCCGGATAGATCTACTTTGGCAGCATAGGGATCCCTCAGCGTTGTGCGGCGGTGAGTCGTCTGCGCGTAGACGCCGCCGTTATTAATCCAGTCCTCTGTAGGTAGCTCTTCCATCCACCAATGCTCGGAACCGCAATGGTTCATGACCATATCCATGATTACCTTGATGCCACGTTGTCGTGCAGCATCCACGAGCACCTTGTAACCTTCGTTGCTCCCAAACCGGCTATCCACTCGGTAGTAATCCGTGGTGGCATAACCGTGGTACGACCACCGGGGTTGGTCGTTTTCCAAAATGGGGTTAAGCCAAATTGCTGTGAAGCCTAGGTCGTCGATATAGTCCAAGTGCTGGAGGATACCGGCGATATCCCCACCATGGCGCCCGGAATCATCCGCGCGGTTGACACCTTCGCTCATCCCAGCGATTTCGTCATTTGTGAGGTTACCATTTGCAAAACGGTCCGGGGTGATAAGGTAAATGGCATCCGCGGGCGTGTATCCTTGGATGGCCCGTTCCTCTCTAGTCTTTAATTCAAAAGCCGTTCGCCCCACAGTCCTTCCATTCAGATTCATTGCATCCCTCCATTGAATGGCGAGCGTGCCAGGCTCCGTTTCCGGATTGATGTGCAAGTATAGGAATACGTAATTCGGACCATCTCCGTGCACGACGCGGGCTAAATTAACACCTGGGTAATCCACCACGGGTGCAAGTTGCGCGACACGGTTGCCGTGCACCATAATTTGCACGGTATCTACGGGCATGCCCACCCACCAAAAGGGTGGATCTATATTTTGAATGAAAGACTGGGCGCCTAATTTGGTAGAAATGGCAAACGTAAGCAAAAGGAGCACGGCGAAAGAGGGCGAGCGATTCTGCATACACGTAAAGAAAAGACGAATTTGACAATTACAACCAGCGCAAGAGCCGATCAATGACATTGGTTTTCCACGAGGAGTAGGGCGGCATAAGCAACGCGCCTGCTCCATCGAAACGCTGTTCATACACCCCACGGAGGTGCGTGAACTCCAAATATCCGTATTCGCCATGACCCGATCCAATGCCGCTGTTGCCCAACCCACCGAAAGGCAGGTAGTTACTTGAAACGTGGATTACGCAATTATTGATCGATGCCCCTCCTGATTGGATATTCGACAGTATTGAATCAACGAAACGTTTTCGTTTACTGAACACATACAATGCCAACGGCGTCGGCCGGTCATTCACAAATCGGATGACCTCATCTAAGGAAGTATAGGGAATGATAGGAAGTACAGGCCCAAAAATCTCTTCTTCAAGGATTTTGGCATTTTTATCAATGCCCGTTAACACAATTGGAGGTACGAAACAACTGTCTGTTTCAATATCCCCGCCGAGAACGCACTTAGCACCTCGTGCAATGGCGTCATCGACTAATATTGAGATGCGCTTGGCATGATGAGGAGCCACGATGCGCTGGTAGTCTTTATTCGCAGATGTTTCGCCCGGGTACATATCTAGCATTGCCCTCTTTAGAGCACTTATGAATTCCGCCTCACGATTGGCAGGTACGAATACATAATCTGGGGCTACGCAAATCTGCCCCGCATTTGACAACTTGGCCCAGGCCAACTTTTTCGCAGCATCCCGGAATGACCTCATATCGTCTAATATCACAGGTGACTTTCCGCCTAATTCCAATGTAACGCTGCATGGGTGTTGAGAAGCTGCCTTCATCACTATTTTTCCAACCGCAGGCGATCCAGTAAAATAGATGTGATTAAAGGGTAGATTTAGCATGTGTGTCGCGGTATCTACCCCGCCTTGAACAACCGCAACTTCGTCTGATTCAAAAGCCGCCGAAACGATTTCTGCAACCACCTGTGCCGTATGCCCTGTGAGCTCAGAGGGTTTAATCATAGCCGTACAGCCTGCGGCCAACGCTGCAATAAGCGGTCGAAACACCAACTGCATTGGATAGTTCCATGGCGAAATAATCAGCACCACGCCTTTCGCCTCAGGGCGAACCCATGAAGCACTACCAATCTGAGCCAATCCACCCGGCATACGCTTCGGCCGCATCCATCTGTGCAGATTCCTCTTTACCGTCTTGATTTCGCTTTTTATCACAAAAATTTCAGTTAAATCCACCTCTTCTGCAGGCTTGCGAAAATCATTCCACATAGCTGTTTTAAGATCGTTCCTGCGCTTCCATACCTCACGGTACAAAGCATCCAAACCAGCAATTCGCTCTTTGGCTGAAAGAGCCCGCTGCCTTGGAATACGCGCCTTCAAATCGGCGAATGTTTTTTCAATCACATCCACGCTAGGAGCAACGGGCAAAACAGAGTGCGTCATGAACAACGGATTTGTAGCAATCTAACAAAGGCCACCACCAAATTCCTCATGGTTTAGCGGAAATTCGTCACATGCACCACTTTTGGGATGAACGATACCAGCAAGAAGGGGTTTATGGTAAAGATCCCAACCCATTTTGGGTCCGTGAACTCGACCGAATTTCACCCGACGCATTAAATCACCGCTTATTGTTGCCGTGTGAAGGCGAAGGGAGGAACGCCTTGTGGGCTGCCCGGAATGGTTGGGCCGTTGAGGCCTTCGACGGTAGTGCTGTAGCCACGGCCACTTGCCTTCGATGGGCCAAAGAAGCAGGTGTTGAAGTCCATGCCCAACACACGGATGCTTTTGAGTTTGAGGCAGACGAGTCCGGCTACAGTGTAATCGGTCTTTTTTATGCCCATATGCCGTCTAACCTTCGGATGCAATTTCATGAGCGGGTGACCCACTGGTTATGCCCTGGGGGACGACTCATTTTGGAAGGATTTGGAGTACAACAACTCGGTTTATTATCGGGTGGTCCAAGAGATAAGAGCATGCTCTTCACGCCCGAAATGCTTCGGTCCGATTTTGCAAGTCTTGAAGTCATTAAAAACGAAACTGCTTCCGTCGTCCTGGATGAAGGTCCATATCACCAAGGCTTGGGCCACGTCGTCCAATTCATTGCGCAAAAACCCGACCAATGTGTTATCCCCTAATCTTTCTATTACCGGTCGGTATTTTTGCGGCTTCTTTTGGTTGGGAGGACTTGTTTCCTTCAGAATCCCCGGCGCCTGAAGCGTACACTCACTGGTGCAGTAGCTGCCATGGAATCGAAGGTCGCGACTTCATTGGTCGCGACTGGAAATTGGG
>DIHQ01000092.1:0-2741 GCA_002420235.1 Flavobacteriales bacterium UBA5692
TCGGGCATCGACAGCAGCCTTAAAGTCATTTAACTGTTCAGCAACAATGGTATTCAAAACAGTCATTGGTACGGCACAATTCGCGGTGCTCCCCACTGCGCGTAACTCAAATTTATTACCAGTAAAAGCGAAAGGAGACGTGCGGTTCCGATCGGTATTGTCAAGCAACACTTCAGGGATACGACCAATCTCCAATTTGAGTGCAGTCTTATCCTCGGGCGTGAGTTTTCCGGCCTTGATACTGGTCTCAAGTTCATCAAGCAGCGTTGATAGTTGGGAACCTATGAAAGCACTTATGATGGCTGGTGGGGCCTCGTTAGCTCCCAAACGGTGATCGTTGCCTACAGAAGCTATTGCCGCGCGTACGACATCGGCGCGCTTATGCAGAGCTGCTAGGGTATTGACAAAAAATGTCAAAAATCGTAAATTCGTTTTTGGGTTTTTACCTGGCTTCAAAAGGTTTACACCGGTGTTTGTGCTGAGGGACCAGTTGTTGTGCTTCCCCGAGCCGTTGAGACCAGGGTAGGGCTTTTCGTGCAACAGCACACGGAAATTATGCTTACGAGCCACCTGTTCCATGATTTCCATAAGCAGAAGGTTATGGTCATTGGCCAAATTAGCTTCTTCAAAGACAGGTGCACACTCAAACTGGTTGGGGGCTACCTCATTATGTCGCGTTGTAACAGGAATTCCCAACTTGTGACACTCCAATTCAAATTCTTTCATGTATGCCGTAACTCGAGTTGGAATGCTACCGAAGTAGTGATCGTCCAATTGCTGGCCCTTGGCTGGCGCAGCACCGAAGAGTGCTCGGCCTACCATTTGCAAGTCTGGACGTGCAGCATGCAAGGCCTCATCAACAAGGAAGTACTCCTGTTCCCATCCCAAGGTAGCAACCACCTTGGTTATTGTCTTGTCAAAGTATTGGCAAACTGAAGTTGCCGCATCATCTACCTTCGCTAGAGCCTTGAGTAGCGGAGTTTTGTTATCCAACGCAAACCCAGTGTAACTAATGAAAATTGTGGGTATACACAATGTGTCTTCCCAAACAAATGCAGGTGAAGTAGGATCCCATAAAGTGTAACCTCTCGCTTCGAACGTATTACGAATGCCGCCGTTAGGAAACGAACTCGCATCAGGTTCTTGCTGCACCAACAATGAGCCATCAAACTTCTCGATGACGCGGCCATCCGACGTTGGCGTAATGAAACTGTCATGTTTTTCAGCTGTTGCCCCCGTAAGTGGCTGAAACCAATGGGTGTAATGTGTAGCTCCACGTGAAATCGCCCATTCTTTCATGGCAGAGGCAACTTGGTCAGCAATATCACGGCTAATCGAGGTGTGATTTTCCATTGCATCCACAATGCTGTCGCAAGCCTCATCAGTGAGGTACTCACGCATCATGGTCAGGTTGAAAACATTCTCCCCATAATAATTAGAAATTTTATTGTCTGGGCGCTCAACGACTCGTGGCGTGCGTTTTAGGACAGCTTCAAGGGATTTTTGGCGGGAAATGCTCATTTGTAAATTGCGTATTAAAAACAAAATTACCCCCAAAATTCATTGGGACTTTAACTCAAAACATAGAAATTTTACCAACACCCCCTATTTTTTTAGGGGGTAAATCAAAAATTAATACTTCTGGACCCAACCACTCAACTTTTGACCTTGCTCATCATAACAGACTAAAGCATACGTTCCTGCAGGTAACACTGACAAATCCACTGTTTGCAGCAAACGGGAATCTACTCTCCACAAGCCTGATTGGACGAGCCTACCCATGGCGTCGTAGCATTGCCAGTCCAACGACTGTCCCTCCTCGAATCCACCGAGCGAAACCTGGAACACTCCGTCCGACGGGTTGGGAAATAATCTCATTGACGACGGCGAAACAGGCAAAGCCTCCTCCACTGCAACCAAATTGGTCTGAAAGAAGAATGCCTGTGAGATGTACTTTCCAAAATCAGGTTCGAAGTTGATGAAGTTACCGCCGGCCACCTTCTTTAATCGTGTATACCCTGAACCATCGCTGTTGGCCCAGAAACTCTGGCCGTCGTCGCCTATGTCGTTGATGGTGAAGCGGTAGCAGCCCTGATTAAGAGATAAGGTATCTTTAAATGTCGTGTTCGCCGTAGGGTATCCACGTTCCCACACGACGTTTCCATCGGCGTCGAGCAGCTCAACCGATGTCTCCCACGCCACTTGGTTGGTCTTTGTCCATACGATTAAGCGATTGTCGTCCAAATCAGAATAAGACCACGTCGGAACGCGGTGGAAACGAGAACTCCCTTTGTTATTGAGCGGCTCTTCGTCCAACATACCATTGGGTTGATTGACTTCAACTTCAAATACCAACAACTCCTCGTCGTCCCCTTCGAACAATGCGGGGTCGTCGTATGGCAGTTCCACTTCAACCGATTCCAGGAAGGCCAAATTTCCGGTCCACTCATGCGTGACCGTAGCACCTCCTTCGATACCGTAGCTGAACTGACACGATGTCAGCGGCTCCGATCCGTTGTTCCGAATCCTTACAGACGGTGATTCGCAGATGGGATTCAACCGCGATTCCAACTTGTCGTCAGAAGGCGATAAAATCTGACTAATTTCAACATCGTAGGCCATGTTGGGCTCGCCGTACGCAACAATCTGCCCTTCAAATCGGTAGTTTCCGTCAGGGTCGTAAGTGATGTCGTAATCCACCGAGAACATATCCTGCCCGACTACGAGCGAAGTCAACTCAA
>DIHQ01000092.1:3016-7794 GCA_002420235.1 Flavobacteriales bacterium UBA5692
TCGAGAACATATCTTGCCCGACTACGAGCGGAGTCAACTCAAAATCTTTGGTATCGACAACAGCGCCCGGGCACCAACCGGCCCGGTCGTATATCCACGTGCCGCCTTGCGGGTACAAGGCATTGTCCGCGCATTCGCGCATGATTTCCCAGCTCCACTCAGTATCGCCATTAACCTTAACCGAGTGAGTGTTGTAACAGAATTCCGCACAGTTATTTCCGGATCCAAATCCATGCCCACTTGCACGGGTTTTTAATCGGAACATCGACTCGCCTTCTTGAGGCGTAAATGCGTGATCCGTAACGTTGCCATCAAATGTGGATAGGGCATACTGACCTTTCCAAAAGGCGTCCATCCTCTTCACATCTCGCGGCGGTGTGCCACGAATGAATGCAAACTTCATGTCTAGTAGCTCCTGCCAATTACCCGCCTGCAGTTCGACACTGTCGCGCAACAAGTGCACATAATCGGACACGTCAAAAACCCAGGTCCAACCGTCGTCGTCCAACGTCAAACCGATGCCGTATGGCGTGATGTAGCGGGCCAATTCATAGCGATCCACCACCTCAAAAGGAACGGAAAAATACGTCAACGTATCGTTCAAAAACGCCGTGGCATCGCCCTCGAGAGGATAAGTAGCCAGTACTTCACCGGAAGGTGTTCGGGTGGTGCGAATCGTTTCCGTAGGCCATCCGTACTCCAACGATTCCCATGTGACCGCATTGCCTGCTACCGTCCATTCCGCAATGCTCGTGGCAGGAATGGCTTCGACGTGATCGACAACTACCACGTCAGATGCTGTGGCCTCACCGGACCACCAAATCAACCCCGGGCGCACGCCTTGCGGCATCTCTCCAGGGTGCCAGAAAGCCTCGCTCGCTGCGTAAGGTTTCGCCCCGGCATTCCCATGCGAGAAATGAGTCACTCCATCGCCTATGGCATGGAAATCCGGATTCATATTCATGGAGAGATTGAGCAATAAGTCGTCCGCATTGGGATGAGACGCATCCACGGAATGGTCAAAAAACGCGGCAACCGTGGTCGGTGTTAATGCCGCATTCCACATACGGAATTCATCGACATCACCCCGGTAATCGTTACCCCCGCTTCCATTGCATCCGATGTGAAAGCGCACCATATCACCGAATAGGTTGTCTTTGTCTGTTCCCGAGTGCCATAAGGCACCATCGAAGTAAATAGCCATGGTTTCTGTCGCGACGTCTTTGGTAAAGGCCCAGTGGTGCCACTCACCCTCGTACTGGTTAGCACTGGCCGCTTGATCAATGCGATCGTAACCTCCATCACCCCCGGCATCCCAGTAGATGCGGCCGTTGGACCACGGCAAGTGGATGTTGATTTCGCGCTGGTTGTTCGCGTTCATGCCTTCGCAAATCGAGTTATTTTCTGGCTGGAACTCCGGCGTCCCGCGGGACCAAAACTCAACAGTAACGGCGTCCTCGATGGCGTTAATCTCATCCACCGAAACCTCGATGCGGTCGTTCCCGTCAAAATGCACGTAGCTCCCTGCCGTGCCAGCCTGCCATGTCTTTTGTGGAGCCTCGTCACCAGCCCAATCACTTTCCCAAACGGGCGCATCATCCAACTGCATCAATACTTCAACAACAAGGTGACTTTCGCCGTCCCATTCCAATGGGGTGTCCAACACAAAACGCCCCGGAGCTGAGGCATCAGAAACCTTACTCGATGCGGCCAACGGTCCGGCGTAAAAACCATCCAACGAATCGGCAGCAGTCCAGTAGAAATCCCATTGCACCGCATCCCGAGCGTTGGCCAGCGGTCCTACTGCAGGCCATTCGACGCCGACACCCGGCGCGTCGCTCCAACCCATGGCTTCCAGTTCATCCGCCGTCCACAGCCATTGCATGCGTCCGCGGCCACTTTCCCATCCGAGTTCAGACGATGTTCCCGTGGAGCTGCCGTTCACTTCACCGATCGATTCCGCTCCAGATAGCACGTAATTATTGTACGTCCAACGCACGGTGTCCACAGGAACTTGTGCCACCTCAGTGACCAACGTGTCCGACATGAAGTCGAGGTCGTCGATCAACCAATGCGGATGGGTGAGCAAATTGCTGTCCAACATGCCCGTGTGGTCAAACAAATAAGTGTAGGTCAAGTAGTCCCACTCGCCACAGGCATACCCTAAGTTACCCGCAGTTCCGTCCTCAAAGCACTTGAGGTTATAATACATCAGCACTTTCTGATACGACGTATCATTGTCACTGGCTGGAAAATCAAACCAGCGGCGGCCCGGGCTATCGTACGCTGTTGCAGGATTGTTTTGGGCTTCCCACGTGTAGGTCTGAACCCATGTGGTATCAGGATTTTGGGCAAAAGGTTGCGTGCTCAACAGAGCACTGAACAGGACAGCAAAGGCGATGCGCATGGTCGGTGATTCTGGTTTAGCCGGGAAGATACAAACACGCTTCCGCCTGCCCAACCGTTCGTCATTTCACCGTACCCGGATAAGCGGACAAGGCGGCTCGGAGGCATGCCACTGCCTTTTCAATTTCCTCACGCTCGAGGACATAGGCCATGCGAACTTCTTGCTTGCCGATGCCTGGGGTAGCGTAAAATCCGGTATTCGGAGCCATCATGACCGTTGCACCTTCGTGTTCGAACGACTCCAGCATCCACTGGCAGAAAACATCCGCATCGTCAATGGGCAACTTCGCAACGGCGTAAAAGGCCCCGCCTGGCTTCGGGCAAGTGACCCCTTCGATAGCGGCGAGTCCGTCAACCAAGGCGTCTCGCCGATTGCGGTACGAAGAGCGGACCTCGTCGAAGTAGGTTTCAGGCGTGTCCAGCGCAGCTTCAGCTGCAATCTGAGCAAGCGTCGGCGGACTCAATCGGGCCATTGCGAATTTCATTGCCGTGCGGCGGACTTCTTGATTCCGGGTTACCAAGGCACCGATGCGTGCACCACACATTGAGTAACGCTTGGAGACGCTATCAACAACCACCGCGTGCTGCTCGAGTCCGGGAACCGTGAGGATACTGAGGGCGTTGGACCCATCGTAGGTGAACTCCCTATAAACCTCGTCCGCGAAAAGAAACAAATCCTTCTCCCGCACAAGTCCGGCCAAAGCCTCCAAGGCTGAATCCGGGTACTTCGTTCCCGTCGGATTGCCCGGATTGCAAATCAATATGGCCTTGGTACGCTCAGTGATAGCCCTTTCAAATTCGGCCATTGGCGGTAGCGAAAACCCATCTTCAATACGCGCCGTTACAGGAATGATTTTGATGCCTGCCAGCGTAGCGAAGCCGTTGTAGTTCGCATAAAACGGCTCTGGAATGATGACCTCATCGCCGGCATCCAAGCACGACATGAAAGCAAACACCAGCGCCTCTGAACCGCCCGTTGTGATGAGGACCTCATCGGCCGTCACGTCCACCCCGACACCACTGTAGTAGCCTGCCAATCGCTCTCTGTACCGAGCAAATCCCTCGCTCGGGCTGTATTCCAATACGGTACGGTCCATGTTACGAACCGCATCCATCGCCACGTCAGGTGTCGCGATGTCCGGTTGGCCAATATTCAAATGAATGACGTGCGTACCGCGTTCTTTGGCAGCATTGGCAAAGGGTGCAAGCTTACGAATCGGGCTATCGGGCATGGCCTTGCCCTTGGCAGAAATGTCCGGCATGGGTTGAATTTGTGCTGACAAATTTAGAGCTTCAGCGCCATCATCCGGTGGGGTCCAATCTCTGGAACATGATAGCCATCTGAGACAAATTTGAACCCCATACGCTCGTAAAATGGAAAGGCTACTTCACGGGCGTCGCACCAGAGCCAGCTAGCCCCCTGCTCGCGGCTCCAGTTCGCCGCATACCGAACGATGGCTGCCCCTGCCCCTTGGCCACGGACTTCAGGCAATGTACCCATGACACGCAGACGGTAGACGTCCTCATCGAATGGAAGGGCTTCTGGAAACCGGTCTGAACGTTGTTGAAACAAAGAGCACACCCCAACATGCTCGCCTTCTTCGTTGAACGCCCCTACGTGATGCGCATGCTCCGCTTCGTCCACGTCAATGATGCAGACGTCAGGACTTGGTTTGTGCGGCCAGAGCACTCGGTGTCGCATTGAATGCGTTTCAGCAGCGGCAATAGAACGGGCTTCGAACATGGTGAATGGATTAATCCTTGAAGTACTTCTCCCAATCGCGGCGATCGCGTTTGGTGGGACGGCCGACCGGTCGCATGAGGTCACGCTGCGCCGCGCGGATTTCTTCGAGTTTATTACGTTGGGATTCAGGCGTGATGTCGCGTGCATACTCAGGCACGAGCGCTGCGGCCACGCGGCTCCGGGGGAAATCAACCACCTCCCATTCAAAGTAGACGGCTCCTTTCCGGACCCGAATGACTTCACCTGTTCGGACTTCTTGTGCAGGTTTTACCGCCTTATCGCCCATGAACACCTTCCCTTCCCGGCAGTGGTTGGTCGCTAGGGAACGGGTCTTGAACGCCCGAATGCACCACAGGAATTTATCGACCCGCATGGCTCAGCAGTGAGTGGATTGTCTTACTGTGGTCAAAGCGCTCTGCGCCAGGTGCCGGTCAGTGAAATCATGGAGCGAATGCCAACAGCCTTGCTCATCTTCCCACTGCAATTCCCACGAGTCGATTCTGACGGAGCGCGGTGCCCCTCGTCGGTTCATCATCGATTCCCGGGTGCGCAACAATTGCACGGCCGCAGCAGTGGGTGCGGCCTTCCATTGCCCCCATGCCACGAGCTTACCCCCCAAAATCCAACC
>DIHQ01000180.1 GCA_002420235.1 Flavobacteriales bacterium UBA5692
CGCCCGGGTACCATCCCAAGACCTCCCAATCGCCGTCCTCGCGCTGGCCGTGCAACGACCAAGGTCCTGCGAGTTCCCCTTTGTTGCAGACAGTTACTGTGGTCGCAGCGCCGCCGCTGCGGACCGAGCGGATGGCGTAATCTGTTTGACCCGTTGTGGGAACGAGACCTTCGAAGAACCATCCGAGGTCTTCCCCGGTGCTACCTTCGAGCGAGGCGCGCAGATCTTCGGGGGCGGGATGCTTAAATTTCCAGGCATCGAAGTAGGCCTGCATACCCCGGTCAAACCGCTCCGTGCCGAGGCTTTTGCGCAGGTAGTCAAACGCCGCCGCCGTCTTTGTGTAGACCACCGTGCCATAGTTGATAGGACTGAAGTCGTTGGAGTGACATTGCATCGGCTGATCAATGGCCATCCGGGCACTGAGGAAATATGCTAATACATTTCGGCTTTCGTAGGATTTGCCGACCAGGTCAAAACGCTCCATGAGCGGCGTGGCGCGGTCTTCAAACCCGGTCAGTCCGATCTTATCTCCGTATTTCTCGACGAAGTACCGGGTCTCGTTGAACGAGTTGATGCCCTCGTCCATCCAGGCATTGGTGCGTTCGTTGCTTCCGAGGATGCCGTAAAACCAGTTGTGGCCCACCTCGTGGACGATAACGGTCTCCAGCCCCAGGGCGCTCCCGCTGTTGCCAATGACGGTGACGTTGGGGTATTCCATGCCGCCGCCCGCACTGATGGTGCCGTCCACTGCAGTCACGTGGTTGTACGGGTACTCCCCGTTCCATTTGGAGTAGTAGTAGGTGGCGTCCTCGATGTAGGCCAACGACGCGCGCCACAGGTCAGCGGCAGCTGGGGTAAACATGGCCCACGAGGTCACGGACCGCCCCGAGTACGGGAGCTCCACTTCGCCCTTGAGCACCCACCAGCGTTTGTCGGCAAACCAAGCAAAATCGTGGACATTGGATTGGCGGTAACGAAGAGTTTTTGTGCGGGAAGAGGAAGCGGGAAATTCCATGGCTTCGTCCGTATCAAACGCCTCCGCATCAAACGCGCTGCCATCCACCCGGCGGGCAGTTGCCAGCGCCAAGGAATCCAAGAAGTCCAGCTCACGCGCGTTATCCGCTTCGCTCGGGTCCAAATCGCCTGTGGAACCCACTACGTAATTGGCAGGCACGGTGATGCGCACGTCAAACGAACCATACTCCGAGTAAAATTCCCCTTGATTGAGGTACGGCATGGGGTGCCAACCGTCGCGGTCATACACGGCCGGCTTGGGGTACCACTGGGTCAATTGATACGACTCGCCGATATGACCGAGCCGGCTGATTTTGCCCGAAGGCAACTTCACCCGAAACGGTGTGGTGTAGGTGAGCGACGCCCCGGGGGCCAGCGGCTCCGGTAGATCGATCCGGGCGATGTCCTGGTGCACTTCGTTAAACGACCACGGCACCGGCGCCCCATCGATACGAAAGTCGAGCGAATCAACACCGCCCAATTCGCGCTGCATCGCCCAGAACATGAATAGATTTCCCTCACGAAATTGCTGCTGTGCCAAGGCAGTAGTGCCGTCTTTGTACGCATTGGGCCACAGGTGAATCCACAAGATGTCCAAGGTATCCGGGCTGTTGTTGCGGTACGTGGTGGCGATAGTGCCGTGCAGCTCATGGCGCACATCGTCTAGGGTCACCTCGATGCGGTGGTCGACATCCTGTTGGAAATACGGCGCCGTCGCTTCTTCCACTTGAGCGGAGAGCAGAAGGGGTACGAATAAACAAGCACACAACGTGGCGTTCTTTTTTTGCATACTTACAAAAGTATGCCCGCACGGGTGACGTACCTTCGCCCCATGGGCATGACGGAAATCGTATTTGCATTCCTGATATACCTCTTGCTGTTTGGAGCCAAGGGCATCCCCTCGTTCGCACGCACCATGGGCAAAGCCGTGCGTGAGTTCCGCAGCGCTACCGATCAAATTCAGCGGGAAATCCTCTCCACCACGGACGACATTCGCAAGGACGTCAACCAGGTGCGGAACTCGATGGACCCCATGAAATCGGTCCCCAAGCGGCCAAGTGATGCACGGAAAGGGGATGAATCCCCCGCTGATGCACTCAAAGCCGATTAAATGGAATTTTTGATTCTAATTGCCGGTCTGGTTGTCCTGGTTCTCAGTGGCGACTACCTCGTGAAATTCGCCTCTGGGCTCGCCATCAAGATGCGCATCCCCGCCGTCATTGTGGGGTTGACCATTGTATCCATCGGCACCTCGGCTCCAGAAATAATGGCTTCGGCCCGGGCGGCCTTGGAAGGCAATCCCGGAATCACGGTGGGCAACGTCATTGGTTCCAACATCGCCAACCTCGCCCTCATTCTCGGCTTGACCGCGTTGATATTTCCGGTCCGGGTCGACCGCTCGCTTCTGCGAAGCGATTGGCCCGTGCTTATGGCCGCTTCGATTGGCATCTTATGGTTTGCCCGGGATATGGCGATTACACAAGGAGAAGGTCTAGCCCTTGTGGGGGGTGCAGTCGCATTACTTGCTATGCTGTATTTTCGCAGCCAGCGTGAGGGTTTGACGAGAACGCCAACGGCAGACACCACCGAAAAAATGGAAGAAGCCCAGCGGCCACTGGGGGTGTTGTTGGGCGGATGTTTATTAGCCAGCTTTGGGCTGCTCTACGGCTCTGAGTGGTTCGTTGACGGTGCGCGGCGTATTGCTATCAACAATGGCGTCAGTGATCACATCATCGGACTCACCGTAGTCGCCTTCGGCACCAGCGTGCCGGAGCTCGTGGCTTCGGGTATCGCCGCATACAAGCGCGAGCCGGATTTGGCGCTCGGCAACCTCATCGGCTCCAACATCTTCAACATCTTTCTTGCCGCAGGCATTAGCGCGAGCATCATCCCACTTCCTGTTGATGCGCAAGCCTTAGAATTTGATTTTTGGTGGATGACGGGCATCTCTTTATTGGTAGGCGTAATGATGATGCACAAGGGGCTGATCCATCGCTGGAAAGGAGCCCTCCTCCTACTTATCTACCTCGCCTATATCGGGTGGATCGGCGGGGACATTGCAGCAGTAGGATGAACCACTTGCGTCAAGAAACCATCCTGAGTGAGGCCGGTGCAGCTTGTTGGGTAATCCGCGGAGCGTTTGCCCACGAAACGTTCGATGATTGGCATGCACACATTCCCTGGCAGCATAACACCATTACCATCTATGGCAAAAAACACTTGGAACCCCGGCTGACTGCGTGGATGGGGCCGGCCTACGCCTATTCGAGAATCCGTTGGCCGGAACGGGAGCTCACGCCATTAACCGCAGGAATGCGCGATGCTGTGCAAGGATTTTGCGCTTCTTCACCCATCTTCAACGCCTGCCTTTTCAATCTTTACCGCAGTGGGATGGATTCCATGGGGTGGCACCGAGACAATGAGCCCGAAATTGACCCGGCGTGCATCGCCAGCGTTTCGTTTGGAGCGACGCGGGACTTCGCCGTCAGGCACCGCCACAGCAACAAAAAATGGATGGTCAGCCTAGGCCACGGTGACCTCTTGGTAATGGAAGACATGCAGTGTGATTTTGACCATGCTTTGCCCAAGCGATTGCGTGTCAAAGAACCGCGCATCAACCTGACATTCCGGGCGCTTCGCGGCTGATGCATTCAATTGAATTGGATACCTTTGAGCTGCGGCAACTGTTAAACCCGAAATCATGTCCGTTCACAAATCAGCCAAACGCATCACAACCCAAGTGCTTGCGGAAATGAAGGCCAACGGCGAACCCATCGCCATGCTCACCGCGTACGACTACACCATGGCCACCATCGTGGACCAAGCCGGTGTTGACGTGATTTTGGTCGGTGACAGCGCCTCGAATGTTATGGCCGGCCACGAGACAACCTTGCCCATTACACTGAATGATATGATTTACCACGCATCCAGCGTGGTGCGCGCTGCCAAGCGTGCGCTAGTGGTGGTAGACTTACCTTTCGGCACCTACCAAGGCAATTCGAAGGAAGCCTTGAATTCGGCCATTCGCATCATGAAAGAAAGCGGTGCCCACGCGGTGAAACTCGAAGGCGGAAGCGAAGTGCGCGAAAGCATCGAACGCATCCTCACTGCCGGCATTCCGGTCATGGGCCACCTCGGCTTAACGCCGCAGTCCATTTACAAATTTGGCACGTACACGGTGCGCGCCAAGGAGGACATGGAAGCGGAACAATTGCGGGTTGATGCCAAAATGCTCGACGAAATCGGTTGCTTTTCTGTGGTTTTCGAAAAAATCCCTGCAGAACTCGCGACCGAAGTGAGCAGCAGCATCCGCTGCCCCACCATCGGCATCGGTGCCGGAAGCGGTTGCGACGGACAAGTCCTCGTCCTCCCCGACATGCTCGGCATCACCCAGGAATTCAGTCCGCGCTTCTTGCGTCGTTACCTGAACATGGGCGAGCAGATGAACTCGGCCATTCAGCAGTACGTCAAGGACGTCCGCAGCCGCGATTTTCCCAACGCGGACGAACAGTACTGAGCATGGCGGATCGCCCGGACGTCTCGAATCCCTCCCACTGGGCTCGGCAGCCGAAGGCGCCCATTGTAATGAGCACCATCGACAACCTCGATGTGCTCTATGAAGACAACCACATCATTGCCGTCAACAAGCGCTCGTCGGACATCGTCCAGAGCGACTCCAGCGGCGACACCACCCTCTGCCGCGTCGTCGGCGAGTACGTCAAACGGAAGTACAACAAACCCGGCGACGCGTTCATCGGGACCGTGCACCGCCTCGACCGGCCGGTGAGTGGCGTCATCCTGTATGCCCGCACTTCGAAGGCCCTCTCCCGGTTGACCAACATGTTTAGATTGCGGGAAGTGCAGAAGACGTACTGGGCGGTGACCAAGCCTGCTCCTTCTCCTGCTGAAGGGCACATCGTGAACTACTTGATCAAGAATAAGGACCTGAACAAAAGCTTTGCCCATGACACCCCAGGGAATGGACGCAAAGAATCGGAATTGACCTACCGCACCTTAGGTCGGTCGGACCACTACCATTTTGTGGAGGTCAAACCCAAAACGGGACGCCACCACCAGATTCGAACGACTTTAGCGAGCCTTGGCGCACCCATCAAAGGGGATATCAAGTACGGCTCCCGGCGTACCAATGACAATGCCTCGATTCATCTGCATGCTCGTTGCATCGAGTTCGTTCACCCTGTGCAGCATATCGCCATGCGCATCTTAGCAACACCGCCTGACGACCCGGTCTGGAACGCATGGCTCCGCCTCGACAATGGCATGAGTTAATTGGTGATAAAATGTATTATCATACCCTCTCGAGCACTGTATCTTTACCGCCATGAGTGCACAACCTGAACACGTCAAATGCCTGATCATTGGATCGGGTCCCGCTGGGTACACAGCTGCTGTATACGCGGCACGCGCGGACATGAAACCTGTCTTGTACCAAGGCATGCAGCCAGGCGGTCAATTGACGGAAACTACGGACGTCGACAACTACCCAGGGTACCCGGAAGGTATCAATGGTCCGCAAATGATGATGGACTTCGAGGCGCAAGCGAAGAGATTTGACACAGACGTACGCAATGGATGGGTCACGGAAGTGGATTTCAGAGGTCCGGTGCACAAAATTTGGGTAGAACAAAGCGATGATCGCACTGAAGTGCACGCCGACTCGGTCATCATTTCAACTGGGGCGTCGGCCAAGTGGTTGGGCCTCGAATCGGAAATTCGCTTACGCGATGCTGGGGGCGGTGTCAGCGCATGTGCAGTGTGTGACGGCTTTTTCTACCGGGGTCAGGAAGTGGTGATTGTCGGTGCGGGAGATACTGCTTGCGAAGAGGCCAGTTACCTTGCGAAGCTCTGTTCCAAGGTGACCATGCTAGTCCGTCGAGACGAAATGCGAGCTTCACGGGCGATGCAGAACCGCGTCCTGAACCTTGAAAACATCGAGGTCTTATGGAATACAGAAACGATTGAGGTTATCGGGAAAGACGGAGTTGAAGGTGCACGAGTCAAGAACAACCAAACCGAGGAGGAACAGGTCATTCCCTGTACGGGATTCTTTGTTGCCATCGGCCACAAGCCCAACACAGACATGTTCAAG
>DIHQ01000155.1 GCA_002420235.1 Flavobacteriales bacterium UBA5692
GCTTCTTGGGGGTCTAACCAAAAGTATTCAGGGTCTTCACTTAAGGGTGATCCAAGTACGCGCTCTGGACGTACAATCATATCATAATATGGAAGCTCCACGCCTTCGGGCAAGGTGTATTCAAAATCTAAATTCTGGTTAGAAGTTGACAGCATGAAGGTGCTGTCTGTTATCGTTTCAGTGCTGGGATTTACCAAGATTATTTCACGATCGGTGTCAGGGTCGTCAGTATTCTCGTATAAGCGTACCACAGAATAAAATTGACCAATTTCTCCCTCCTCATTTGCCAAGTCAACAATGTTGGCATCCCAAAAATCTCCATAATTGGCAATTGACCCCGGTGCGACCGTGCCCCGTGATAAACCACCATTCTGGGACGTAGCGTAGAAAGCATATTCATAGCCCTCAACTTCCGTTACTTGAGAAATGGAACAATCAAATCCGTCACCACCCTGAACTTCAACAGCCTCCTGGTCACTCAAGAAATAGCCACTTGAAGGGATAAACAATGAACCATTGTCTTGAGTGCCGCCCATTGCCGCGCTGCGAGCACTGTGGTCCATCCCGTAAAATTGAGTGATTGACAAATCACGGTTGATATCGATGTAAGTTTCACCCGCATCAGTACTCTTGTAAATCCCACCATCGGTTGCAACGTACATGTTACCCGATGGCAAAAATATTACTTCATGCACATCGGCATGTACATCAATATCTGTTCCAGCAAAGTCGAAAGCATACGCCGCCAATTCCGCTTGTTGGTTCGGACCAGACCGCCACAACTCAATACCTCCAACATAAGCCAGGTCAGGCTGACCTTGAGCAATACCCAATGCCAAATCATAAATACCCTGGTTCCGCGGGAGCGGTGTGGCCTCTAGAATGTCATTGGGCCATACATTTGACCATGTCTCATCCATTCCTGCACTGCTTGAGTGATAAAGACCTCCAAACGAACCTCCACTTGTTGCGAAGACTGCGAAAGCATGGTCGGGATTGTCGATGCTGATGTCCACACGCACCCGGCCATTGCCTGATTGAGGCAGAACCGTAATATCGTTGTTGGAACCTGAGATGGAATTAAACGAGGTAAAATCACTGCCTTCGCTGCGATACACGCGGCAATTGGCCATGCCAATTAGCATGTATGAACCGTCCTGGGCAATGGCAATGTCTGCGACGGCTCCATTGATATCATTACTAGGACTCATGGTCATGATACCATTTTCGATAAAGCCATACCCAGCATTGCATCCGAACCAAACACGGTTCTCAACGTTTGGGTCGGCAACCATTGCATCCACTGCGGCAAATTCGCCAGAGGCAAATTCACCGGGGTCTGTGCCATCTACCATCATAAAGTTCTCTCCATCGGTTGACCAATAAATGCCACGTCCGCGGAACGAACTTCCACCTTCACCTCCGCCACCTTCGAATAATGAACCTGAGCCGACGTAAACGTGGCCGCTTTTTGTGATGCCAATCGATCCAATCATCATTTGGTCAATGCCGAATACCTGGTTCCAATCATTTCCTCCGTTATCGCTCTTCCAAAGTCCTCCGGAAACAGACCCTGTATAAAGCACTTGCTCCTCACTACCGTCCTCGGGTATAACGGCTGCGATGGCCCTAGTGCGACCTCCAATATTATCCGGACCCATCTCGTTCCAATAGTGATCTGTTGCCCTGCTAGTAATCCGCTCGCTGGCTGCAAAGCGCTCCACCTCATGTCGAAGCTCCCTGAGACCGTTCTCATTCATTTCACCTGTCTCGATGTCACCGCGCATGAGTTTTTGAATTTCCCAAGCGCCCTGAGCCGACTGCGATGGGTGGGCTAGAGCTCGCGGGGCATATGGCGCTTGTTCTGAATTAGACGCAACGGGATTCTGAGAATTAAAGGCTTGCCATCCTGCGAGAGCGAGGACGAAAGCGGCAGAGGTAGCAAATATGGATTTCAATTGCATAATCTGAGTTTTATCGTTGAGGAAGTCGAAAGTTACAACAATCGAAGCGGCGTTTAATTGATTCTGTTCACGACTTCCGCACCAATTTCAGGCTGAGGGGGATAAGCGGTCAAAAAACGATGCGCAGTAGCATATGAGGTATTCCCAGAAAGACTAAGCTAAATGCTTTTCCGCATGATAACTTGAACGCACCAGCGGTCCACTTTCCACATATCGAAATCCTTTTTCCAAACCAATTCTCTTCAACTCCGCAAATGTATCAGGGTGAATAAATTCAACTATCGGAAGGTGCTTCGGTGTAGGCTGCAGATATTGTCCCAATGTGAGTATCTGACAATCTACACTGCGCAAATCATCCATGGTTTCAATAATTTCTTCAAATGATTCTCCCAAGCCCAGCATAAGACCTGACTTAGTTTTAATACCCGCTAGGTGAAGACGACGCAGAACTTCAAGGCTGCGATCGTATTTTGCTTGAATCCGCACTGCTTTGGTCAGTCGGCGCACCGTCTCCAGGTTGTGGGACACAATCTCTGGTGCTTCCTGGATGATGCGGGCTAGGTTTTCCCATTTGCCCGCAAAGTCAGGAATTAAAGTCTCGAGCGTTGTTCCAGGGCTTTGATAACGAATAGCCCGAACTGTTTGGGCCCAGATTTCGCTGCCGCCGTCGGGCAAATCATCACGGTCTACAGAAGTGATTACTGCGTGCTTTACATTCATCAACTTAACTGAGTTCGCCACGCGCCCGGACTCAAACGGATCGGCTTTTAGAGGTCTGCCAGTCGCCACATTGCAAAAGCCGCAAGATCGCGTACAAATATTACCGAGAATCATAAAAGTCGCAGTTCCCGCTCCCCAACATTCGCCCATATTGGGACAATGACCGCTTTCACAAATCGTGTGCAGTTTATGCTTTGAGACGATATCCCGAACTTCCTTGTACGCAGTGCCCGTTGGTAGTTTGACCCGTAGCCACTTGGGTTTGGGCACACGACGGGGCGTGTTTTCTGGAATTAGCGTCGATGGCGTTGTCATAGCTTACCGGGTCCAATTTCTGCCAACCTCAAAGGTCGCAAATAAGGTGACAAACAAGCGGTTATTCTGTTCAAATTTCGCTGCGAAAACCTCAGGTTCGACAAGAAATGCGTCAATCGATACTCCAGTTGTCAAAGACTTCGGCATGAATCGTTCGTCCCCGTACTCGAAGTCCAATCCATATGTGGCGTGTAAGCCAGGAACCAACGTCAACTCGTCGAGGCCATTACTCCAATCTGCCCTGCCGTAGATATTATCCGAGAAATGAGCATCAGGATCGTAACGTTCAGTCGCCGTGTAATCATATGGTATGTCTGGATAACCTATCTCCAAATAAATGGGCTTTAATACTCCTAACGCCACACCACCTTTCCAGAAAGTACTAAACCTCACGGCATCGCGGCGCAATTTTTCGGCATGCAAGTTCTGCTTACCAAACCACAGACGAAGAATTTGCAACGTGTTTAGTTTGCCAAAGACATATGGACGACCGTTTTCATAAACAGGATTTGTCGTCTGAATTTCCTTTGGATGTTTAAAATAGGTCAGGTCCAAACCTACGTTGCGAATGACAAATGCATTCAGATAGTAACCCCTTCGTAAAGTAATGCCGATTCCTTGGGTGTGAAACAGCGCTCCCACTTGGTATTCATCCGTCAAGGGAATGTTTACCTTGCCATCACGGTAAACCGCTTGGTCTCCGGTGAGTGAGGCTGTGGTACCCTGTGCTCGAACTTGTTGGACCGGCTCAACGAACCCCACAACTAGGACTGCGACAACCAAATAAAATCGTAAACACCGACCATCCATGAGTCAAATTTAGCGCGGAATGCTGTACTTCGTTGCACCTTTGCAACCATTAAGAAAACACACCAGATGACGACAGAATCCCCTCACTACACCCTCACCTACCACGGCCAACTGCGTACATCGATGCAGCATCAAAAATCAGCCAGAGAAGTCGTTACAGACGCTCCGCTCGACAACCATGGAAAAGGGGAGGCTTTTTCTCCAACAGATCTCGTTAGTGCAGCCCTCGCAAGTTGCGTCATGACCATCATGGCAATCAAAGCTGGAGACATGGGTCACAAAACGATAAAAATGGATTCACGCGTTTGGAAAACCATGGCGTCCAATCCAAGGAGAATTGCACGAATTGAGGTAGAGCTCGACCTTCACATACCCGATGTTACAAATCAGCAGAAACTTATTTTGGAACGCACGACAAGAGCATGTCCCGTGGCGCGCTCTTTGCACCCGGACACTCAAAAAGAAGTTGTATTCAATTGGCTCTAATTATTCGCACACCTCCACCTCAGCATATGCTGCACAAGCAGAATAGCTCGTCGCACATGATGCAAATAAGGATGCGGCCACTACCAAGCCAATGGTCCATTGAAAAAACCGTTTCATCTTTCGGTTGTTAAAAGTTCAACATCCACTACGAGTGAACGCTAGCGAAGGTTACGTTTAGATGTATATTCCCGTCATGGAGTCTCCGCAACTTATCACCATTCTCGTTTTAATACTCGCTCTTCTAACCGCTGGAATCATCATGCTTGCAAGGCAATTGGCGCATCGTGGAGGCAGCTTACCAATGTCGGATTCTGAGGCTGAACGTGTGCGATTTGACCGCGATCAATTGCAAGCGGAGTTGATGCGTGCCCGCGAGGAACTAACCGAGGTTCGCCAAGAATTACAAGGGGCTATCGAGGCCCGTAGCAAGGCAGAGCAGCGCTACGAAGACCACGCTCTGGAAGCGGAAAACCGAAGAACTGAGCTCAAGCGCGAATTTGATCTACTAGCACGGGACATCATTGAGAAAAACGCAGAACGCCATCAGAAACACCTAAGTGAAGGTGGTAAAGAGACCTTATCAGCCGTCGTAAAGCCCATCCAAGAAAAGTTCATTGAGCTTCAAAACCAAATGAATAAATTCTACGGTGATGAAAGGGAACAATTGGGGCAGTTAGACAAGGAATTAGAGAAACTCTTTTCACTGAATCAAAGCCTGCAAGCTGAAGCTAAGCACCTCACCAATGCCCTGAAGGGTGAATCCAAAGTACAAGGCGATTGGGGTGAATACCAGCTGGAACGCATCCTCGAGCAAGTTGGGCTTGTCGAAGGTATTCATTACTCCAAGCAATCCTCACAACGCGACGAATCAGGCAGGCTGTACCGTCCGGATTTCCTCATTTACCTCCCAGACGATAAAGTCCTTATTATCGACAGTAAAGTCAGCCTGACCGCCTATGAACGCATGACGCAATCGGATGATCCATCGGTCATTGAAAACCACCGAACCGCTCACGCGGCGAGTGTCTCTGCGCACATCAAAGGCCTCGGCAAAAAAAACTACACCGAGCTGTACGGGAAAAGCACGGATTACACCCTTATGTTCATGCCAGTCGAAGCGTCATGGGTCGCATTGGACAATAACCTACTTAGACTGCAGGAAGAAGCCCTTCGGCAGAACGTATTGCTCGTTTCAACCAGTACTTTGATTGCCACACTTCGAACCATCAGCTACGTCTGGCAACAAGAAGAACAAAAGGCAAACATTCAGAAAATAGCTGAGCGCGGCAGCAAACTGTACAACCAGATTTACGCGTTTCTAGACGAATTCTCCAAGATTCGCACCCAGCTGAATAGGGCTCAATCATCCTATGATGACGCCCTTATAAAACTTCAGGGTCGTCAAGGAGCCTTGTATCATGCCGAACAAATGCGTGAACTTGGGGTCAATGTCAAGGCGCGAATTCCAGAGGAATTTACAACTGACCTCCCACCAGATCCACTCCCAATTCCAGAAGTATCGAACAACGGGAACGATATCGATGAATCTGCATAGCTTCTTTTGCTTGTGGGCTTCATGCCTCACCATGGTTACCCTTGTCCGCTGCGGAGCCTCAGGCACCTCTTTGGGTAAATCCAACCAGCGGCCCTACGACTTCGAATCCCAAATTCTACACCCGCGATGTACCGTTTTACCTGCGGGAATTGACAGTGTTGACGTATACCTCGAATGGTCACGTCAAGAAGCCTTGTTTCTCAGGGATTCCCCACAAAGTCCATTCACCGCTAGTCTGCAACTCAAAGCAGGAACGTTTCAAATTAATTGGAAGGATACATTAGTGGATTTTACGCCACCCTCAGACCGAAGGCAATGGCGAGTTTCAATCGAAGAATTTGCTTCGGAATGGAATCAATCGACTAACCTGATTCCAATGCAATTGATTGACTTGCACAGAAATGCAAGAGCCTACTGGCAAGTACCCCTACCCCAGCCAGGCACACCTCGAACACCATTACACAGCGATGGCTGGCCAGTCCACAATGGTTCTGCATCAGCCGGCGATACCCTGTTCTTTGAGAGTATGCCTGGAAGCCGATGGCAACACGCCAGCTTTGATGTACCGAAGGTCATGCCGGCTCCACCATTTTCGCAGGTCAAAGACAAGAGCGATACCCTTCGACCAATCATCCGTTCCGATTGGAATACCGACGAGACTGGCTGGAGTGGATACATAGTGCAGCCTGGTATTAATGTTATCGGCCAACCCACCTCAAACGGAAACCTGCGTATGGTCCATCGCATCGTTGGCACGTCTGGAGGTCACCCGCTGGTCCGGGACCTCCAGCTTATGATCCAATCCAGTCGATACATCACATCACGCAAAGAGTACGAGCGAATGGTCGATGCTTCCGACCCAAAGGCCGCTCTGGACGCCTTTTGGCTCAGCTGCGGGAATGAAAAAGAAGCATCTGCTGCTTTGATTGCCACATACTATGGTCGCGTGGAGGAGGCCAATCGTTATTTCTCCGGTGTGCATCCCGGATGGCGCACGGACAGGGGAATGGTACATATCGTTTTTGGAATTCCGAACAAAGTTCGGCGGGGATCGGACAGCGAATGGTGGGTCTACGGGGAAGAAGGCTCAGCGAACTCCTTAGTCTTTCGTTTCATCCGCATAGAGCACCCATGGGATAATGAATTCTACGTTCTGAGCCGAAGCATCCAATTTAGGTCACCTTGGGATCGCATGGTCACAAATTGGCGAAATGGCCGCATTAAACCGGATTGATTTGCTGATACCTTTGAGCATGCCTTTTGATTTGCCCTCACCCAATCGACCCTCAAAACGTCCCAAACGACTCGATTCAATTTCCGAGTCAGATGGTTCAACAAGAATACGGAAAAAGGTACCTTACACCGGCCCTAAACGTCCCCCAAAAGGCAGTTACATCATTGGATGGCATCCAATTATGGAAGCCTTGGATACTGGAAAAGAATTTCAAAGGGTTTTAATCCAAAGGGACGAAAAAGGTGAAAGAACCTCTGCACTGGTCACCCAACTGCGCAGGCTGAATATTCCCGTTCAACGTGTACCTCGAGAAAAATTAAATCGGATCACAGTCAAAAATCACCAAGGCATTGTGGCGTTCCTCTCGCCCATCAGCTATCAGCCGATTGAAGAATTGATAGCGCGAGCGTACGAAGCCGGCGAAAG
>DIHQ01000067.1:0-5398 GCA_002420235.1 Flavobacteriales bacterium UBA5692
TCGGAGCAAAGGCGCGGTCAGCCTCATCGTCTTCAGCCTGCAGGTCATTCCAATATTCTGACAAGTTACCAGTGATGTCGTATTCGAGGTATTCATCGAGTGTCAAAAACGTCGATGGTCGGTACAGTAACGTGTCACCAATTCGCTGTTGAATGCTGTAGAGGCCGGTTATTTCATCGAAAATGATGTCATACGAGAAGTTCTCAGGCCAAGCAAAGTCAAAGCCATCCGGGCTTTCTGTAGGGTTGAATTGGTCCTCTCCACCGAAAGGAAAAGGTAATACGATTGAAAGTGAGTCATTGGTCGTTTCTTCCGCACTTTGCGCACCAACCCCTGAAAACAAAGAAAGCCCCAATACAAGGGCAAAAATCTTCGTGAAACAGGGCGGACAGATTTCCATCACAGCCGTTTCAACGCGTGTTTGATTAAGTCCTCAACCGCAGTCATCTCTTGCGTATCCTTCATTATTTGGCCCAGTACCTTTTCACATCGGCCCCGGTCAAAACCAAGGGTCGTGAGGGCAACTAACGCCTCTTGCTGCAAATTATTGTGCCCGCTTTGTAAGCCGCCCGAAGAAGACACGGCCGACGAATCGATGGCACCCAATTTGTCTTGCAAATCAATGATGATTCGCTGGGCTGTTTTGGCTCCAATACCTTTGACGCTTTTCATGGCATTGACGTCACCAGATTGGATTGCTTGGGATGTCTGGTCCACATTCATCGCACTCAAAATCATTCGTGCCGTACTGGCCCCGACTCCGCTTACCCCGAGCAGAAGCAAAAACATGCTGCGCTCCTCAGGTTGACTAAACCCGTACAAGAGCTGAGCATCTTCCCGAACGACCAGGTGCGTGTGCAGCATAACGTTTTCATCTTTGCCTAATTGATTAAAAGTATTCAGGGTAATGTGCACTTGGTACCCAACCCCGCTGCATTCGACAACGGCAAACGTAGGCGTCTTCTCTACGAGCCTTCCCCTCAAGTGATGAATCATGGGTTGCTTTTAATTTGAGCGTCAACAACGGCCAACCGCACCATATCATGTATTTCACGGACGGAGGACCCCATTTGCAATACGTGAAAAGACTGCCGCATACCGAGGAGTACCGGGCCTTGAACCTCAACCCCTGCCATCTCTTGGAGGAGCTTGTATGCGATATTACCGGCAGCAAGGTTTGGGAAAATCAACGTATTCACCCGTTTGTTATGCAAGGTTGAGAAGGGAAAGGATTCCGAGAGCAACTGGTCATTCAAAGCGAAATTAGCTTGGATTTCGCCGTCGACAATCAAATCAGGATGACGATCCTTCAGAATGACGGCTGCTTTAGCCATTTTCTCAGCATCTACCCCGCCAGCAGAACCGAAATTGGAATAACTCAATAAGGCAATGCGCGGGACGATACGCAGGTTACGAACCGCTTGGGCCGTCAACGCTGTAATCGAGGCGATTTCCTCCGCAGTAGGATTGACATTTACTGTGGTATCCGCAAAGAACATTGGCCCGCGTTTCGTCTCGAGGATATACATACCGGCCACCTTATGTACCTCATCAGACTTCCCGATGACCTGCAGCGCAGGACGAATCACGCTAGGGTACGTCCTAGTCAGTCCACTTATTAATGCATCGGCAAGCCCTGTGCGAACCAACATGGCTCCGTAGTAATTACGCCGACGCATGAGGCGCTCTCCCTCCATGGCGGTCAATCCATGTCGCGCACGAATCTGAGACAACTCCTTTCCAAAGGCCTCTCTTCGCTCGCGTTCTTCATCTGAGTTGGGATTGATGACTTCGACTCCATCCAACTCCAAACTGTGTTCTTCTATGAGCCCTTCAATTATTGAACGTTGCCCCATCAAAATAGGTTGAGCAATACCTTCCTCAAGCGCTTGCTCCGCAGCCTTTAAAACGCGGTAGTGATCAGCCTCTGCGAACACCACACGCTTTGGAGATTTTTTGGCTCGGTCGGCGATAGTACGAGCGAATCCGGTATCATAACCAATTCGATCGAGCAACGTTTTACGGTAGGCATCCCAATCTTTGATTTCGTGCTGAGCTACGCCCGATTCCATGGCCGCTTTTGCTACCGCGGGAGAAACGTATGTGATAAGGCGAGGATCCAGTGGTTTGGGAATGATCAGATCACGTCCAAACACGAAAGATTGATTACCGTATGCCTCAGACACCTCATCGGGTACGTTTTCTTTTGCCAAGTCAGCAATAGCTCGAACCGCCGCAAGCTTCATGGCGTCATTTATAGCAGTAGCACGAACGTCCAATGCACCGCGAAAAATGAATGGGAACCCCAAGACGTTATTAACTTGGTTAGGGTGGTCTGAGCGGCCTGTGGCCATTATGATATCGTCGCGAACTCCCATGGCCTCATCGTATCCAATCTCCGGTTCGGGATTGGCCAGGGCAAATACGATGGGGTTTTTCGCCATACCTGCGACCATCGTCGGCTCAACTAGTCCCCCTTTGCTCAACCCTAGGAATACATCGGCGCCCTTCATTGCGGCTTCCAACGAATCATACCGGCGGTCGTTGGCATATCGTTGCTTCGTGGTATCGAGATCTTTCCGTCCATTATTGACATGACCCCTGCTATCGAATACATCCACCTGGATAGATGACATCCCCAACTGCTCATACAAATCCAGACAGCTCATGGCCGCTGCTCCAGCTCCACTCACTACGATGCGAATGTCTTGAATGAATTTTTCGGCCAATTCTAATGCATTCAGTAAAGCAGCGGCAGAAATAATGGCCGTTCCATGTTGGTCATCATGCATGACAGGTATGTCCAACTCCGCCTTTAAACGGCGTTCAATTTCAAATGCCTCCGGAGCTTTGATGTCCTCTAAGTTGATGCCGCCAAACGTCGGGGCAATGGCTTTGACCGTGCCGATGAAATGCTCAGGATCGCTCGCATCCACTTCGATGTCAAACACGTCGATATCCGCGAATACTTTAAAAAGCACTCCCTTTCCTTCCATGACCGGCTTGCTCGCCTCAGGACCAATGTCTCCGAGTCCAAGCACAGCAGTACCATTGGTGATTACCGCAACCAAATTGCCCTTTGCCGTGTAGTTGTAAGCGTCCTCCTTGTTTTCCGCGATGGCTTTGCATGGTTCTGCGACCCCGGGGCTGTACGCCAAAGCGAGATCCTTTTGCGAGCTGTAAGGTTTGGTAGGAAGTACTTCAATCTTCCCTTTTCGACCTCTTCGGTGATATTCCAGAGCTTCGCGCTTGCTTGATGAGTTCATCCGTTACGGTTTTTGTTAGCGGCCGGAAAATTGATGCCAGCGGTGGTTTACCGCACCAAAAACTGTTCTGTTACGCGCTCGCCTGTAGGAATCATGAGCGACAAAATGTAAACCCCCGATGCATAGGATGCAGCATCTATGAAAACTACCCCTTGCTGTGATCGGAGGGTTTTTTGCTCTATTAACTGACCCCCTGCATTGTGGATGGTCAATTCAGCACGAGTGGACCCATTTAACTGATAAGGGAAAGACGAAAGGCCCGTCACCGGTTGGGGGAAGATTGGTGATGAATTAATGATTGATTCTCCTACGCTCAAAGCACAATTATCAGCGTCGAGGCAGTATAAAACCTGCTGACATGTGCCCGCCGGAATGTCCCCCACCGGGTGGAAACAATACTCAAAAGCAGTTACACCCGCTATTCCTGCGGGATAGTAATCCGCAATAAATGTGGTGTCGGTTTCATTCGGATGGAGTTCAACCAGATAGCCTGCCGTTGAGAATGAGCTAAACTGTCCATAGGGATAACACAAGGGCCCCCAGCAAAATCTATCGTATGCACCCGGCGCGCCTTCGTCGTACGGCAAGTTGAATGGGCTTACTAACTGGATTATATTCCGAGTGACCATCAGATTCAAGGTGTCATCCGTCAGGTTGGCCACATCCCAATGCAGGGCAATTTCTTCGTTATTAGGATCATCGAGCGACCCTTCAAAGATCTCAATGGCATCGACCAACGTAGGCTGTGCCAAAAAAACAACAGGGCTAATTACAGCGCAGAGTAGGATTGAAAATACTGGCGTTTTCATCTTCATGAGTGCGAAGATACCGAGATTGGTGTGGAATTTGTAAGTGGAGGAGACAAGCTTTAACTAGTTTCCGTTTAATTTGTCTTCGCAAGAAATGAAACTCTGCCGCTCCATGTGCCGATTCCAAAATTTACTCCTACTCACCTGCATGCTCACATTGAGTGCAGGATTATCTGTTGCCCAATCTTTACCGTCGGTACAATTGAAAAATCTTGAGGGAGAAACCATCTCGACCGGGAACTTGGTCGCAGAAGGACAACCCACGCTGATTTGCTTCTGGGCCACTTGGTGCAGTCCTTGCAAACGCGAACTCAATAACTACGCGGAGCTTTACGAGGACTGGCAAGATGAAACCGGAGTCAACATCGTAGCCGTGAGCATCGACGATCAGCGGAGCATACGGCGTGTGGCGCCTTACGTGAATGGAGTGCTCTGGGATTACGATGTATTACTTGATCCCAACAAAGACTTTGCTCGCGCCATGCAAGTGGTGAACGTACCGCACACCTTCTTGGTCAACGGCGAAGGTGAAATTGTTTGGCAACACAACAATTACGCTGACGGCGACGAAGAAGAAGTATACGAGGAACTCCTGAAACTCGTCGAATGAAGCGCATCGCCCTCCTATACATCATCGCACTTACGTCAAGCGGAACTGCCTGGGGCCAATTCGGCGAGTCCGAGACCGGGACGGTTACAGGCAATGTGCAAATGCTCTGGCAATCTTACGGTGAGGACCCTGCGATTGGGGCCATTGTGCCGCCAGAAAAAACCGGCTTCAACGCCTTCGGAAACCTCATCTACAACCAAGGTGGTTTTTCGGCGGGCCTGCGCTACGAATCTTACCTCCCAGCCGTCCTCGGGTTTCCCGGCCGATTTAAGGGAAGCGGTATTGGCTACCGATTTGCGAGGTATGCCGATACCAAGGGAATGGTTGACTTCACCGTCGGTAATTTTTACGAGCAATTCGGCAGTGGTATAATACTACGGGCCTACGAAGAGAGAGCGCTGGGAATCGACAATGCGCTGGATGGCATTCGGCTCATTTTGCGTCCGGTCGACGGTATCGAAGTCAAGGCGTTGTACGGCCGGCAACGCTTGGATTTTGACAGCCGCCTAATCAATGGACCTGGCGCCGTACGCGCCCTAGACGGCACATTAGACCTGAACTACCTGCTCGCAGAGCAAGGTGGCACCGATTGGAAAACCAAGGTGACCTTGGGGGCAAGTTTCGTGAGCAAATTCCAATCCGGCGAAACAATCACCAAAGACTCCCTGCTGCTAACGCTACCGGAAAACGTGGGCGCATGGTCGTACCGGCTT
>DIHQ01000067.1:5696-12113 GCA_002420235.1 Flavobacteriales bacterium UBA5692
GCGCATGGTCGTACCGGCTTGATGCCCTTCGTGGCGGCTGGTCCGCGGGCATTGAATACGCCGGCAAAATTAACGATCCCAACGCGGATAACGGATACATCTACCGCAACGGCGAGGCCCTCTTATTGAATTTGGGCTACACCCAACGCGGGCTGGGTGTCAGCTTAAGCGCTAAAACCGTGGACAACATGAGTTTCCGTTCGGACCGCGACGTCCTGCTTTTTGATTTGCCCATCAACTTCATCCCTGCAATTACGCAGCAGCACACGTACAACTTGGCAGCCACGTTGTATCCATATGCTACTGTCATATCAGGTGAATCAAGTGCCAGCGCCGAAATCTTCTACACCATTCCCAAGGGCACCAAACTCGGCGGAAAGTATGGCACCAAAATCAGCGCCAACTTCGCCGCTGCCAATGATTTGGACACCACCAACCTCGCCGGTGTGGAAGGCCTCGTGAACGGTTACGAACGCAACTCTTGGGGCTTCGGCCCCAACAAATTCGTGCGGGATTTTAACGTGCAAATAAGCCGCAAAGAATCGAAGGAATTCAAGTGGAAGTACACCTACTACAACTTCCAATTCAACACCCTCGCGACCCCTGTGACTACGACGTTCAAAGGCATCGTCTACGCGGATATTCACGTCCTCGAGACTCAGGTCAAAACGCGGAAACGCGAGAGCCTCCGCACAGAGTTTCAGGCGCTATTTACCGAAGAAGACAAGGGCGATTGGGCCACCGTTGTGGCCGAATACACATGGAGCCCGCACTGGTTTGCCAGCATCATCGACCAATACAACTTTGGCAATCCTAACGAAAGTGCCCGAGTGCATTATTTGTATGCCGCTGTGGGCCGTATCGACGGGCCGCATCGACTGTCCATTGGATATGGAAAACGTCGAGAAGGCATCTTCTGCATCGGCGGAGTATGCCGAGCGGTACCTGCCTCGAACGGCTTTGAAGTTAATTTCTCTTCGAGTTTCTAAAGTATTCTACTTAGATGGCCTATTTTTGAACGAATAGGACGAAATTAAATCTACCAAATCGTTAACAATATGAAGCACTTTTACGCTCTAATGGCTGCTCTGATGGCCGGAACAGCATCGTTCGCGCAGTTGCCTGACGGCAGCATTGCGCCTGACTTCACCGCCACGGACATTAATGGTGTGGAGCACAACCTCTATGACCTCCTCGACGATGGCAAGAAGGTAATCCTCGACTTCTCAGCGACCTGGTGTGGGCCTTGTTGGGCCTACCACACAGCTGGTGTTTTTGAAGAACTATATGAAGAGTACGGACCTGATGGCACCGACGAATTGCGCATCTTCTATATTGAGTCAGACGACAGCACCACTGACGCCGACTTAATCGGCGAGGGTACGGCAACACAAGGTGACTGGGTCACAGGAACATCTTACCCGATCATTGACAATGCCGGATCGATTTTCGATGATTATGCAGGGGCATACTATCCCACAATTTATACGGTTTGTCCAAATCGGATCTTAACAGAATCTGGTCAGGTAGATGCTGAGACTCACCATGCCATCTTCGATGCTAACGATTGCGCGGCGGCTACTCTTCCAAATGATCCAGCATTACTGAGCTACACAGGTGGAACTACTGCCTGCCCAGGCGAGCCTGTGAATATGTCAGTTGACATGATGAATTTGGGGGTGACTAATTTGCAATATGCAACTATTGAGGTTATGTCTGGTGGCAATTCCGTTTTGTCCTACGATTGGAGTGGAGACTTAGAAACCTATGGCATTACAAACGTAAATCTCGGTTCAGCCTCTTTCGATGCGAACACGGATTTCACTATCGAAATAACTTCAGCCGATGATAACGACGCCAACAATTCCTCTGGTGGAGCGGTTGAGCTTGCGACGGAAGGGACTTCTTTAATCCACGTTGAAATCATGGTGGACAACTGGCCGCAAGAAATTGGGTGGTCAATCACCAATGATATGGGTAACGTTGTTGAAGAGGTTGCTGAAGGTGAAATTGCGGGTGTTGCAGGTGACGAATTTGAGTGGTGGGTAAGTGTCCCTGCAACTGGTTGTTACGAATTCACCGTTACTGACTCATACGGCGATGGTATTTTTGGTTCGCAGTGGGGCTCGATTGACGGTTATGTCACGGTAAAGTCGTACAACGACGATATCGCTTTAGTCAGCACCATCTTCGATTATGATGGCTCCTACGATTATGACGAAGAATCAGCCGGAATGAGTGTTACCGCAATGACAGTCGGAATTGAAGAACAGACACTTAGCGACGTGACTCGGGTATTCCCAAACCCATTCGTTGATCAGACGAACCTACAATTCAACACAGCTGAAGCTGCTGAGGCTTCTTTGGTTGTCTACAACCTCGTGGGTGAGCAGGTGATTAACAACAACCTAGGCACCCTACCTATCGGTGAGCACAACCACGTGTTGAACTTTAACGGCGTCACGCCAGGCATCTACTTAGTGACATTGAACGCAGGTGGCCAGACCACAACCATGCGCGTGACATTGAATTGATGCTTTAACAGAAATGATTTTTGGGAAATCCGCACCTCCTGCCTGGGGGTGCGGATTTTTCGTTCAAAAAGGTGCATATTCACATTCTCAACCATTGCTCAATCCATGAAACAACTGCTCGTCATTCTCGCCCTTTGCTTCTCCACGGTTGGATTCAGTCAAATCCCGAACGGGAGCGTTGCACCTGATTTCTCCATAACGGACATAGAAGGAGAAGAACATAACCTTTACAGCTACCTCGATTCCGGTTATGCTGTTATCATCGATTTTTCGGCCACTTGGTGTGGTCCATGCTGGAATTACCATACGAGCGGCGTGTTTGAAGAGATTCACGAGGCCCATGGTCCGGAAGGAACCAACGAGGTCCGCATTCTTTTCATCGAATCTGATGACAGTACCACGGACGAGGACCTACACGGCAGCGGCACAAATACTTGGGGAGATTGGACCGCAGGTGTTGAATACCCCATGGCGGATAACGGAGGTAACGTTTTCGATTTATATCAATGTGCCTACTATCCCACCGTATTCACAGTTTGCCCCAACCGTATAGTCCAACAAACTGGTCAAGCGACGGCTCAAGGCCATATCTCTTACTTCCAATCTGGCTCGTGCGCACCAGCGACCATGCCCAATGACGTGAGCCTACTAGAGTATCTAGGGCCCAATCGCAGTTGCCCCGAAACCCCAACGCCACTTTCAGTAAAAGTCATGAACCAAGGCACAGAGCCCTTGACAGCCTTCACGTTGACAGCAAGTACGTTGTTCGGCACCGAGCTCATCACGTACGATTGGACGGGAAACCTCGGTACCTATGAGATGGAGGTGGTGGAACTTGGTGAAGTGATCTTCCCTTCTACCTCAATGTTTTTTATCGATGTGACCTCAGGGGATGATTACGACGGCAACAACAGCGTTTCCGAAACGATGAATCTCACCGGTGAAATCGCGACCTCATTAGTTCGCGTACGATTTACCACGGATAACATGCCTGGCGACAACCGTTGGGACATCACCGACGGAGCAGGCGACGTTGCGGCAAGCACCACATTCGGTGATATGACCGAAAACCAAACCGAATATGAGTGGTGGGTTAATTTGGGTACTACGGGGTGCTACAATTTCACCGTCTATGACCAACTTGGAAACGGTGGTAACATAGAATGCGACATCAGCACTTTCAACGAGGAAGGGGAAAACATCAACACAATCTTCACGGTCAATAACAGCGGCAATTGGACGACTCTGAATAAGGGATTCTTGGTCAACGAGGTCAACATGACTGTCGGGGAAGAGTTAGCAACGCCTATCGCCGTATATCCGAATCCGACCAATGGCCTTATCACCCTTCAGGGACTGAGTTCCACGACCCGCCAACTCGTTGAGATTCGTGATGCACAAGGCAAGATCATCTTCAGCCAGCAGCGTCCGGCGAATGGGGACACATGGGTACTCGACCTCAACGCGCTGGACAACGGATTGTATATCCTTACCGTCATTGACGGTAATAGTCGCGTCACCCAATCCATTGTGCGCTCCTGATGGCTTGGCATGCATGCTCCTTGGGCTTCATTGGTACTGCGCTCTTGATCATCGCGGGTTGTGACAAAATTGAGAATCCAATCGTTCCTGCTGCAGCATACGAAGAAGAGCTACACGGCCCTGCCCCAACATTTGAGGCGCTCCCTGAGAGCGATGCGGTCAAGCGGGTGTTAGTGGAAGACTTTACTGCGCACCAGTGCGGCAATTGCCCTGCAGCAGCCATCATCGCCGAAAACATGGTGGCGACTTACGAAGGAAAGATCAGCGCTATAGCCATCCACGCTGGCAACCTCACAATTACGGATGACGATTACTTCGATACCGATTGGACAACAGAAGAAGGTGATGTGCTTTGGGACCAACTGGATTTCCAAGCCAATCCCGTAGGCCGGATCAACCGTAACGCAGGTTTAGGCGGATCTTATCCGCCAACACTATGGGAAGCCCAAATCGAGGAAGAAATCGCCGAGTCAACTTCAGTGGGTCTGCAATACGATTACGAATGGGTCCCCGCAAATGGGCATTTGAACCTGCACCTGCACGGGACGTTTTACGATGAAGTTTCCGGCCCCATCCAAGTGGCCTGGCTCATCTTGGAGTCACACATTTTTGATTACCAATTGGATTATTCGGCCGACCCTGAAGTGGTTGCTGATTACGAATTCAATCACGTACTACGAGGGTCTGTTCATGGTGCGATGGGAGTTGGATTCGGTTCTGCTGCAGATGGCGCCAGTGCTGGAGAAACCGCTTTTTTATCCAACACCTTCGAGTGGAACGATACATGGCTCATTGAAAACGCCACCATTTTAGCCGTAGTCTCCGATGAAAACGGCTACGTGCTGAACGTCGCTGAAATCCACGTGGACTGATGCGGGCAGTGGTGTCTTGGATGGTTGGTTTGGCGCTCGCAGGCACACCGCTATCCACCGTTGAGGCTCAGGAAGATCCGTTGATCTTTTCTGCTCGTGTGCATGCGGGATTTTCTACCACACAAGTGCACGGTGACCAAATCTCAGGCTTCAATAAGTTCGGCCTCTGCGCCGGGGCGACGATTGACATGCGTCGCTCGGGGGGGCAAGGTATCCAATGGGGCATCCTTTACACCCAAAAAGGCAGCCGCCGAGTTCCAGATACCAAGAATGGCGACTTCAATTCCTGGCGCTACCGCTTTACTTACATTGATCTTCCTCTGACCCGTACTTGGGACCCTACACCCGAATGGTCGTGGGGTGTGGGCATTCAGCCCAGCGTACTCGTCTCCGCTGAAGAGGACTTTTACGGCACCGGATACGACGAACTCAACTACCTCGAAATCAACCCAGTAGACGTCGGCGGCGTATTGCAAGCCGGCTACATGTGGTCGGACAAAGCCGCCCTTGAAGTTCGCCTTTCGCAAAGCCTATTGCCCATAAGTGAACGCCCCGATCAGCCCGTGCAACGCTGGAATAGCTTTATGATGAATATGGCAATCCAGTGGATGGTCACGTGGCATTTGGGCTGAATTAGCCTCTAATGCCTCCCCGTACCCTCGTAAATGCGTGACGGCGAGCGATCAACAGCTTCCGCCGCCTCTAGCCATTCCAACCATAGACCTTCCTGAATAGACTTCACCTCCTCACCAAATGCTGTTCCCTCGGTGTGAAGGCGTTCCAAAGCGCGCTGCGCATTACCGCCCGGCGCGTCCGCTCCTCCGGTGACAGAAAAGGCCGTCCAGAGGATGGAATTCAATCGTTCGGTCACGCTACCCGTACCCTTGTAGTCCCTAGGCTGGTAGTAGACTTCTTCGATGCGTGTCAGTTCGCCGTCGAGCGAATCTGCCAAGGCCGTCACCTCTTCCTTAAGCGAGTCAGGAATCCACTTTAAATCGTCTTTCACTGTTGCAATGGTCGTCATCATTCGCTGGACTTCATTCATCGCATCTACAACTGACTTGGAAGCTTCCATAGCGATGCGCTGGTGCAAATTGCGGGCTTCGTGAGCCTGTCGATTGTACGGCACCCGGGGATCTGGATAAACGGTCACCGCTGTTGAGCTGGAATGATTCCCCAGGCTCATGGCTAGGGTGTACTTCCCGGGCAACACATCCGGTCCACCTCCGCTGGGTTGGTCCTTCTTCTTTTTCAACTCGCGCTGGGGCCAATCCATACCATTGGTGTCGAAACGCCAGCGCATGGTTTGAATTCCCCCCTCAGCCGTTAAAGCACCATTGCGCAGCGTATCGCCTTCGAGATTCAGAATACTCCATTCCAACTCATCTTTTTCGTACACTTCGGCCGTATCCGGGTGGACATAAAACTGCACCCGTGCACCGCCACCGTAATTGGCTCCACTCCAGTAG
>DIHQ01000178.1 GCA_002420235.1 Flavobacteriales bacterium UBA5692
GTTTGGTTGTCAGCGCTTCACTTCCGTTTCTGGTGATTAAATGAACCAAAACACCAGCCATTACCGCGGTCAACGATCCAGATAGGACTTTGGTAAAGCGCTGGGCCTTCATGAACGACGTTTCCCACGAAATTAAAATGGCAAGGCACACAAAAGTCACCAACATGGCCGTGGCTGAGGTATACGTAATGTTATCAGAAAGCAACAAAAGAACATCGAATACTTTATCGGCTTTGATGGTTCCTTCGGCACCAGCATATCCCAACCCGTGTGGAATCTGCTTTATAAAAATAATAATTCCGATGGCGGCTAGCATCCCTTGAATGACGCTGGAAGGAAAATACTTACCTACAACGCCAGCACGAATTAGGCCCAATACCAACTGAGCCAATCCACCTATGACTACTGCGAGAAGAAAGGCTTCAAATCCAACTTCCTGGATTCCGTCATATACAATGACGGCAAGACCCGCAGCCGGTCCAGAAACACCTACTTGGCTTCCTGAAATAGGAGCCACGAGAAGTCCGCCAATAATTCCGGCAATCAATCCGGCAATGGGCTCCGCGCCCGAGGCGAGTGCAATACCTAGGCAGAGTGGCAATGCGACCAAAAAAACAACCAAGGACGCTGGCGCATCCTTTCCAATGTGCTGAAACATAGTATTCAAGAATTAAAAAATGAACGATTAAGAGAGCAGGTAAAAAGACTACTTTGACCAAAAAGCAGCCTTTTGCGGAGGCTCAAAAATACCGCTCCTGTAGGGATCGTCCCACCCCCAATTAGAACCGAAAAAACAATGGAATCGGAACATCATTTTAGCATTTTCTTTCCCTTCCCACCATCCAGACCACTTCTTCACCTCATCATCTGCAGCTTCTTCCTCGCCTTGTTTATTTTCCTCACTGCGCTCATCATCTTTATCGGAAATGATCCAAACAACCTCATCCTCACCCCATTCTAAAACAGCGATGGCAGGCATTACCACCCAGCTCACAATGGATAAAATTGAAATAAAGTAGACCCAACATGAGCAATATTTTGTTTTGAACCGCACTCCACAAAACTAATCCTTAGAACCGAGGTGGTAAACCTCAAAATGTCAAAATTTCCTATGTGATACCAAGAGAAAAAATCCTGAATCCATTCCGATAATCAAAGTATGATTGATGGTAAAAAATTCAAGGCAATCCACCCCCATTGTTGCCATCCATTACCAATATCGACCCTATTTTGAGTGGCGTACATCGCTTCTGTAGCTTGCATAACTGACCATCCGAAAGAAGCCTGAACAAAGGGCGTCGGTTTAAATACCACCACCGCATCATATTCGTTGGCAAATAACGCGTCAAATGTAGGGTTATAAAAACGATGATAGCGCAAATCCCAAACGGCTTTCCAAGCAGCGATACCGAACGGTTTCGACCAGTGTAGTCGCATGTCGGCCATACCATATGCCGGAATCCCAACATAAAATTGATCCATCCAGCCGTAATGGCGGTGGTTTGTTCCAAGAAATGGGTTA
Organism: Flavobacteriales bacterium UBA5692; assembly: GCA_002420235.1. GTDB lineage: Bacteria > Bacteroidota > Bacteroidia > Flavobacteriales_D > Sanyastnellaceae > UA16. The sequence continues at coordinate 1,523 of DIHQ01000178.1, forward strand.
AAAGCACGACCGCGTTTATCTCCTTCAAGCCAATCCAAGGCGACCAATGCCGAACCCAAACCATGCGAATTGTAGTGCAATTCTGCAACGTACATAAACGATGTTGGATGGTCATCTGGTTGCTCTTGTGCATAGGTCTCCACAACCCAGGATACTCTCTTACTTTGAAATTCACCAGACCATGTTGCTCCCGAAGTCACAACGGAAGCACTGGGTTCAAGCGAGTTTTTTTGATTAAAATAAAGGAAAGACAATCGATGTCTTTTGGATTCATAAACGTGATAGCCCATGATGCGGGTTAACCCGGCTGGTGCATCCCAGGTTAACGCCGCTGTGGTTATGCCAAACGCCGTAGTTTGATCCCAGCGAAAACCGTCCAAAAATCGACCGTTTTGCGACCAATCCACAGCGCCCACAATTCGTTCGTTATCGAATGCAATTCGTTGACGTCCGGCTGTAATTCGGGTATTCTCACCTGGTGTCCAAGCACCCCAAGATTCTGCAGCAGCGAAGGCTCCATAACCAACAGCATTTCCAGCCATACCGCCGAATGTTCGAACATCCTGAAACCCAAGACGAATCTCCCACTTTTCGGTTTCGTGGTGCCAAGTGAAGCGGGTACGTTGCATTGTGAGCAGTTCTCCTGCTTCTCCAGGCTGTCGAAGACGCTTGTATCCGTCCCTCCATTCAGACCGAGGTCGAACTTGAAGCATCACACGATTTTCAGTAAAACCTGCGTCTTGAGCGCTGATCGGTGCGAGAGGCACCGATACAAATCCAGGCACAAAAAAAATAACATAGCTGATCCAACACTTCCTTTTGTCCATTTCCCTTTGGTTCCTTTTGTGGTTATTTCATCACAGTTCGATCCAAGAGACAAAGTAATCGAGAAGGTTAGATTATCGCAAGCCGTTAGCTGAGCATCTCGGAAACTGCTTCAGAGCATAATTGTATTGAGAATCCAAAATTTACAACGGCCTGCTTTCGGCGAACCTATTCTGATGTGTAAGGTTACGGAATGAAGCAGCCGAAACCATTCAAAGCCTACTAGGCGCTGAACATAGGTGCCAATAAGGTGTTATAATTTTGATTTGCAGCAGATTAACATGAAATCATTCTTACTGGAAAGCGCAAACACAGTTCTTTCTGAATCCACTAGGTCTAGAGTAGAGCGTGGTTTAGTCGGATTGGCCTTGAGCATGTTTGTATTGCACTTGTTGTTGTATGCAGTCAATTTGATTTTTGAGTTCAATTGGCCTGACGCCTATTTCAGCCACCCGCTTCAGACATTGTACACTCCTTTCTCTGCCATTTTGGTTGCCGAGGTATACATGCTTATCCATTATTTACCTACCTCATTTGCACGTTCAATGGGTAAGCAAATGGAAATTGTTGCCTTAATTGAAATACGGTCTGTGTTTAAAGACGTGGATTTTACTACCAAGTGGCCTTGGGATGCCGATTTTTTTCCGCACCTATTGGGGGCAATGATCGTTGGTAGTATACTCGTCGCGTTCTATCGCGTTTTACCGAGAAGAATAGCGCGAATCGAAGAAGCCGAACTACAACGATTCATTGAATTCAAGAAAATTCTAGCCGGCTTTTTGTTTGCCTACCTTATCTTCCTTAGTGGATGGTCACTGTTCACGTGGGCGTATGATTTGTTCGCGGGCTCCGACTGGTCACTTCACGACCCCAACGACTTCTTCTACAACGACTTTTTCACGGCGCTGATTTTAGTAGACGTACTTCTCCTTGTGATTTCTTTCCGCTACTTGTCAGATTTTGGGTTGGTTTTCCGCAATTGCGGATTCATTATAGGTACCATTCTATTGCGCCGAGCACTTGTAATCGAGCCGTGGCATGCCCTAGCTTATGAAGCAACTAGTGCTCTGTTAGCTCTTCTTGTTCTCCTGCTACATCGAGGATTGACGAGTAGGGAGCCCGAGGATTGATACGGATGAAATCAATGCACCTCAACAGTGCCTTCCAGTGTTTCTCCAAACATTGCAATCCCTCGGCCATCCGGTGACGACCAAGCTCGAAACATCCCTGCACTATTGCAAACCAAAGCGATTACACCCGATGCGTCAATGGAGACTACTCCGCCGTCTCCGCCCATATCTCCCATTTCATGGAATACTGATGAGCGAGCTGCATCGCTAAGTGTTTCACTTCCGTGCAACATTCGCGCGTGAATGTCTTGAGCTACTCCTGCGCGGATGAAATACTCCCCCCATCCTGTGGCCGAAACCGCACACGTCCTATTGTCAGCCCAAGTTCCCGCGCCGATGATTGGACTATCACCAATCCGCCCGTTTTTCTTATAATTCATACCCCCTGTGGAAGTTCCCGCGGCTAAATTTCCATTCCGATCCAGTGCCACGCATCCAACAGTTCCTTTTTTGTCCTCTAGCGCATTCTCGCTTGCAACTCTTCTTTTGGCACGCAAGTAACGGTTGTACGCTTTCGTTGTGAAGAACCATTCATCAGATGCACGCTCATGAGCAAAAGAGGTTGCAAATTCATGTGCACCGTGCCCGCTGAAAAAAACATGTTCGCTGGAATCCATCACCGAACGAGCTACGGAAATGGGATGGCGAAAGCCCCGAATTCCAGCAACGGCTCCGCAGTTTCGCGAGCGGCCGTCTGCTATGGATGCATCGAATTCTTGAATCCCTTCTGCAGTAAAAACTGCGCCACGTCCTGCATTGAATAGCGAATCATCTTCCATCATCCGAATCACCACTTCAACGGCATCCACACTTCTCCCTCCCTCCGATAACACGTTTTCACCCCTAGCAAGCGCCTCTTGCAACGAAGCCGTATATGCCGCCTGTTGTTCCTCCGACAAATCCTCTTCGCCAAACTGCCCGGCCCCACCGTGGATGGCGATAGCCCAATCGCGGGAATTAAGCGGAGTTTCCTTTGCCACCTGTGGACCACACCCAATAACAATGACCAAGAACGTCACACCCCACAACACAGTTGTCTTTTGCATCACGATATCAACTTAGATCCGGCTTTTTTCCAGACACGAACATTTTGCCATCGTGGGATTCTAACCCCACCGATTGATCGTATCCTATGGTCGTCATCTCAATTTCCACAAATCCAGCCTCTTCCATCAATTTCTGAAGAGAAGTTGTTGAACAATAGTGCAAAAAGGCAACGTGTTCACCTTGTGCTCTGCGGTAAAAGACGTCCCCTCGTTCATACCCCTGGGTGCCCAGCCTTTGTTCTTGAAATTGCCGAATGGCTTCAGGGCCCCACTCATACTGATCTTCTGCATCAAACGCATCGAAAAAAAACAAGCCGCCCGGATTGAGCATTTCATAAGATGCTCGAATTATATTCTGACGCGCCTCCCGATCTGGCAAATGGCCATATGCATAAAGGAGAGTGACAACGTCAAAAGCTTCATGTTTAACGAATGCCTCTGGCTGACGAAGCGAGGCTACTTGTACTTTCACGCCACGATTTGTAGCCTGCGCAGCCATTTCTTCACACATGTCCACACCTTCCATGGTGTAGTCAAGCCCAGTGTCTTTTCGGATTTCTACAGCCCTTCTTCCAGTTCCACAAGCCAAGTGCATGACTCGATTAATGGGCTGATAACCAGCTAGGTTTAAGATGCCCTTGGCCACCAACCGATCAATGGCCGCGGTATACTTCCTACGTTTTTGGATTTGAGCGTCGAGGGCATCGTATTGATTCGCTTGTTCAGTAAAGTAACCTTGAACCATACGTTCAATGTGCTCGGCACTTGGTTTGGGCACAATATTGCATTGCACGTGCGAGGCCTCAGGTAAAGGCTCGAAGCAAAAAGCATTTTGTTGAATTGTGTGGTAATTCGAAACCGGAAGATGAATCGAAGCAGTGGGGGCTATTTCATTGCACGCAAATGTTGACCCTGTCTCTAAATCGTATAAAATCAAACCGTCTAAATTCTGCAAAGCAGGGTGATAAAAATGCAAGGTCACAAGTGATTCTTGATTGCTACCATTTCTGATTTTATGCACTGTACCGTCTGGTTCGGGTACCATACCTCTGGTGTGAGCACGCTGTACTTCTTTCTCACGAAGAGCGCCATCAACCAGCTCATAAGTAATATTTTCGAGAACTCCTTCAAGACATACCACCGTACCCCAAAATCCTTCGTGAAGATGCACGGCGCTCTCAACACCGGGTGGCCAGTGCAGTAAAACGACTTCGAACGGCTCAAGGCTCAAAATATTTCGAGAATAGTCTTCACTGTTATTAACCGCTGGGACATGGTCCCTCCAATTGCTACTGGTCCAGTCGATGCCTTCAACCCAGCGGCACAATCCTTCATAAGTCAAGGGCTCTGGCGCCTCATGGGCCAGATTGGCACACAAGTCTTCCAATTCAAATGGTTCTTTGGATGGAGACATGGGTTAGCTCTTCAACGTACAAGATAGTAGACTTGCAATGCTTCCTCCAAATTGTGGTAATTAATCGGTGCGTGAATGCCTTCTCTCGTGTCCTTTTAACTTCCTCGTAATAAAAGGTTCATTTATGTGCAGATCTAAACCAATATCAGCCCGCTTGGATTCCGTTTGAAATCATCACTTAAAACAAGATTATTCAATTGAATTTTACACGACGAGCCAGCAGAAACTAAGGGATTGTGTAGACACTAAAGCGGGTAAATAAAATTTAGTCAGAGGGAAACTAATTGCATGAACAATACGCAGATAATGGCAAGTCTAATCTCAACGCTTGCATAAAAGACCGTGCATTGTGGTAGTCCAACATGCTCCGTTTTCCAGGAAATTACTACTCGATGGAACTCCGATATATACTCCTACTATCCTTAGAAAGGATAGCGCAAAGCCAACCTTTTCAAAGGATGTAGTTCATAGAGGAAAAGGAAGAATGGCCCCCAGAGATAACTTCCTCCACCAATTCTTGTTGATCGGAAGAACACGCTACCAGGGTACGAATGGAGAATGATCTAAGGGCGGCCTTTACACTTAATGTGCTTACTGCGCTGTCTTTACGCCCTGTAAATGGCAGTGTGTCTGGTCCTCTCTGGCAAGACGCATTGATGTTGACACGACAAACTTGATTCACCATGTGATCAATACATGTGCCAGCGACTTTAGCATCCCGCGTGAAAATACTGACTTGTTGACCATAATCACTCTCGGCAATGTCAGTCAAGACCTCTTCGAAGTCTTCAAAATCCAACACCGGGCACACCGGACCAAATTGCTCTTCCTTGAAGATAGCAGTATCCCGACTCACGGGGTGCAGAATAGCAGGAAAGAACGTATTTCCTTCTACTTCACCGCCACGCTTATTCACAACTCGCGCACCTGCGTTAACTGCTTCTTTGACGTAATCTTGCATGTAGCTTACTTTCCCAACTTCAGGAAGTGCTGTGATGTCTGCATTATCGAATGGGCTGCCGCATTTCAGCGCGTCTGTAGCTGCCGCAAAAGCCGTCAGGAATTCGTCGCGGATGTCCTTGTGTACATAAATAACTTTCAATGCCGTACACCGCTGACCATTGAAACTCCAAGCCCCTTTGACACATTCTTTGACTGCAAGCTCTATGTCAGCATCCGGGAAGATGACTCCTGGATTTTTTGCTTCAAGGCCCAATACTTGTCGTACTCGGTTAGGCTTCGGGTGTTGACTGATCAAGGCGTTGCTTGATTTGCTATTTCCAATCAGCGCAAGCACATCAATCTTACCGGTCCTCA
>DIHQ01000018.1 GCA_002420235.1 Flavobacteriales bacterium UBA5692
CTCCAATTTTTTTTATCTCGGACAAAATCCAATATTTACGGATGGAGTCAAAAACGATGCAAGAAGAAAATGGTATGCCGATTTCATGCAAGGGCGTTGAATTCTTGAAACTGAATTCTAACTCCTTCTTTCTTTTCAGAATCATCAAAATATGCCTGCTTGCGGCAATTAGTTGCTTCTTCGCAACTACAAGTGATGCACAGCGTGAAAGCAATTCAAATGACGAAGTGAATGGCGCCAAGCAAGTGGTTACCAAGTACCTCATGGCGTGGAAGAATGACAAGTGTCGCGATGCTGTGCGGCTCGTTCCTGCTTCGGGCAGGGAGGGATTCTGTGATCATATGGACAATGGAGAATGGCAAAAATGGCTTGCAAAAGGGTTCGAAGTTGAGCTAATCCGACTTGAAGAGGAAGCCGGTATTTGGCCTGAGTTAAACCTCATTACAAGTGCTCGGGCTAAATTTAAAATCGCAGTTGAAGGCGAGTTGTATGACTTTTATGCAGTACGCATTGATGAACGCTGGTATGTTCAGCAATAATTGGATCGTTGTCAAACTATCTTCAGACAGCCTAGAGATGGCGAATGATTAAGTTCGTCAAGGCTTCCGTCCAATCGTCTTCAGCGTTTAGACTTGGCACTAAATCCAAGTCTTTACCTCCAGCTTCCTCAAAGATTTCTACGTATTCCTCTCCGATTTCAACGGTTGTTTCTAGGCAATCGGCCACAAAAGCCGGCGAGAAGACAAGAAGACGCTTCACTCCGTCCTTCGCAAGCTCTTCAACGACCTGATCGCTAAAAGGTGTAAGCCACTTCTTGTCAAGTCTACTTTGAAAGGCAACTGAAAATTGGTCATCTTTTATTCCGAGCCGCTTGACCAAAGCTCGTGTCGTGGCAAAGCATGTCGCTTTGTAACAGAATTTATTCTCATCATTGATTTCATCTTCACAACTGTGATTTGCACAGCGTTGGTCTTCATAAACTTTATCAACCTGACGAACTGGCACCCCATGGTAGCTGAAAAGGAAATGATCGTAGCTATCCAAATCAAATTTGCGCCCTCTACTCTCGAAACAGGATAAATAGCCCTCATCATCCCAGTATTGGCTGATCATTCGCAATTCTGGAATAACGTACCATTTTGAAATGATTCGCATGGCTTCTTCATGCGTACTCCCGGTGGTAGCAGATGCATACTGCGCATAGAGGGGAACAATGATAATACGGTCGTAACCACATTGACGCATTTGTTCTAGGACCATGGGCATACCGGGATTCTGGTAGCGCATCGCAAAATGAACATGCAGTTCACCGAGTTCCGGGTGAGACGACGATAAATCTTTGCAACGCTTTGCGACTTTTTTGGCTAGTTCTTGCCCGTAAAGCAGAAGTGGGGAACCTCCTTCAGTCCAAACTTTTTTGTACTCCCGAGAACTTCGAAACCGCCGAAGTGGAGAAATGATTCCTCGAACCAAAATTTGCCGCGGAAGCCAAGGAATATCGATGACGCGACTATCAGAGAGAAATTCCGTCAGATATCGGCCCACTGCACTTGGCCCTGGGTTATCAGGGGTGCCAAGATTAATGAGTAATATTCCCGTTTTCATTGCCATCTAGGAAAACTATTTACACAGCGCAATCGATTGCTTTTGAAGCTTGCTCGGAATAGAAGTAAGCCTAACCTACGGATGCAGATCTCTTTCTGAAAATAAAGTGAAACAAAAATCCAAAAGGCATCAACATGACTCCAAAGAAAACGCAGAGACGTATAACCCATGGGCTATTTTGACGGCGAATGCTGTCTTTCCATATCCAACGAGTTGCGAGAATATCGCCAGCTACCATGTGCGACCACATTGCAGTAACCCCAGCTTTTGAATTCATACCTGCTGCCAAACCAGCCATAAAACCATCCGGGTGAGAACCACTTTTAGCGAAATCAATAAGCCCCTCTGGATGCAAAATCATGATTGCGAACCAAATGCAAATTGGACCGGCAAAAACCCAAGGTTTATCCATCATCTCCGATGTCTTAGCATCAAATGGTTTTAACATCATCGCAAACCAAAATGGACCTACCCAAAGTGTGCTCAAGGCAAATAAAAGTGTGTAAATATCCATAAGTACATAATCATTCTGCATGCTTTTAAGTTCTCGGGTCATTCCAAATAACTCGTCGATGAATCTCAACTTCGGTGATGCATCGATTATTATCGATAACATTCAATCATACATTTTGCGGTAACTCCTAAATTCGATGTTAAATAAGTACCATGAAACTGCGTCTTTGCTGCGTATTCGCTCTGCTTTTGGAATCCATAAGTGGGTTTACTCAGGGTTTTACATCATATTTTACGGGTAATCCCCTCGACGCTGTGACCACACCTTCCGGCGGGGTTTGCCTTATGGGTGGAGCTGGTGAGGACGATAACGGAATGAAGTGGTTTCTCGAGCGAGTCAATGGTGGTGACGTCCTCGTCCTGCGAGCCTCAGGTAGCGATGGATACAATGATTACCTGTATTCGGAGCTTGGCATTGATATCAATTCTGTGGAGACCATCGTATTCAATAATCCAAATGCGGCAAACCTCGAGGAGATTCATAATCGAATCATGCAAGCCGAAGGGATTTGGTTGGCAGGAGGAGACCAATGGGATTACGTCTCTTTCTGGCGAGATACTCCCGTTGCATCGCTCATCAATGATGGCATCGCTAATCGCAATATCGTAATAGGTGGAACAAGTGCTGGTATGGCAGTGCTTGGCGAATATTACTTTTCAGCAATCAATGGAACGGTTACTTCCACAACTGCTCTCAACATTCCCTACAGTACAAGTGTGGTGGTTGATTCGACAAGCTTTTTGCAAGTGCCTTACCTCGAGCGAGTTGTGACCGATACGCACTACGATGACCCCGATCGCAAAGGACGTCACACTGTTTTTTTAGCGAGGGCGTTAACAGATTACGGACTTGTAACTCGGGGCATCGCTTGCGAAGAGTATACCGCGGTATGCATCGATGAGACTGGAACCGCTAAAGTTTTTGGTGAATACCCCGATCATCAGGATGTTGCCTATTTCATCATACCAAATTGCGAACTACCAAATCCAATGCCGGAGGTTTGCGCTCCGAATAATGCACTTGAGTGGAACCACGATGGCCAAGCTTTAAAGGTCTACGAAGTGAATGGAACAACCAATGGCGTCAATACTTTTGATTTGAATACCTGGGGGACTGGTCAGGGAGGTACTTGGATGCATTGGCATGTCGTTGACGGCACCCTTTACGAGTCGGAGGGAACCGCACCTAATTGTCCTGCCAATACTTCAGAAGTAGCTGCGGATTATTTGATGGTCTATCCTAACCCAACCTCGGCTCTACTTCATTTGCCCCTCACGAATTTGGCAGGGATTGAACCAGGTGGATTGAATGTACATGTGACCGATAACGTTGGCAGAGAATTGCCAGTGACAGCTCAGCTTTCCGGAAACAGAATAGAAGTGAATTGCTCTGCTTTACCAGATGGCTTGTATCAGATTGTTTGGAATCAGGGGGCTTCCATGAGTCGTTTTCAGGTAATGCATTGAATGCATTTCGAATCAAATGCACTTTACTCCTGCGGCGAAATATGAATTGAATTTCCTCGCAAAACCTGTCAATGTGTGCGAGTCATGCGTTCATTGGTAATCAATAGAAAGGTTGCACGTCCAACGGCATTTGTATCAGGTGGAAAAACTTCAGCTTGCATGTGAGAGTGAATTGTAAGGATTTTCAGATTCGGATCAGAATTCTGCAAATACCATACGATGCCTTCACGGTCTTGGCTATGGTAAGCACCATTAAAATGAATGAATGGCCCTTCCTCATTCAGATTATTTGAGATGAAATGTGCCATCGTTGCATCTCGTATGGCTTGAGCCATTGGAAAAGTCTCTAAAGAATGACTTCCTCCCATGGAAAGCATGGCTTTGTAACCGGGTAGTGAAATATCAAAAGGCACGGGTAATGGTGGAAAAAGTCTCTTCGCTTCAGCACTTAGCTCCCCCAGCGCATCCAATCCACTTTGGTAAACGAGTGAGGCATATCTGCGCGGGATATTCGTTGCGATAAATGGCAGCCCATGCTCGCGAGCCTCCAATAAGAGCGGATGATAGTCTGTAAAGTGATTGGGCCACAAAGTCGCTGAAGATTCTAATTTCTCATCATTGATGATTCCTTCTAAAAATTCATCGACCACCAATTGGTCGTCTGTTTCGAGCATCTCAGCTCCAAGTACAGGACGTATTCCATCATCCAATAGGTCACGAATCAGTTCGTGTTGAAGCCAATGAACGATTGGGTCATCGTGAAACTCACCGAAAAGGACTACATCAGCAATTTTGACCTTTTCAATGAGTCGATTCCAAGATGAGAGTTTACCGGATTCATCGTAAATCGCATATGCAATTGGTGAATTTGAAAGCGCTTTGTTCAATGCTCGTTCCTGCGCGTGCATGCGTAGGAATGAACAAACCACAAGTGTTAGTGACAATACAACTTTGAATTTCATTGGAGAATTACTTTGATTGAAAATGGAAAGGCTTTCGTGCCCTTCTATCGTCCAGTTTTACTTTGTCACTAATTCTTGCGATTAGCCCTTTAATCTGAATCGCTATACAGGAGTGAAAAACACTTTCCGTCATCTCTTTCGCAAAGGGTTGCCTCAAAGGAAACTACTTCACTTTTTCACCCAAGGGGCCTTTACCAAACTTGAGAATTACTGTGCTTTCTAAGGCCTTGGTAATCAATTTCATCTGTGATTCCTCCGGAGCCAGAACCACTTGAGCCAGAACCATCAGTATCGTAGTAAACAGGCACTCCTACATAACATCCTGTATAGTTGCCATCTGTCGTGACCATGGAAAATTCAATATCCAACATCCCATTTTGTCCCTCAGAAATCACGATAGACCCGCTTGATGCCGCGGAAGGGAAAATCATACCCAACCCGTAGTTATACATGTTTTCTTCAGTAAGAACACCCCCGTCCCATGTATTTACAGAGGGATTAAACCCATTTGAATTGAAAGAATATGCTCCCGTTAGTGATCCATTTGTATGGAGATTTAAATAAATCAAATTGCCAAAACCGGAATAGTTCGGAATTCCACCAGAAACACTACTGGAGAAGCATCTAACCTCAAAATTGGTGGTTGTATTGTTATAGAAGTTTCCAAAATTGATGGCCTCTGTTAAACCACCGATTGAATATTCTTCGTTATCGTCCTCATTGATAAATGCGTTGTCGCATTGTTCTGAATTGTTGCAGGCGGCGATACAAGCCGCGTAGGTTGCATACACTCCATTGCCATTTCCAGGATCGAAGCATGTTTGGCCAACACAATTGAAGCTGACCTCATCGCCGTCACCGCTGCCACTTCCGCTTCCGCTGCCACTTCCGTCGCCACTCCCGTCGCCACTCCCGCTTCCGCTTCCACTTCCACTTCCGCTTCCGTCGCCGCTGCCAGTTCCGCTTCCGTCGCCGCTGCC
>DIHQ01000086.1 GCA_002420235.1 Flavobacteriales bacterium UBA5692
TGAGGTTCCGTCCACGTATGTCACGGTTATATTCTGTGGCATGGGCATTGCGCCGATGCGAGAGCATTCGATGGTTGTCATCTTGGCTCCTTCTGCAACACGATTTATGGCATAATCAATTTGGTGAGTGGTGTGGATGAAATATTGGAAGTACCAGTCTAAATCAAAGCCGCACACCTTTTCCATACTGCGTTTGAAATCATTGGGTCCTGGGTGCTTGAATTTCCAATCGCGGAAGTAAGCCTTAAGTCCTTCATCGCGAAGTTTAGCCCCCATTACCGATGCCAATTGGGCAAGGAGAGTTTCACCTTTGGAATAGGCGCCAACACCGTATGCGCGGTTGGTTTGGTAGTGGTCAGCATGAGTGATTAAGGGCTCTTCGTTACCGCTGCGTGCTTGGCTGATGTAGCTCGAAAAAGCACCTTGGTGCGGCGGTTCGTCGCTACCGGCACCCACGAAAAGGTCGCGCATGCACAATTCAGTTGCATAGCTCGTCATGCCTTCGTCCATATACTCATACAAGCTCTCGTTTGTAGCAAGTACGGCTTGGAACCATGAGTGGGCCATTTCGTGAACCGTTACGCCAACCAAACTACGGAGGCTTCGGTTCCCTGTTATTAGCGTGGCCATAGGGTACTCCATTCCGCCATCGCCACCTTGAATGACGGAGTACTGTGGATAGGGATAGGGACCAATTAGATTGCTTAGAAATGCCATGGCTTTGGCTGTGTAATCAGGCAGAGCAGCCCAGTTATCGTCGTATTCGGTATCGGGCTGGTGGTAGAAGTTTAGGGTCACATTACCCGCTTGAGCTGTCGTGTGGGTGTAATCGGGATCGGCTGCCCAGGCGAAGTCGATGACATTTTCCGCTATGAACCGCCAGACTCCGGCTTCGCGAGAAGCTTCGATGCCGCCAACAAGCTCACCTGTGCCACCCACAGTATAACCACGTGGAATGTTGATGGTCACGTCGTAGTCGCCCCAGACACCGTGGTACTCGCGACCTATGTACGGTTCGGTGTGCCACCCGTCGTGATCATATTCGCAGAGCTTAGGGTACCATTGGGTCATCGAATATTCAATACCTTCTTTATTCATCCATCCACTGCGCCGAATTTGGCGAGGAACTTGAGCATTCCACTCCATTTCAAAAGTGGCTTTCTTACCGACTTTGATGGGACTGTTTAGAGTGACATCGAGCAATGTGCCGTCGTGCTCAAATGCAACAGGCTTGCCGCTCACGCTGAGGGACGTCACTTCAATCCAGCCCCACTCATCTTCTGGTAATTCGAAGATTCGGGACCCCACTCGGCGATCTGGATCGCTTATTGTGCGTGAGCGAACATCCATCATACTACCCGGTTGAAAGGCATTAAAAAAAAGGTGGAAGTATGCTTTGTCAAGAGCCTCTGAGCTGTTGTTACGAAGCACGACCTTCATGAAACCAGTATATTGGTGTGCCGTGGTGTCTACGGTGACCTCCATCGTATAATCCGCGTTTTGTTGCCAGCCGGGGTATTGTGCTTTGGCGAGCGCTGATATGAAAGTCAAAATATAAAGTGTCAAATGGGCTCGGTTCATGGCATAAGGGCTATTCATGCGAAAATACGGAACCGCAGCACTTCATTCCGAAGCACATTCAATCTTAGGGTCAATTCGGTAGATTAGGGATCGCTCAGCGTAGTTGTGTGGATTCAATGCCGCGAGTAATCGGTCCCACTTACTAGGAGGTAGTTGTTTCACGTATGTCAGCGTGCTGTAAATCGATTTGTACCGCTCGATTCCTTCGCCTAAATGTCGATCTCCAGAGAAAACGATGTAATTAGGAAAAGCATCAGATGGGCTGTTGCACATGACTTTCCGGTGGTCAGCAACGTCCGTGCTCAAATCGCTTATCCAGTATTTCTTCCACGTCCCAGAGTAGAATTGAGGAGGTAATGCTCCGTAATCGGTTTGAACAATCAGGAAATTTTCCAAGTCACCTTGGTTGAGCAAGGAGTACATCGCTTCGATGCGGGATTCTTTAGGTTGTACGAAACACAATCCGACGCCTAAGATCACACTCAATGTAACCCCAATGGCCACGATTGTGTCGTGTAATCGGGGTTGCCGTTGCCAATAGCGGGAGTGCGAGGCAAAAGCATCCCAACCCAAGCTACCGGCTGTAATGATAAAGGGAATTGAAGGGAGGATGAAACGTTCTTGTCTATTGGGGTAACAACTGTGAAAGGCAAAAAAGGCAATTGGCGGAATGACCAGAACGGCGAGTCGTTTTATTTCTCGTATCGTTCCAAATGCCCAAGCGAATGAGAATGGGGGCACCAGTAATCCCAAGACTACCCACACGTATTGATGCCAAAACCCTTGGGGATATCCAGCAGCGTGTGTTGCATTGTAGTTTACGTATGCGCGTAATTGTGCAAAAGGCTCACCCCAAATAAAGATGTCTTGCGCCTGGCCTAACGCAAATGTACATGCGGCTGCAGTTCCCATTAGCGTGCTGTTTAATGTTGCTTTTTGCCACTGCTGCTCGTGGATGAATAATGCTACAACCCAACCAAGGCCAAAAACACCGCATTGGTATCGAAGTGACGTAGCAAGGCCAATTCCTACACCGCTGAGCACCCATGTTTTCCATGTTTTTCGCTCCGAACGAATCACAAGCCATGCAGACCAAAGAAGCGGGGGGATGCAGACCATCTCGACCAACTGACGCACACTGAGCATTGGCAAGAAACCGAAAGTAGCCAAGGCAACACCTGTCCAAATAGCCGGACGATTTCCACCGATTTTGAGAGCGATTCTATAGCTGAAATAAACTACCAGCAGACTATACAGACCATGAATCCATCGCAATAACACCATTTGATTCATAGGGTCAGAGAGGCCGATGCATTTGCAAGCCCTAAAGTATCCGCTTATAATACCGGGGTAAGTCAGGTTAGCCTGATGGGGCGCAGGGGTTACGATCCCTTGTTTTTTTTGAGACCAAGGCATCCAGTTATTGTAGTCTTCGCCAACAGCCCAAGAGGCTCCAGCCTCAACAACGAGGAAGTGGTCATCGTGCATAAGATACCCTGGCGAGTATACCGAGGCCAAGGTTCTTAATGCAAGTCCCGCTATCAGTATCGAGCGAAGCGGATGCTTTCGGATCCAAATCCAAAAACTACGGTTCATAAATCAGGCACTGTAAAGGGTAGACTTTAAGTCTAACATCTGCAAGCACGCCACCGCTGCCTCTACACCTTTATTGCCGTGCTCGCCACCCGAACGTGCCCTTGACTGTTCTATGGTGTCGTCAGTCAGGACGCAGAATAATGTGGGTTTGCCCGTATCGAGGCTCACACGAAGAATACCTTGGCTCGCGGCGTTGCAGACGTAGTCGAAGTGTGCGGTCTCGCCTCTGATGACAGCACCGATGGCAATAACAGCATCGCAGGGTCGGGTTGCATCCATGAGTAATTTCGCACCCAACGGCAATTCGAAGGCACCGGGCACCATATGGACGGGCAGGTTGTCTGATTTTACGCCAGCTGCATTGAGCACTTCTAGGGCACCTTCTTTCAAGGCGTCAGTTATCTCAGAGTTCCATGAAGAAACAACAATGCCCACTCGATAGCGAGCACCGCTGGGCAACTTTGCTGCGTCGTACAAACTTAAATTCTTACCGGATGTAGCCATAGGAGTTATCCTTCAGCCAGTGAGGCTGCAAGGGCTTCAGAGGCATTTTTCTGCTGACTCGTGGGATAGTTTTCTACGATGCGATCGAGGTGCTTCTTGGCCTGAGCTTCATTCCCTAACTCGATTTCTACAAGAGCGCTTTTGTACAAAAACATTGGGGCTAAAACGTCTGCAGCCATGCTTGAAGAGGCCAAGGCGATGGCGTCGTCGAATGCCTGTTTAGCTGCTTCATAATCGGACAATTCTACGTAGCAGTCACCAATATTGCCTGCTGCAAGGACTTGCACCACATCATCTCCAACATTTACATCTTCAAATGCATCGATGGCGGCTTCAAAGTCACCAGCGTCCCGGAAGTATATGCCCATGCGGTATGCAGCACGCTGGCCTACCGCTGTGCCTTCATGTTCAGTCATTACTTCTTCAAGGCCTGCAGCATAGCCGTCGCCCAGAGCGGCTAAGTTCATAGAGTCCATTTCGAAGTAGTTCTCGGCGCGCCATGCATCCGATTCAGCCTCTGCCTCTGCGGGACCAATTACGAACGATTGGTAGCCGATGACTGCCAAAATCAATCCTGCCAATCCACCGATGACATACGTCAAGGTGCTCCGATTCTCGTCAATGAAACGCTCTGTTGTCGTGTACACTTCACCTACGTCGAGCAATGTATCATCTTCGGGCTTTGTCTTCTTCGCCATGGGTTTGTGGTTCTCTTGAAATTTTACGTTTAATGCCGAGCAAAAATAGTGAAATTCGCATCATGGTTCTAGAACATCTTCACTTGCTGCATTTCAAAAACCACGAGGACTCGGATTTGGCCTTCGGAGCATCAGTGAATTGTTTGGTTGGGGATAACGGCAGCGGTAAGACAAATGTGCTCGATGCTGTACATTACCTCTGTCACACAAAAAGCTATTTCAACCCCATCGATGCCCAAAACATCGCACACGGCCAGTCACAGATGCTCATCAAGGGAACCTTTGCCCGAAACGAGCAGCAAGAACAGGTGAGCTGTGCCGTGGAAAGAGGAGTGAAGAAGGTGTTTCGCCGCAATGAAAAGGCTTACAATCGTTTGGCCGATCATGTGGGACGTTTCCCCGCTGTTATGATTGCCCCCGCAGACTCCGCGTTGATTCAAGAAGGCAGCGAGACACGCAGGAAGTGGATTGATTCGGTAATCTCCCAGTTTGACCGCGAATACCTGACCCAACTCATGGCTTACAATAAGGCCCTCAACCAGCGAAATACCCTGCTACGTTATTTTGCTGAGAACCGGTGCTGGGACGCCGAAGCTCTAGAACCATGGGATGCACAGCTCGTGTCTTGGGCTGTGTCGATTCGAGCCAAGCGGGCCAATTTCGTTGAGCGCTTCGTACCGAGTTTCCTAGATACCTATCGTAACATTACCAATGGCGCTGAAACCGTCAGCGTTCGTTATGTGACCGAGGTCGGCGCCTCGGAGGAAGTAGTCTACCAACAATGGAACGAAGCCCAAAATGATGACAGGCGACTTCGTCGCACGACCCGGGGTATTCACAAAGATGATGTCGCGTTTGACCTCGGAGAATATTCGATTAAAAAATTCGGTTCGCAAGGCCAGCAGAAGTCATTTTTGATCGCGCTGCGCCTCTCGCAGTTGGCTTACATCGAAAAGGCCACTGGCGTCAAGCCGATATTGCTGCTGGATGACATATTCGACAAGATTGACGACAAGCGGGTGCAAGCGCTAATGCGCTGGGTCACCGCTGGTGAGTTTGGTCAGGTGTTCATTACTGACACAGACCTTGGTCGCATTCCCTCTATGTTCCGCGAGACCGGGGCCGATGTTCGCGTTTATAAAGTGAAAGCAGGCACGGTGATTTGACCGAAAGATTTGGTTGCGATTCAATTATCTTCGAAGGATGGAAGGTAAAGATGCTAAACCGCTGAAGGAGGCCATTCAACAGTTCATTCGAGCTCACCGCATGCAGGGTAAGATGGACGAAGTGGATGTCGTCAAAGCCTGGGGTTCGGTTTTCGGTGTGTTTGTCGAAAAGCAGACTCGTTCCATACGATTGCATGCAGAGGGTAAGCTCTGGGTCAAATTGGATAGCGGCCCACTAAAGGAGGAGCTCATGATGGCCAAAGGAAAGATGGTCGAACTTTTGAACGAAGAATTGGACCGGCCAATTATTAAAGAAATTATAATCCAATAGACTCTGGCTTGTGCAACAGTCGAGGCCGCTATTGGGTAAACGGTAACAAATCTCCTCGCGTTTTCCAACGAAAGCGGTATTTTCGCTACTACACCTGCGAGAAATGAAGTCAATTGCCTGGATAGCATTGGGAGTGGCGTTGGTGTCTTTGGGGCTGATGGGGGCAATCAATCGTCCCGAGCATTGGCACCAGGACGGCAGCACATATCACACAGCAGAATTCAGGTCCGCATATGGTGGATTGTCAGATACTTCAAATACCCTGTTTACGGGTAGCGGAAAATGTGCGGGTTGTCATGGCAAGGACCCCAATAGCTTCGCGAGTATTGCTGGACAAACATTTCCCGCACAGCCAATGCCTGAAGGATGGGATGTCAACGTCACAGATTATTGGCGTAGTACCCTGATGGCCAACTCGGCCCATGATCCATTTTGGCGAGCCAAAGTACGCCATGAAGTGTTGGTCAATCCGGAGCACCAAATCGAATTGGAGGATAAGTGTACTTCCTGTCACGCTCCTATGGGGCATTTTGCGGCCCACCATGACGGAGAACCTCATTATACCATGGCGGCTTTGTTGCAAGATAGTTTGGCACTAGACGGAGTCAGTTGTTTGGCCTGTCACCAGCAAGCGCCTACGGCGGGCAGTCTTCACAGCGGTAATCTCGAATTTGATGACAGCTTGGAGTTCAATGCGGATATGTTTGTCCACACCTTCAAGGCCTATGGGCCATACGGTGCAGGTAAAGACGAACCGCCTCTTTACGAATTACCCATGATGCAGTACACTTCGTACAAACCCTTGTACGGGGAGCACGTACCCAATGGGGAAGTCTGTGCGGGATGCCACACCCTAGTGACCAATTCTACCGATCTCGAAGGCAATTATACAGGCATTGATTATGTGGAGCAGGCAACGTATCACGAGTGGTTAAATTCTACCTATGCACCAGACGGCGAGGAGCCTGCAACATGCAATACATGCCACATGCCGCGTATTGACGACCCTGTAATTATCAGCTCTGGATATGTCTTTCTTGAACCGCGTACGCCGTATGGTTTGCACAGCTTGGTCGGAGGCAACGCACAAATGCTCGAAATTATGCGTGATAATACGGAAGCACTTGGCTTGGAAACGTCACCGGCATTGTTCGATTCGACACTAAATCGCACGCGTGACATGCTGCGTAAAGAGACGGTGGGTCTGAACGTCACCATGGGCGAGTGGATTGACTCTTGGGGCGCAACTTGTGAGGTGCAATTGACCAATAAAGCTGGACATAAATTTCCATCAGGCTACCCTGCTCGTAGGGCTTGGATTGAGGTTAAAGCTTCTCAGAATGGCGACATCATTTGGCACAGCGGAGGATGGGAAAATGGAAGTATCACGGGTGTCGATGAAAGTGGCTTGTCGGAATACGAGCCGCATCATAC
>DIHQ01000112.1 GCA_002420235.1 Flavobacteriales bacterium UBA5692
CAGGAACAACAAACCAAGACGCTCCCAAAAAGGTGTCAACTGTAAATCCACTGCCGTTATTGAATCCATCCAAGTAGGATTCCATGCCCACGGAACTCACCCCTCCGTCGCCCGTTGTATTTTCAGTTCCGACGGTCAACCAACTGTCGTACTCAAGCTCTGGGAATACCGAAAAGAAAGCCGGATTAATTAGCTCTCCAAAATCGGAGCCAACAGTCGTGTTGTAAAAACTCGTAGTCGTATTCATGCTCAACGGAGCGTTCTGTGTTTCTCCCACAGTGCCATAAACCGCAATCAACTCATTCGCCGGTGAATCAAAGGTGGCGTAAACACGATACGTCGTTCCATATTCAGAGGTAGCATATTCCTCCACCTCGAGTCCAGCTGGACCAGTTGGAACCAATGTGCCGCTGCAGGAGCAATCGCTCTGGTAGACATCATCTGTGGTATTGCTAAAACCATCATCGCAGACATCGCCCGGATATACGCACGAACCATCCGACTGTTCTGCAGCTGAATTAAAATTGCAAGCCATTGAATCGGTGCAACCGAAGACAATGTCTACCCCTGCGCATAGACAATCATCTCCAATAATATCACCGCCAGTGCCGGCGTCACCGTCATCGCAGGTGTCGCCGACGAAAAAGCAAGTGCCCTCATCCACATTAGCGGCCGGATCGTAGTTGCACGCATCTGCATCCGTACACCCTTCAACCAATGCATCTCCAGAACACTCACAATCGTCAGTGTAAGCATCATTAATAGTCGAACCATCACCGTCATCACAAGCATCGCCCGGGAAGGTGCAGCTGCCATCGTCCGCCTCGGCTTCATTATCGTAGTTGCAAGCATCTAAATCTGTGCAGCCACCTGCTAATTCAGGAAAGGTCGCAGTCAGCCCAATGGCGGAAGACGTGGCACCATTTGTGTCGTCGTATTGCACATTCAACACGACCGAAATGATGCCGTCTGATGTCAATTGCGCCACCAAAACCCGATTATCATCACCAGAAATAGCATCGGCTGAAGTACCAGGGATAATAAACCAAGAAGCACCTGTGAAAGTATTCACGGTAAATCCATTATCCGAATTGAATCCGGCGAGGTAAGGCTCCATACCAACGGAACTCAATCCACCAGTGCCTTCGCTGCTCTCAGAGCCAATGGTCAACCAGCTGTCATAAGCAAGATCTGGAAAAAAGCTTAAAAAAGATGGATTCAAATTCTCCGCATAATTAACAGATGCCACTGGATCATGAAAAAAAGATGTGGTCGTCAAAATGCTCAAAGGTGCGTTTTGCACCTCACCAACGGTTCCATAAATCGCCACCAATTCGTCGTCAGACGCATCAAAATTGACATAAACACGATATGTCGTTCCGTATTCTGAAGTTGCATGCACTTCAGCTTCAACGCCAACGACGTCTGCCAAAGCGGGTAACGCCAGAATCACTCCGATAGCAAATAAAAGTACGTGTCGCATGAAAAAATGGTTAGGAGATGTGAATCATAGTCTTTCTGCAAACTACAATTTTTCCTGTTGAATGCACAACTCGAAGTGACTAGAATCTAAAAACTTCGACCTAGACGAGAGAACTTACGACTCATTACCTGCACAAAAATCAATTTTTCAGTCGCTGGATCAGAAATTCTGTGCTGGCATCATGCAGTTTCGAAAACCCTTCTTCTGTCCATCCAGCGAGGATATCATTGGCCAACACCTTTCCCAATTCAACCCCCCATTGATCGTAACTGCAAACGTTCCACAACAGGCCTTGGATGAAAATTTTATGCTCGTAAAGCGCAATCAATTGACCCACATTTTTTGGGTTTAATGCATCCAACAAGATAAAAGTGCTTGGTCGATTTCCACCGAACACCCGATGTGGGGCTATGGCATCAATCTCAGAATTCGATTTCCCAGCTGCTCTCATTTCTTCACGAACATCGTCTTCGCATCGACCGCACATCAAAGCCTCGGCCTGAGCTACTGCATTGGCAAGCAATTTGGTGTGATGTTCAGCATACGCGGAAAGCGGTTCCTCAATGGCGATGATATCAGCTGGATGTATGTCTGTGCCTTGGTGCAAGAGCTGATAAAAGGCATGTTGACCGTTCGTTCCAGCCTCTCCCCAAACCACAGGACCCGTGCGGTGTTTAACGGGCTGGCCATCTCGACCAATATACTTACCGTTGCTTTCCATATCCGCCTGCTGCAGGTAGGCTGGCAAACGGTCTAAATCTTGTGCATACGGCAAAACGACGTGGGTGTTGAACCCGAGATATTCTCGGTACCAAACTCCCAAAAGTCCGCTTATTAATGGGAGGTTTTCTCGCGCTGGAGCCTCAGCAAAATGACAATCCATGGCGCGCGCACCTGCCAAAAATTCAGTGAATGCTGAACTTCCAGCGAAACAGGCGATACTTAAACCCACAGGCCCCCAAAGGCTGTAGCGCCCTCCAACCCAATCTTGGAACCCAAAAACGTGTTCGGCTTTAACACCGAAATCGACAGCCGCATCCATGTTAGTCGAGACCGCCGCAAAATGATCCGATACCGGCAGCGATGCAGATTCAATCCACGCCTTTGCAGCATCCGCGTTGGCCATGGTCTCCTGCGTTGTGAAGGTTTTACTAACAACAATGAATAAGGTTGACGCGGGATTTAAACCATCAAGGACTGACTCAATATGTGCTCCGTCTACGTTACTGACAAAATGTAACTGTGGACCACCCTTCGAATGATTTCGCAAGGCCTTAGTCACCATCAGAGGGCCCAAATCAGATCCACCTATGCCAATGTTGATAACGTCTTTGATGTCGGGATTGGAACGGACAGCATCAGCATAGGCCAACATTTTTTTTCGCGTGGCCAAAACCTCTCCCATTACGGAATTGCCGTTTACAGAAAATTCGTCGCCGGGTGCGCCTCTCAGAGCCATGTGAAGCACCGCGCGGTCTTCTGTCTGGTTGATGTGCTTGCCTGCATACAAATCCTTAACCCCGCCAGCCCAATCCGCTTCTTTCGCAAGGTCGAATAGGGCCTCCATAACCTCGCCATTCACACGATGCTTTGACCAGTCCATGTACATCCCATCCAAAGTGCCAGACATGCGTCGCAGTCTACCGGAGTCTTGAGCAAAAAGATCACACAAGTGAAGCGCACCGACACTAGAGGCTAAGTCCAAGAGACGCTTGTGCGCTGTGGATTTGCGGATATCAAATGGCCTCAGCATGCAACTTAGTCATTGCGGTTGACACAATTTAAATCTTCAAAAGCCTGCTTCAAGCGCTCGACAAAATACCCCTCTCCTTTGCGTAACCATACGCGTGGATCGTACATCTTTTTGTTGGGAATATCGGAGCCATCTGGATTCCCAATCTGAGTCCGCAAATAATCTATGTTTTCGGTTACGTAGTTTCGAACGCCGCTCAAAAAGGCCCATTGCATATCCGTATCGATGTTCATCTTAATTGCACCGTACGAAATTGCTTCACGAATTTCCTCGACCGTTGAACCGCTCCCTCCATGGAATACGAAATCGACAGGATTAGAGTCAGTGCCAAATTTCTCCTCGATGAATTTTTGGCTATTATCCAAAATCTTAGGCGTAAGCGACACATTACCTGGCCTATAGACACCATGAACATTCCCAAATGCCGCAGCAACTGTGAATTGATTGCTGATGGCCTGCAGTTGCTCGTATGCATATGCAACTTCTTCCGGCTGAGTATACAACCTACTGCTGTCAATATCAGTGTTATCTACGCCATCCTCTTCACCACCGGTCACACCTAATTCAATTTCTAAAAACATGCCCAGATTATGCATTCGCTCGAGGTAAAGTTTGCAAGTGGCAACGTTTTGCTCCAGGGGCTCTTCACTCAAATCAATCATGTGTGAGCTAAACAATGGTTGTCCGTAAGCCCTAAGGTGCGATTCACTCGCGTCGATTAATCCATCGATCCAAGGGAGCAACTTCCGCGCGCAGTGATCGGTGTGCAGGATGACCGGAACGCCGTATGCCTTCGCCATGGTGTGTATGTGATGAGCACCGGCTATCGAACCGAGTATGGCATTCTCCTGGTTGTCCAGCTTCAATCCTTTTCCAGCGTTGAAAGAAGCACCGCCATTGGAAAACTGTATGATAACCGGAGAATTCATGTGACGGGCCGTCTCCAACACGGCGTTTATCGAATTTGTTCCAATGACATTTACAGCTGGAAGCGCGTAAGCGTTGGCTTGTGCGTCTTCTAAGACTTCGCGCAACTCTGCACCCCACAACACGCCAGGGCGAAATTTTTGACTCATATTGAACACTTTGAACGTTAAAGCTACATCCTGCAAACGACATTGCACGTTCAGATTTGGGCAAATATTGCGGGCTTATTCCTCCTTGGCCAATTTTAAATTCTGAAGGGACTGCAACGCCCATTTTGCAGCATCTGAATCCGGGTGCAGCTCAACTACTTGTTGGTAGGTTTTTTTTGCCTGTTCTCGATCATTTAGCTCCACCTCAGCAATGAACCCGACAAGGAAAGCGCAGACCGAGCGATTTTCGTAATTGGCAAAGTTGTCATGAATGTCACGAAGCTGGGTCATCGCCTCCTGAAATGCACCAGCAGAACGAAGCAAATCTGCTCTCCGAAACAGGGCTTCAGGAGTGAACTCATGATCATGGCATGAATTCGCAAACTCCGCATACGATTGCATAATTTGTGTTCGTAAGTCAACGTTGATTTCTTCCCCTCCCTCCAAAAGGGCCTGTTCCATGAGCTCAATTTGGTTCAATAAGTGCTCACAACTGACTTCATTAGAGGCTCCGCAGCTTGAGATGAGCATTATTGCACTCACATATCCAAATGCCCAATAATGAAACTTCATCGCTTGCACTTTGGAAATTTCATTCTGTAATCAATAGAAACCTTACCCAGACCGATATCGCGTAACTTTCCGTGTAGTAATTGCCTCTTGGCGGACGACAAATAGTCGGTAATCATTATGCCGTCCAGGTGATCGTTTTCGTGTTGCACAATCCGTGCTGCCAATCCCGTCAGTTTTTCCTCCACCAGCTCCCATTTCTCATTGTAGTATTCTACCGAAATGGAATCAGGACGTTCTACCCGTTCTCTTATGCCCGGAATCGATAAGCATCCTTCTTCCATTTCACTGATGCCCTTGGATTCGTCGAATAATA
>DIHQ01000139.1:0-2570 GCA_002420235.1 Flavobacteriales bacterium UBA5692
GCAGGGTCCACAAGGCGAAGCTGGACCAATCGGCCCTCAAGGTGATCCTGGTACTGACGGAGCGCCGGGATTAAGTGCATACGAAATCTGGTTAAGTTTAGGAAACGTAGGAAGTGAGGAAGATTTCATCTCATACCTATCGGGCGGAGCAGCCTTCTCACCTTCCGTGCACGGCGTATTTGACAGCATGACCGATGGGACCACATTCGAAATTACAGAAGCTATTGCAACCGTTAGCGTAGAATTATGGGGTGCATCTGGTGGCGCTGGCGGGAACATTTGCGGTCAAATGGAAGGTGCAACATCTTGCAACCTTTGCGACGCCGCAGGTGGCGCAGGAGGCTTAGCTTTGAAAATTGTGAGCATGGTCTATAACCTCAATCAAGGTGATGTACTGGAACTATTGCCGTCGGACGCAGGCGTAGAAATTGACGAACTAATTACTTGCACTCCGGGATTTACTGGATGGACAGATTGGGACTGCGGTCCAGCCGCATCCGGCTCAGACGCGGGTTCAACACAAGTTTTACTGAACGGCGAAGTGATTGCCGAGATTAGTGGCGGAACCGGAGGAACTGGAGCCTGCATTGGATGCCAAGGTGACGGATGCTACCCTGGAGATGCGGGAGCGAATGGAACACTAACCTCGGCAGCAAACTGGATGACTGTTTTGAATTCGAGCACCGTCGAAATGCCGACTGCATCACGCCTTGTGCTGCGCTATTGATATCGATTCAACATGTGAGCGTCCTTTCGCTTGTAAGGTATTCGATGCGAGCAGTGTAAATTGCTAAATGGACCAACATTGTGCAAACCCCCGATGAGAGTTGTTGGCTTTACCTTCATTCGAAATGCAATTTCCTACGACTACCCAATTGTCGAGGCAATTCAATCCATACAGCCCCTGTGCGATGAAGTGGTTGTTGCCGTGGGTGCATCCAATGATGATACTTTGGAATTGATCCGCGGATTGGAAGGCAACTTAACTATTCTTGAAACTGAATGGGATGATGACCTGCGCGAAGGAGGCCGAGTTTTAGCAATTGAAACCAATAAAGCTTTAGACGCAGTCACAGCGGACGCCGATTGGTGCATTTATATTCAAGGAGATGAAGTCCTGCACGAAGACGGACATGCAGAGATATACAATGCCATGGAATTGTACCTTGAAGATTTTCGCATCGAGGGCTTGCTGGTAAAATATCGTCACTTTTATGGCTCTTATGACTATGTCGGCACCAGCAGCAAATGGTACAAAAATGAAATCCGTATCATTCGAAATGGCATCGGAATTCGATCTTACCGGGATGCACAAGGGTTTCGCAAGCCAAACGATTTGAAACTTCGGGTCGCAAGTTTAGATGCCTTCATGCACCACTACGGATGGGTAAAACACCCCGAAGCTATGCAACTTAAACAACGGAGTTTTCATCAAATGTGGCATGATGATGAATGGATAGATTCGCATATTATTTCTGGCCGGGAGTACGATTATGCACGTGATGTAGGTCAGCTTGCACGCTTCGAGGGCACCCACCCTCTTCCGATGCGCCCTCGCGTGCGTCAACAAAATTGGTCTTTTGACACAGATATCTCCATTGATAGGCGCACTTGGAAAGATCGATTCAAGGAATTTTGTTATCAGCGCCTCGGCCTCGAAATTGGTTACAAGAACTATCTTGCGGTGCGCGACTAATCTGCACAAAACTTCCCATCCCGCAGGCACTATGGCAATGATTGAAGAATTAGAGCGAACAGGCAATTGGCTGTTTCGTGGTCGTTCCTATTTTCCCCTCTTGCTTTACGTCTTGGCCGCTGCAGTTATTGGATTCGACCTTGATTCATACTTTCAAACTTTTACACTCATTCCTGCGCTAATCTGCATTGGGATTTCAATCTTTGGACAGGTCATTCGCGCACTTACCATTGGATATACCCCTCAAGGAACCTCAGGGCGCAACACTAAAGCAGGTCAGGTAGCTGAAAAACTGAATACGCGAGGTATGTACAGCATCGTGCGTCATCCCCTGTACCTCGGTAACTACTTCATGTGGCTCGGCATCATGATTTACGTTGGAAATGCATGGTTTGTCATTCTGTGCAGCCTCATGTATTGGCTGTACTACGAGCGAATAATGTTTGCTGAGGAGGCGTTCCTGCGAGGCAAATTTGGCCAAGCCTTCATGGATTGGTCCTTCAATGTGCCATCCTTCTGGCCTCGGACTCTTGCTTGGAAATTGCCAGATGTCGTTTTCTCATTGCGCAACGTGCTGAAGCGTGAATACAACGGATTCTTTGCCATATTCGTGAGTTTCGCTGCAATCTCAGCGGCGAAACATGCCGTGCGCGGCGCTGATACGTGGGCGGAAATCCTCGTTCCATTTTGGCAGTATACCCTACTTGTAACCTTCAGCGTTTTTTGCATACTTCGCAGCTTAAAGCGTTACTCTCGAGTTCTGCACGTAGAAGGACGCTGAACAATTCAAAACAAACGGCGCACCGATGGGTACGCCGTTATCGAGTGGAGAATGCCGGAGTCGAACCGGCGACCTCTTGCATGCCATGCAAGC
>DIHQ01000139.1:2864-3049 GCA_002420235.1 Flavobacteriales bacterium UBA5692
GACCTCTTGCATGCCATGCAAGCGCTCTAGCCAGCTGAGCTAATCCCCCGTGGCTGCGCCTCCTCCGATGCGAGCGTAAAGATACGCTGATTTGTTCGATGCGCCAAAGCCAAATTTGAGCCTCACGGCATGGCCACACTGCTAATTCCAAGGGTTTTCGAATTAGTACTATCTCATTGCCTAAT
>DIHQ01000132.1 GCA_002420235.1 Flavobacteriales bacterium UBA5692
CCATTTCCAATCGAATGGGTTCACAGGCGTGTCCAATGGTTACTTGTGGATGCGGCGTATCCACCATCCAAGTTGGGACAATGTCGGACACGGCATCGAGAAAGTATGTTGCAATGCCGTTTAGTACTTGTCCCTTATGCGGAATAGGTTTGGGTAGGATTACATCAAACGCGCTAATGCGGTCGGAGACCACTGCCACTATCATATAGTTTCCAATGGTATACATATCACGTACCTTTCCGTGATAGGCTTTGGTTTGATTTTGGAAATTGAAGCTCGAAGCGTGAAGAGACTGGCTCATTCTTTTGAGGATGGGATTTCTTCGGATTTTTGAAAGGCCTTGATAACATCTTTGACTAACCGATGCCGGATGACATCAGAGCCGTCCAGTTCGACAAATGATATTCCATTAATGGAAGATAGGAGGCGCCTTGCATAAAGCAGACCAGAAGCTTGCTTCTGCGGAAGGTCAATTTGCGAATCATCGCCTGTCACGACAAATTTGGCTTCCTTACCCATGCGGGTAAGGAACATCTTGATTTGTGCAACTGTGGTGTTTTGAGCTTCATCCAAAATGACAAAGGCCTTGTCTAAAGTTCGGCCACGCATGAAGGCGAGTGGAGCTATTTCGATAACTCCCTTTTCGAGATAATCAGCCACTTTATCGAAAGGTAACATGTCAGTTAGCGCATCGTAAAGGGGCTGTAAATATGGATCTAGTTTTTCTTTTAAGTCTCCGGGAAGGAAGCCAAGATTTTCACCGGCTTCAACGGCAGGACGGGTCAAGATGATCTTCTTCACTCGTTTGTCCTTCAAGGCAGAAACAGCCATTGCAACAGCGGTGTAGGTTTTTCCGGTACCCGCTGGACCGATGGCGAAAACCATATCGTTTTGGCGGATGGCATCGACTAGCAGTTGTTGGTTGTGCGTGCGTGCTGTTATTCGATTTCCATTTGGACCGTAGACTAGTGTGTCATCCTTCTTGGATTGGGCCAAAAGTCGAGTTTCATCAGCACCAATTAGGCGTTGGATGTCATCCTCTGCCAGTGCATTGTACCTCTCGATATGCCATAGGATCATGCGCAGTACCTCATGGAATCTTCCCACATCCGCAGCTGTCCCTTTCACAAACACGGTATCTCCACGCGTAGTTAGGTGCAATTTTGGAAACGCTGATTTGAGGATTCGCCAGTTTGTATTCTCGGCTCCCAAAAGCACTAAGGGATCAACACCTTCTATGGATATCTCTTTTTTTTGCATGTGCAGACACAAAAATAGGTTCCCCACCTTTGTAAAGTGCCAATTGTTACGCTAACATCTGACTTTGGTTTGGATAGCCATTATACGGCTGTCATCAAGGGAGCCCTGCAAAAGAGAGTGGAAGAAACGCATATCGTAGACATCTCTCATCGCGTTAGAAAGTTTGATGCAGTCGAAGCTGCTTTTATTTTGCGATCGGTGTATCATGAATTTCCTGATGGAAGTATTCACTTAATTTGTGTTCGAAGCGCTGATACCCAAGAATCTCCTCATCGCCTTGTGCGATTGGATGGACATTACTTCATTGGAGCGGATACGGGGATATTTCGTTTGCTCTCTGAAAAGCAGCCTGACGGAGTATTTGATTTTTCAGGATTGAATTTGGATGTTTCAGCACCCACGTTTCCCGAACGAGAAGTTTTTGTCCCTGCAGCGGCACATCTGGCTCGTGGAGGAAGAGAGGATTTGATTGGTCGTTCTATAGGAGAATTGAAGGAGGCTCAGCCGCGCCGATTGAGCTTTGAAGATGACACGTTGGTAGGGCACGTAGTTTATATTGATGATTATGGAAACGTCATTACGAATATTTCGCGCACAGCTTTTGAAGAATTTGGCAGAGGTCGACCGTTTGAAATCCAGTTGCGTACCAGTCGGATGTCAATTCGTAAAGTGTCTGAACACTATGGGGATGTGGAAGTAGGAAAGGAGGTAGCGGTTTTTAATTTTGCAGGTTTGCTCGAGATTGCTATGAATAATCATAGTGTTCCTGGGGATAGAGGAGGAGCGGATGCTTTGCTTGGATTAAAGCGAGACCAGGTCGTACGGATTCAATTTGACTCAGGTAATTTATTGTAGTGCTTTTACGAATCGTAAAAATGGAGTTTCATCCCTCCAATCTTAAGGCGTTTGATGATCTATTTGCGCGGTTTCATGAGCGCATTCAGTCCATGCCTGGCTGTCTGCAAGTGTGCCTGCTCGAGGGACACCGTGACGAATCGGTTCGAACGACTTTGAGTTGGTGGGAGGAGGAAGCCCACTTGGAAGCATACCGAAGGTCAGAACTTTTCGGTGAGGTATGGCCGAAAACGAAGGTCATGTTCAGCACACCGCCTGTTGCATGGTCGGTTGAGTGGCCTGAGGACGAGCCGTTTTCAATTGCTGCCAAATAAAGCCTAAGCCTTAACTTCGTCCATACGATGATCGCACTGGTCCGCAAGGAATTTCAAGCTTTTTTCAGCACACTTTTGGGTTATGTGGTGGTATCTCTATTTCTGCTGCTTAATGGTCTATTTCTTTGGATTTTTCCGGGAGAGTCTAACGTTTTCGATGCGGGTCAGGCATCATTAGAATCGTTTTTTGTTATTGCACCTTGGATTCTGATTATTGTCTTACCCGCGATTACCATGCGTTCTTTCTCGGAAGAATACCGAAGCGGAACCATGGAACTATTGGTGACGAAGCCGATTCGCCCCATGGAAATTGTGGCAGCCAAATTCTTTGGTGCATTTTCAGTTTTGCTATTTGCGTTGCTACCGACGCTTTTGTTCATTCCAATTATTGGGTGGCTGGGACAACCTCAATGGAATTTTGATGTTGGAGCCTTAAAAGGCAGCTATTCTGGCTTGGTATTGTTGTGTGGAACTTTCACGGCCATTGGTATCGCAGTTTCTGCGCTTTCAAAAAATCCATTAATTGCTTACTTGACCACGATAGTGGTGATAGTATTTGGTTTCATTGGTTTTCAAGCATTGGCCAGTTTTGATGTTCTTGGGTCTTGGGACTTGACGTTCAGCCAACTGGGTATGAGTGCCCATTACCAAGCGTTAAGCCGCGGGTTAATTAGTTCGGGTGATTTGGTTTACTTTCTATTGTTAGCATGGTTGTTTCTTTTGCTAGCTCGTTTTGCTTTTGTTTACAAAAGTTTTCGAAGTAAAGACCAGTTCATCGAGTTGTTCCTGAGTATGGCAATTGCAGGAATGGTCGCTTGGGGTTGTTCGTTTGCCACGTTTCAGTTGGATTTCACGGAAGAAAAGCGATTCACGATGACGGAGTCGACCCAAGTATTGCTGGAATCTCTGGAGGATGAAGTTTTCATTACCTGCTATCTCACGGGCGAGTATCCAGCTCAATGGAAGCGTCTTGAACGCGCTATTCGTTATAAATTGGAGGATATGGCCACCATATCAGGAGGTAACCTTCGGTTTCAATTTGTGGATATTTATGAGATTGATGACCGTCAGACCATAGGTCAAAATGAGGAAAAACTTATCGAGCAAGGTTTGTATTATTCGCGAATTTCATACAACGATATGGGTGCTCAGGCATTCAAGACCGTGTGGCCAGCTGCATTGATCTCATATCAAGGTAAAACGGAGCCAGTGCAGTTTTTCCGCTCAGAAATCCCAGAACCGACGGAGTTCATGATTCAGGGATCGATTAATGCTTTGGAATACGAATTATCCCGGTCGATTAGAAAACTGATAGCAACTGAAAGGCCTCGTATTGCAATTTTAGGAGGTCACGGGGAATTGAATGAGGCGGAGACGGCAGATTTCGTGATGGACTTGGAATCTGATTATGATGTGTTCAACGTCAAAATTGACGGCCAACTGAACATGCTGTCTGAAAAGATCGAAGGTCTTGTTCGACGAGTGAATCGATTTGACCTTGTAATTGTAGCTAAGCCAGACTCGTCATTTGATCCCAAAGACCAAGTCATTATCGACCAATTTATTATGAATGGTGGACGCGTGATGTGGTTGGTCGATCCAATTGCCATTGATTTGGATAGTTTGGCTCGAAACCAATTCACCTTTGGGGTGACCAACGAGTTGGATATTTTTGATCAATTATTTCAATACGGCGTTCGGTTCAACCGTAATCTGGTTATTGATTTGCAGTGCGCACCGATTGTTATGGCAGCGGGACCATTGGGCAACCAACAAAATATGCAGATGTTCAATTGGTATTATGCACCTGTAGCTATTCCACTCGGAACCAGTCATCCCATTACTACCAACTTGGACCCTGTAAAATTTGACTTTGCATCGGGACTGGATACCGTGGACGTGGGCGGTGACCTTCGGAAGTATGTTTTGCTTTCCTCTTCTGAATTATCTCGTGAATACAAAGCTCCAGTCCGTATTTCGAGTAATATCGTTGAATTGAAACCTGAGTATTTCGGTCAGAATAACCGTCCCAAGCAACCGCTTGCCGTATTGGTAGAGGGTACATTTGAATCCGCATTCCGTTACCGTCTGCCTGATACGTTAATTACCGACGAAGACTTCGCCTACCAATCCGTAAGTCTCCCAACGGCTCAAATCATGGTTGGTGACGGAGATATTATTCGAAATCAGGTCAAAGAAGGCACAAATGGACCAATGATTTTGCCTTTGGGTTACGACCGTAATGCTCAACGCGTGGTTTATGATAACAAGGAGTTCTTGCGCAATGCGGTGAGCTATCTACTCAATGAAACTGCAGCAATATCAGTGCGTTCTAGAGCCATTTCCTTGCGACCGCTTGATACAGAAAGACTTCGCTCAGAGAGGCTCGGTTGGCAGTTAATTGCGCTTGCCTTGCCTATTGGTTTGGTTTTGGCTCTGGGATGGGCCATATCATTGCGCAGGCGGCTTCGTTTCGCTAAGCGGCCGCTATCTGGAACATAAATTGATTTCAATGCACAAAAATCTCAGACTCTTTTACTTTTTACTTGTAGTAACGGCCACTGCTGCGGGGTTACGGCACATGAAAACCCAAGAGGTCGCTGAGATTTCAAGGGCGCAAAATTCCGCCGATTTTGCAGTGAATGATACAGCTTCTGTTGACAGGATTTTCATTGCTGACAAGGATGGAAACCAAGCATTACTGGAACGTACTGCTGGACGCTATTGGAAACTCAATGGCACCCATTTTGCTCGCAAGGATGCCGTAGACTTATTACTGAAAACATTTCGTCGAGCCCGGATTCAAATGCCGGTACCGAATGGTGAATTGGATAACGTAAATCGTTTGTTGGCGGGTCGAGGAAAAAAAGTAGAGATCTACCAAGGCGGTGAAACACCAGCAAAGACATGGTACATTGGTACATCGACTCAAAATCACACTGGAACGTACATGTTGCTTGCCGATGCCAATGGCCAGCCCGCATCAGAGCCATTTATAGTTCATCTTGAGGGTTTCACTGGTTTCCTTTCGACCCGATTTTTCACTTCTGAGAGTGAATGGCGATACACAGGTATGTTTGATTATCCAGGGAATTCGCTTCGTCGTGTTGAAGTAGAAATTGCCGATTCCAGCGGGCATGTTTATGCGATGGTAGTTGACACTCTTGGAACACTGAGTGTTGAAGGGTTTTCGCTTGCGAATCGAGCAGATACGCTGTACTGGCAAGACCGATTTAACCGCTTTCGAAAAGTTCATTTGGAAACGTACAACAACCATTTAACGGATGCGTCGGAAGACAGTTTGCTCAATCGAGCGAAACCAGCATTTCGCCTTCGTGCTTGGAGCCAAGATGCTGAGACGCCCGATGAAATTGAGTTGTATTGGAAAGATCGGATTATGGATACATACGATGACAGCGGCCAGTTGAATGAATGGGACGGATCGCGCATGTATGCGGTATACAAAAACGAGGTTGTGCTTGTGCAGCGATTTGTATTTGATCCACTGCTTGAGGGGCTACGCTGACAGGCACCTTTTGGTAAAGGCATCCCACGAGAATTTCTTGTTCCATTCCTCAATTATTGCAGCATCGGCTGGTTCGGTATTCAAGGCACTTCGGATAGCAGCCGTTAATGACTTTACGTCTTTTGGTTCACAGGTATGACCAATGGGATTTCCTTTGAAATACTCTTTTAATCCGCCAACGTTAGTTGCAACTACAGGTTTATGATAGTGCATGGCAATGGCAGTCACGCCACTTTGGGATGCTGATTCATACGGCAGGCATATCAAATCGGCCGCTGAGAAGAATATGTGAACTTCGTCTTGCGGAATGAACTTTAAGTGGGTTTGAAATCTATCAGGTGAAACGGAATCGTCAATTATTCGTTGGTAAGGCTCCCACGCAGAGTAAGGTTCTCCGGCGATACAGAAAACTACATTTTCCTTTGATTTCAGTATTTCAGATGCAGCTTGAAGTAGCCATTTTAATCCTTTATATGGCCGGATTAGGCCAAAAAACAAAACCATTTTAGGTGCTTCCGGCATATTCAATAATTTCCGGGACTCAGAGCGGGAAATGAGTGATTGAAAATGCTGATATAAGGGGTGGAATGCCGTTGTAATGGAGAGATTGTTTCGGCGTGATTTAATTGTTCTAGCTACGTCTTCTGAAAGGGTCCACGCTTCATCTATACTTTGGACAAATCGTTGAACAATTATCTGTTCCCAAGATTGAGCGTTGTGTGAGTTTGCATTGTGAAATAAACCAACTATTCGTGACGAATTGTGATGGGTCTTGATTCGACGAGCCACTGTTGTTAGAGCCGGCGCCAGTGCGGCGGCCCAAAATGGAATTACCACAACGTCGGGTTCCTCATTAGCTGCAATTTTGGCGCAACGGTACCAAGTAAATGGATTGATGGAGTCTAAGACTGCCAATCGCACAGATTGGGACTCAAGGTTATGTTCAAATTGATTTGTTCCTGGAAAAACTAAGCTTGGATATTGCCTGCTGAAGTTGATGCCGATGCATTCATGACCTGATGCAATGAAAGCCTCGACCATTGCTTCATTGAATTGAGAAATACCACCGCGATAAGGAGGAAATACCGAGATGACCACTATTTTCATGTTGCAAATTACCGTGGTTTTTTTGAGCGCCATATCCGCATACGGCTATCTTTGACCAGACCAGCGTGAATAATATGGATGCATTTATTGTAGATGGGGTTCGAACTCCAATTGGGAATTTTGGCGGTTCTCTTGCTCCAGTAAGAACAGATGATCTAGCTGCTATTGTATTGGAGGAACTTTTAAAGCGCAATAGTCAATTGGACCCAGCTGTTATTGGGGACGTGCTTCTGGGATGTGCCAATCAGGCAGGCGAGGATAACCGTAATGTTGCACGCATGGCATTGCTTATCGCGGGATTTCCTCATTCAGTTCCAGGCGAAACAGTCAATCGGCTGTGTGCCTCTGGCATGGCGGCGACCGTAAATGCCTCAAGAATGGTTGCGTGTGGAGACTCAGAAGTGGTTGTGGCTGGAGGAGTTGAGCACATGACTCGAGGCCCATGGGTTATGTCCAAGGCTTCGAAAGCGTTCGGACGGGACAGCAAACTTCATGATACGAGTTTCGGTTGGCGATTTGTGAATCCAAGATTGGCTGAGGTATACGGTGTAGATGGGATGGGGGAGACCGCGGAAAACCTGGTGGATCAGTATGGCATCTCCCGAGCGGACCAAGATTCCTTTTCCGCTTGGTCTCAGCGAAAAGCTGCGCAGTCGGTTGAGGAACGTGCTGAGGAGTGTGTTGCCGTATCGATTCCTAGACGAAAGCAGGAGCCAATACTCTTCAATGAAGACGAATTTATTAAGCCCCAAACCAGTCTAAAAATTCTGGGTAAGTTGCGGCCGGCGTTTCGGCCCAAGGGCAGCGTAACGGCAGGAAATGCCTCGGGTCTGAATGATGGGTCTGCTGCACTTCTACTCGCTTCTAAAACGGGTTTAAGCCGGCATGGCTTGAAAGCTATGACTCGAATTTGCTCGTCTGCAGTCGTTGGCGTTGAACCACGCGTAATGGGTATTGGACCAGTAGGTGCATCGCGGCTTGCCTTAAAACGGGCAGGATTAAACCTGAGCGACATGGACTTGATTGAGCTTAATGAAGCATTCGCGGCGCAATCTTTGGCGTGTACTCGCTCGTTGGGATTGGAAGATTTCGATTCTCGATTAAACCCGCAGGGTGGTGCCATTGCCTTAGGCCATCCGTTGGGTATGACCGGTGCGCGATTATTATTGACTGCTTCTAAGCAGCTTGTTCGTGCTAAGAAACGATATGCGCTCGTTACCCTCTGCATTGGTGTCGGTCAGGGTTATGCAGTGGTTTTGGAAAATGTTCAGCAATGAGAGTCTGATGATTCAGTCTTTTAAAAACATGATTCCCGTGGTAAATCCCTCGGCCTATGTTCATCCGTTAGCTGTAGTAATAGGACACGTAACTATTGGCGCAGATTGTTACATTGGACCTGGTGCGGTGTTGCGCGGAGATTGGGGTAGGATTACTTTAGAAAATGGATCTAACGTACAAGAAAATGCAGTGCTACACATGTTCCCTAGAGACGAGGTAGTGCTCAAAGAGGGCGCCCACATCGGGCACGGTGCGAAAATCCATGGCGCCTGCATAGGTGTTCAGGCGATGGTCGGTATGAATGCTGTGGTCCTCGACCATGCTATTATTGGCGACGGAAGTATTGTAGGTGCATTGACAATGGTCAAGGCCGATTCGACTTGGGAAGACCGTAGTCTTATAGTCGGTAACCCAGCTCGGAAAATCGGACATGTATCTGACGAAATGCTGGCCCACAAAATGGAGGGCACGGCGTTGTACCAGCAACTTCCGAATGATATGAACCACCAGGCTCTGGTTGTCCAGCCTCTGGACGCAAACCCGGGGAATCGGACAGAGGACTTTCCCGATTTCGAAACATGGCAGCAACGCCGTAGTAAGAATTCCTAAATCGTGGGTAGGTCTGGGAGAAGGAAGGTTGTCTTCAAGGAATTTGAGGTTCGAGATTCCGAGTGCGCTATGAAGGTTGGAACCGACGCCTTACTGTTAGGCGCTTGGGCCGAAGTTTCCACATCCCAACGTATTATTGATGGAGGTACTGGCTGCGGAATTGTGGCATTAATGGTTTGCCAGCGTGCAACCCATGCTCAAATCATTGGTGTAGAATTGGAGCCTAAAGCCGTACGTGAGGCGAAAGCCAATATGGCAAGAAGTCCCTGGTCTTCCCGCATTAGTGCAATTAAAGATTCACTTCAGTCTTTTGGAACACGTACCGAATACAAAGGATATTTTGACACATTTTTGATTAATCCTCCCTTTTTTCATGGTAAACCGAAATCGTCTGATTGTGCTCGTAACCTTGCGCGTCACGATGATTCATTGCCGATTCATGTGTTTTTAGATGTTGCAAGGGATTTGTTGAATGAAACTGGTAGTCTGCAACTGATATGGCCTTGGGACCGGTGGCAAGAATTAAAGAAAGCTGCTGAGGCTAGGGACTTTAGTTTGTTGCGAAATGCCGAAGTCCACGGTCGGAAAGATCTTGACCCGAGTCGGGTGCTCAGCCATTGGGTAAAAGGGATCCCTAGTCACGAATCGAAAAACGAGGTTATCTGGATTGAGACAGGAGAACGGATAAAAGGTTTGCCTCAATTAAGTAAGCGATATAAGGCTTTACTCAATCCCTACGTGGTTTCATGGCCAGGTGAATAAAAACTTATGCTCCAAGTACCTGTTTCAATCGCTCAACTTGTGCCGCCCAAAGTTCCTTGGCGTCCTCCACCTCGTCAGCTTCCGCAAAATCTGTAACGACTAGGGCTGTATCACCTGTCAAATCGTCTACTTTGATTCTGAATTCAAAGAAGGTGTTGACACTGTTTTCTTCATCTTCCAGCCACCGGAATTTGGCAAATTCGTCTCGTTTCTTCGAAATTAAACGGGCACTCTCCTCACTTTCCTCCCAAATAAAGACGTGAACATCTTTTTTGATGTTGACGTCATCACAAAACCATTCAGATAAACCGCTAGGAGTGCTAAATATATTAAACAGGACCCCCTTTGAGCTGTTGATTGGAATTTCAATTTGAAACTTTTCTTTTTCCATCCTATACAGAGTAATCAAGCATCGGTAATATAGGCCGATTTAAGCGAATTGTTCTTGCCTTTTAGGTTTTTTGTAGATGGCCCTAATATTCTCATCTCTGAACTATATTTGCGCCCGCTTGGCGGGATAGCTCAGCCGGTTAGAGCGCAGGATTCATAATCCTGAGGTCGAGAGTTCGAGTCTCTCTCCCGCTACGGTTAAAAGCCACTGATATCAAATCAGTGGCTTTGTCTTTCTGCAAGGTATTTAGTTTCTGAGCTGGTGTTTGCGGAATTCAAGCATCGCACATATTACTACCGTCTTTACTGTATAATGAAGACAGTGAGGCTTGTAATACGTGTCGGATATGATTTCTTTAGCAGAACCATTTAAGGGTGATGATAGATATCCTATTCCAAAAGTTTCTCTAAAACATTTTGGCAGAGTATAGCACTACTGATTTTTAAACCAGCTTTTAATCCATTCCTCACTGCATATTTTCAAGCAGAAAGTAAACCCAAAAAATAGGAGCCATTGGCTCCTATTTGATGATATCAATTATTCCGATCGCCGTTCTCTTGATTCGCTTTCATTGCAACGGATTGCGCGCCCGTTGAGTTCTTTGCCCTCCATCGCTTCAAGAGCTACCTCAGCTTCTTCCTGATTTGGCATCTCAACGAAACCAAAGCCCCGACTGCGGCCAGTTTCTCTATCATGGATGACTTTAGCTCGTTCTACAACTC
Source organism: Flavobacteriales bacterium UBA5692 (assembly GCA_002420235.1). Classification (GTDB taxonomy): domain Bacteria; phylum Bacteroidota; class Bacteroidia; order Flavobacteriales_D; family Sanyastnellaceae; genus UA16. The sequence continues at coordinate 10,825 of DIHQ01000132.1, forward strand.
CATGAGCTTCGAACGCTTCTCTCAGGGCTAAGTCATCAACTCCCCAAGCAAGGTTTCCTACAAATATGTTCACGTGTACAAATTTTAAAGTGCGAAAGTAAGTGTCAATGCCACTTAAACCACTAAATAAGCTCTTTGTGTAACCATTTGTTCAATAATTACGTAGAACGGAGCATTCTTTTCTCTTATTCAAATCCGTTTTTATGAAGTATTTATCGATTTTCTTCCTAGCGCTAACGCTTGTGCTGCATAATTCGACGAATTGCTTGAGCCAAGGGAATTGTACCTCAGAAGACTTGGAGGTAATATGTCAGAACAGTGAATTCATTCAAATGGTAGCTTACCAATGTGGTTTGGAATGTATTTCTGAGGATGCAGATTGTCTAGTGCAGTGCATGTTGCAGAGTTTAGAATTAAGTTCGTCATGTTTGGAATGTTTTGGCGAACAGACGATATGTGTGGTCACAAATTGTTCTTTTGAATGCTTATCCGGGACAGAGACAGAATGTGCACAATGTGCACAAGAAAATTGTGAGCTTAGCTTTAATATTTGCGCGGGAATCATCGACCAAGATGGAGATTCGTGGTCTAATCTTTGCGATTGTGACGACACGAATCCAGTTGTTTTTCCCGGTGCAGAAGGAACCAATCAAGGTTTTGATAATGACTGCAATGGATTGCTTACAAGTGCTGAATTGACCACATGTTTGGCTGATGTAAATGGGGATAATGTCACTGGCACATCGGATTTATTACAATTCT
>DIHQ01000123.1 GCA_002420235.1 Flavobacteriales bacterium UBA5692
CTTTGCCTTGCCAGATGATACTTTGGCAAGAGCGTATCACTCAGGTACGTTGCGCCGGAATTTCATGGGGTATACCGCTGACAAAACTCGATTAATGGTTGGTTTGGGGATGTCATCCATCAGTGATTCGTGGGGAGGATTCGCGCAGAATGTGAAAACGGTTTCTGCTTATGAGAAGCAAGCCCTGAGTGGCGAAATTCCAGTATTTCGAGGGCATATGTTGAGCGCTGAAGACCTCGTGATTCGCAAACATATTTTGCAGCTCATGTGTCAGTTCCAAACGTCATTTGAGGCAGAGGCCGACCGTTTTCCAGAGTTGCAAGTTTGCCTCGATAAATTGGATGAGATGGAAAAAGATGGATTGGTAGAGCGCAATAATTTTGAGTTGAACGTCACACCAAAAGGCCGCCCGTTTGTTCGAAACGTCTGCATGGCACTCGATCTCGAACTACTTCGCAAAGCACCAACGACAAAAGTTTTTTCAATGACGGTCTAAAACTAACTTGACTGTTAATGAGCAAAGTAAATTGAACTCGCTCGCTTGAAGGAGGATGAGTGTGCATTCGGGATGGTACTATCTAGAACATTCAAGTCGCGAATCTATCACGAGGAAACACGCCTGTCTATGGCATAACGGGTTTTCCATCAACCCGAGCTCTTAATCCTCGTGAATCCACCTAAGTGTGCGGCGTTGTTCTCCATCGACGATTCGAATAAGGTACAGCCCGTGCTCAGTGGATCCTGGTGTTATATGTCCGGATGTCCCACCCGGACGGACTTTGTGGACGCATTTACCATTCGGGTGGTAAACTTCTACTTGCGCACCCGGCGTGATGCCTGTAATTTGGAATGAGTTGGAACCGGGATTCGGGAAAATTTTGGCATCGATGAAACAACGGCTGGTCTCGAATATGTTGGCGTTATTGCATCCGTCAACCCACGAAATGCCAGCGAGATTCCAAGAGGAATCGATGTTGACGCACATGTGGTCCAAGGCCGTCACCGCTACGTCTACAATGCGCGGCGTGTTGCTGTAATCGAAGACGATTACAGAATCAGGAACTTGCCAGAGCGTGCCATTTGCTGATCCTACCAGTTCGGGACTGGTTGACGAATTAATCACTGTCCCACTGCCTTCTGTAAGTTGCCAGTGACCTTGCAGTGCTTCCCATGAGGGGTGATCTTCACTCAAGGCACTGCAGTGCCATTCCAGGATGGTGGCATCGTCTAAGACGCCATGCCAGAATCGAACTTCTGCGATAGCACCTGTATAGCTGTACGCTCCATTGATATCCGATCCGAAGAACCAGCCTTCACCGGTATCGAGGTTCCCAATGTTGCTGATGTCTTCTTCCGTTGAAAAAATTCCATCAGTGTACAGTCGCATGTTACCATCCCTGTCAAACGAGCATGACAAGGTGTGCCATTGGCCGTCTGATACCCCTGCTTCCCCGTTGGCATCTGCTCGATTTTGGCCGTCACCTATATTGACTTTCCACGCCGGTCCATTGGGGTATTCAAACGAGAAAACAAAGCCCGGATTAACCCCGGAATCCCAATCCTTATTTCCAACGATGGCGACGTCTGGTGAAGCCTCTGTACGGATCCGTAGTTCAATTGTAAAATCTTGCTCTGTTCCCAATGATAGCAGCGGGTTATCAGGAATGTGAATTGCGTCTCCGTTGCCGTTGAATTGGAGTTCTACAGCATTGGGTGCAACACAGTTCTCGGGTGGTGACAGGATTTCGAGGGTGTCCTTCAAAACGATTTGTGGAGTCACCGATGAACCGCTTGCACTGAAAAAAATAACCTGCTCTTCAATGGATTCGCCTCCGTGTCCGTAACCAATTCCTCCGTGATCGGTGGAGGTGATGACCAACCAATTTTCCCCATCGTAATTGGGGCGGTTGGTCAAAGCGTTGAGGATTTCATCCACGTGGTCATCGACAGTTTCGATGGCATCAATGTATGCAGGAACATCTGGACTGAATCCGAAGCCATGACCTGCAAGGTCTACGTTGTCGAAATGTAAAAACATCGCGTGCGGGTTGCCGCCTTCTAAAATGGCAATTGCTGCGTCGGCAACCGCTTGGTCGCTATTCGTATTGATGGACTCATCAACTATATCGCCATGGATGTAGTCGTTGATCGGTGACCAATGGCAAATGGAATAGGTGTTGAGCTCAGGATTTACAGATTCTAGGCGCTCTAAAAAGGAGGGATATGCCGCGTAGTTGCTTCCGGTGAAATTATTGTTGGTTACGCCGTGGGAATCGGACCAAACCCCACACATCATAGCGGACCAACCCGGACCGCTATACGTAATGTCGTTGTTGATTGCATCAGGACTGAAGACCCCATTTTCTATTAATTCATCCAATGCAGGTGTATCAGCTGCTTCCAAGCAGTCCGAACGCAACCCGTCCAATCCGATGATGAGCACACGAGCATCGCTTTCCTGGCTTATTGAGGGGACAGCGGCGAAAAGAAGAGTCAAACCTAGGATGGTGAAACGGAGCATGGTGTGGTGTATTAGATAACGAAATTTACGCTTTTCAGGATAGGTGGCGAAATATTGCTGAATATGGTCTAAACCTGTTTTACCTTCGTTATATGAAGAACATACTCCAAATTGCTCGCAGCCTAGCATGCGGTGCGGCTCTGTTTTCAATTGCCGGATGTGGTTCAGTAGATTCTGATGCACCGTCTGCCACGGAGAATCAAACCTTCTACGGTTCTGTCATTGAGTTAGGAGGCGCCTTGGACGCCTCAGGATTGCGAGCCGCACTGGCGGAGAGTGGCCGAGCTCAAGTTAAGTTTGAAGGCGAAGTGACGGGTACGTGCGCCAAAAAGGGATGTTGGATGGATGTGGCTTCGGGTGAGGATACAGTTTTTGTTCGTTTTCAGGATTATGGTTTCTTCGTGCCTACGGAAGGGGCAGAAGGTAAGCGCACGGTTATGGAAGGAGAAGCGTTCTTCGATACCATAGATGTGAATATGCTCCGACACTATGCGGAAGATGCCGGTGAATCAGATGAGGTCATTGCAGCCATTACCGAGCCTGAATTACGGATGGCGATTACGGCTACCGGCGTTATGATTGAAGACTGATTAAGATTTGAGCGATGCTCAATTGCATCCAAACTAAGTGGATAATTGTCGCGCTGGCATTGGTTTTTTCGCACTGTGGCCAGCAACTCGAGCCGCAAGCGAAGTTGGCAAAGATGCAGCCTAACGTGTCCTCGGAATTGGCGGTGGCCATGCGTGCCATGGATGGTGAATTGGTCAGTTTAATTGCCCGCCATGCTCGCGAAGACGACTGGGGCGGAGCAGCCTTAACCCAATTCGATCTCACGCATCTGATGCCAACGGATAGCAGCATGTTAGTCGATGGCTACTCGGCTTTTTCCATCGCATTTTCGAAACAAATCGATGCTTTCAATGCAGCTCCGAGTGCGGACACATATTCTGGCGTGGTCAGTGGCTGCCTCAGCTGCCACATGCACGCTTGTCCTGGACCCCTTGCACGCATCAACAAGAGACGGCTCAATGAGCATTGATGTGGCGCTTTAGCGAATGATTAGCCGCTCTACTCGCGTATGTTTTTCGCGGGTGACTTGAACAAAGTACATCCCGCGTTCCCAACCGCTGACATCTATGGTTGTGCCGTTCCATAAGGATTCATAGACAAGACGTCCATGAGCGTCACTGATGGAGACAGGTACCTGCTCGGCACAGTTAGCTAAAGTGAATGTGGTGTTGGCGGGATTCGGCATAAGTGCCCAGTCCGTGCCCTGCTGTCCAAAGCCACTGTTGGTCGCGTCCGCAATATCGACTGAGCCCTCATAAATGAAGTATTCGTATTCTGCTCGCTCCGGCAAGAGCCGAATGCCGTCGCCATTGCCCGCACGAAAGTAGAAGAAAAACCCTTGCTCCGCGTCCTCGGGGAGGTCAACGGAATAGATGCCGTCAGCGGCTATGGCATCGCCGCCTGTTCCGTTGTCGTTCATGGCGACCGCCTCAAATCTTCCGGAGTACGGAGCATTGGTCCACAGCAAATCCACCGTTTCAGCATTGAGGGCCTGCACCTCGAGAATTCCATTTCCCGCAAAGGCATCGGACAGGAGAGGTGTGCTCACGTTGATTTCGGGGTGCGAAGACAGGAACTCCATCCGTGCTTCGACCGAGCTCAAGATTCCGCCAAACCCCCAGTCGGCCCAAAACGCATTGTTCACATTGGACGTGAAAAACGACATGGGAAACAGGCTGTTCGTGTCATCCGAGGCGGCGTCGGAAACGAGGTCTTGCATACCATTGACGGTCTCTTGAATGCCGCCCAGCTCCATTGATTCGCTCATGATTGTTCGGATGTGCGCCAAGTAGCGTTGCCGGTGTTCCGGCTGTCCAAAGAGGTATTCTGTCAGCGGGCGGGAGTCCCATGCTGCTCCATTTCCAGTAAAAAAGGGATCGAAGTGGTAGACATCATTGGGGCTCCAGTAACTCCATCCCATAATGGCGCCTACGAACGAATTATCAAAATCCCAGGGAATCATTTGAAACCGTTCTTCTTCATCTAAGTAGAGGTAGTAATTGTGAACGTAGTAGCCATTGTAGGTATCGAGGTTGCTGACGACGGTGTTGGCCGCCATGGCCCACAAAACGCGGTCTATGTTGAGCACTTCGTCCAGTTCAGTGGGGTTGAATTCCAAGGTCTCAATCAGATTGAGCAATTCGGCCCACCCGTGGTCTGATTTGATGGTATAGCTGTCGAAATAGAGGGCAGTGTCTGGTCCCAAGTAGCGCAAATTCGGGATACCGCCTTCCGTTCCGTTTCCGTTTTCATCGCAAAACACGCCGGCACCGTCACACTTGAAAAGGACCCCATCATCTTCATCAAAGTGCTTATTCAGGAATTGCTTGTTGATGCTCTCTGTGTTCACATAGAGGCCGGTGTAGTCTCCTTGGGTATAAAGCTTGATGAGGTTGATTTCTGGCGTTGGCAAGTAATTTCGGTAGATGCGGCTGGCAGCATATTCCTTGCAGTAGGTCGGATCGAGCCAGGCGTTGGCCAATTTGACCTTGTTGTATCCGAGTAAATCTTGATCGGAATTCCAGTAATTGAAATCAAGGTTGTAGGGGACCTTGACGCTGCCTTCGTCATTGGGCAGGCAAAATGTTGAATTGCCCTTATACCGGGTGCCTACGCTGTCAAATGCCAATCCGTCCAGCTCGACCGTGGCAGGAATCCGAAGTGAGGGGTTGTTGAAAAACGCATCCACGAGGGTTGCGTGGTAGTTGTTGTCTTCAAACGTTACATGCATATCGCGGAGCATCTGTGCATCGTATAAACTTCCAGCGCCGTCGTACAGCAACTGCGGGTTGTAGGTGCTGATATTCTGGGCGTGAATCCCGATGGCCATTCCCACAAACAGCAATGCAAGGGCGAATTTGTCAGTGTTGAACATGCTCTAAAAATACTGGAAAAAATAAAAGCGAGCTAATGTTGAGTTCGGTTTTTAGGTCACAGGCAGACTGCGCCATAATTTGAAAGCATGAAAAGCAAATCGGACACGCTGACCGTAGAATCATCATCTAGATCTGCAGTGCATACCACTGCACAGCCAAACTCTGCCAACAACAACAGGACATCCATTACGCTTACGGTGAAATCGCCATTGATGTCTCCAGGGCACCCGCACGGCTCACAACTGCCATCGTCGTAGGTCGAAGTCGGATCATAATTACATGCCAAAGGATTGGTGCAACCGGCTGCACACGTCCCTGAGATATTTGCATCGAGCCATGCAAGGCGAGCGTCAATCCAATCGCGCATGAAGGACATTTCTTCTGCATAGGTCGCCCCAATAAAGGCGTTTGGCCAAACGTATTGACCGAGCCGAGGCCAGCGTGTATGATCTCGGATTTGAGCTTCACCTAAAAGGTTTTCAACCGAATCAATAGTGGCGTGGATGTTCTCGTCACTCCAAGCTCCACCGCGGTATTGTTCCCATCGGCACTTGGTCAAATCCCGGTAGTTGGGATCTTCAAGTAGGCGCTCCCACCAGAATGGATTCGCCCCACCGCATGGCGTATTGACTTCGAACCCTTCCGCGTTGGCTGCATCGCAATAATTCGCATTGCCAAGTGCCAAGTTGTAATCCCACCAGGGGCCCATGACGATGTTGCCACCATCGCTATCCTTCTCCTTATAGAAATAGGTGCTCAACCGGTAGCCGTCGATGTTCTTGGACAGTTCATTTATGAGGTAGAGGTCGATAAAAGAGAGCACATCGATGAAGGGCGCATAACCGATCTCTGGGTCAGCAAAATCTGGTCCAGCCAAGGCATTTTCAAAAGCGGTAATGTGCTCTTCAATGTATGCTTGCTGCAACGGATGTAACTCGTCGACTTCTGGTTTGTGGTACTGTATGACCAACTCTTCACCACCGATGGTGGGATGTGGAGATGACCATCCGCCTCCGAAATCGCCCGTGAACTTATCGACCTTCAGGAGGTATCCACCGGTGAGTTCATTGCCTGCTGTATCGCTGGGCAAAAGGGTAGCGATGTCCACACGATTCACATCACGTTTGATGTTCTCCATCAGCATATATACTCCGCGGTAGTCTTCGTTAATGAATAATTCACAGTATCGACGTCGTGACGTATACCGACCTAGCTGAGCACCCATTTCGAATACAATTGTGTTTCGCATCAGGGTTTTGTCGGTGTACGGACCATGAAGAATCCAGTCGTTTTCGGGTGGCATGCCGAGTAGAGAAATATTGTTGTTTTCTCCTGAAGATGTCTGTGTTTCCAACGCATAGGATTTCTTTGGAAACATCTGTGAGGATGAACCTCGAATTTCAATTGAGATTTGACCGTCGTAGTCAGTTGGTGCATCGCCAGCTTGGTTCAGTCCCGAGGGGTTATTGATAATTACCATGGAACCAATGATGCGCGGATCATCGGGAATGGCACCTGGCGTGGTGATTTCAATGATGGGGAGGTTGGATTCAGTAAAGTAGACGCAGCTGCCATCTTCTTCCGTCGCTGCGGGGAGGTAGTTCAATGCTTCAGGGTCGGTGCATCCTAGCACTGCTGAGCAAGTCCCATCGGTCGTGCATTGGGCGAAACAGGTGCTTACAATGTGCGGAGCCGTTATGTTTTCCAGCATGCGGTCATTGTAATTCTCTGGATGTGCGCAAGGCAGACCGGCGATGTTTTCCTTGCAGCTCCAATTGCTGCAGTTGCCGTTAAGGAAAGTATAGTAGCCAGAAAATCCGTGAGGCACGTCGATTGTAGTCGTCCAAATTCCATCGCCATCGGAGTCCGACATGGGGTGATCTCCGGGAGTTCCAAAATATGAGCCGCCCGCTACGTATACGCCTTCGGGTGATACGTCTTCGTTGGCCATATTAACTTCAAAAGTTACAGGATGCTCATCGCCAAATGAGTCGTCCAGCCAGTCCGGTGCACTTTCATAACCGATTCCTTCCTCAGGAGCCCCTGCGAAAAGAAAAGGCCGGCCTGTCAAGTCTGATGAACTCAAGCTGACGTTGTGCAATTGAATGGCTAGGGTATTCAGCCCGTTTTGCAGCAATGCGAGGTCGACAGGGTAAGAATCAGGGATACCTCCTTGGTAAAGTACAGCCTCATGGTCTGTTGCAAGGGCTTGATTCCAACCCACAAATTCGCCTGGAAGGCCAGTATTCCCCCGTGCAATTTCCACGCCATTGAGGTAGGCAACGAATCCATCGTCGTAATCCATGAAAAACTGAGCATCTAACCACATTTCGATGTTGTTAACATCGAACGTGCGACGGAGATACAGCGAGGGGGTGGCGGGCACAGTCGTCGCATCGTCCCCATCGGAATAACCAAATCCCGAAGGTCCGATAGGCCAAGCTGCATCGTAGAATCCGGGATTCTTCCAAGCTTCGGGCGGTTCTGCGTTGGGTACCCAATAGCGCCAGATGGAACCATCCTCAATGACCGCCTCCCAATGGTGGACATCCTGTCCTAAGGAAATGGCAGGAAATGCACACCCGAAAAGGACTAACATTTGGAAGACGGATTGAATACGGGGCATGCTCTAAGATACCGAATTTTGAAGCGCATCGGCCTTGAACATAGCCAAATCTGCTGATGTTGATAGGACGTGGGTCGTAAACGTGATTTGAAAAATGTGCATTCCAAACGTCCCCCCTCGTACAATCCAAAGGACCCGGAGGATTTGAACGAATGGGGAGAAGAGCTGGAGCAAATGACCTCGCGTCGTCGCCTGCACAATGAGCGCCACCGGCCAAACGAAGCAGATACCTGAGGCGTTTTTGAACAATTCAATCGTTCATACTTGCTTGGGAGTGATGTGAATTACTGCCTCGTGCTTAATATGTTGTCCTCATCTAACGTTCAATTCTGCACATCATGAATCCATTGGTCATAGTCGCGGGTATTCCCACTGCTCTTGCGCTGTTTGGGGTCATCCGTAAGAACCGGATGATTTTTCTTCTGGGCTATTTTCTGTATGCCCTCATAGTTGTTCCAAACGAATTCATCACCTACAATGCAACAGGTGAGGTGGCTCATTTGGCATACACCTTCCTCTGGGGAGTTCAAGCCGTGTTAGCATTCCCCAATCGATTGAATTACGATGGGACGAAGGTGTTCAAGTCTTTTGGTGTCAAGTTCTTTTTGTCATTGAGCGCCATCAACTTATTTGGTGTATTCCTCATTCAGGCGATGCCGGCGAGCTTAGAATTGACAGAAACCACCAAAAGCATTGCAGCAGCTTACCACGGCATTCTCGCGGTGCTGCCTCTGGTAGGAGTGTTCTTGATGACGACCGATCGTATTCCGGTTAAGGCCAATGATTAACTAGCCGACAACGACTCGATTCCCATTTCCGTCCGTGGAATTGGGGGCTTTTTCACCGCTGTCATGGGGCACGCCGATGCCTGGATGTCACTTCATACGCAGCGGCTATTCCTAATAGGCGCTCCTCTTCGTGGCTGGGAGCGAAAAAGGTTAGGCCAGCCGGTTCTCCTTTCGCATGATACCCCATGGGTACCGTAATTCCTGGGTAGTAAGCCACAGCGGCATAGGCTGCATGGTAGTTGTTGATCGATAGAACCGCATCGAGGCTATGTTCTTCCATGGGCTCGTCAAAAAACCGTCGGCCTGCCGAGTGAAGCCGCTGGATAAGGCTGTCCAATTCTCCTTTCGAAATGGGGTCAGCCACAATGCCTTCGAATCGGGCTTGTCCATACGGCATGTTCAACACACTGTCCTGGCGGTTAAAGGCCATGGCACCGGCAATGTCCATTCCCGCGAATTCTTTTGCTGCTGCAGTGTTGAAATAGTGTGGGAGATCGCGAATCATGTCACCATTCAATACCGATAAAAATCCATCGAGGCTAACTTCAGGCGGGGCGATTTCTATGACTTCGGCACCTCCGTCACGCAATGCATCAATGGCCTTAGAATACAAGGAATCGACTTCCAACAATGCCGTTATAGCTCCCAACCGTTTTCCATGCAATGTGCCTGTTTCTATTGCCTGCAAAAAACTGCGTTTTTCAGGAGCTTCAGAGGTGATGGCATCCGCCTCGTCTTTTCCGTACATGGCGTCCAGCAAGATAGCATTATCGATGACGTTTTTGGTCATGGGTCCAGGTGTGTCCAAGGTGCTCGAGATGGGTACGATTCCATTCCGGCTGGCCAATCCAATTGTAGGCTTTAAGCCGACTACGGAATTCAGGCTCGAAGGGGAGAGAATTGAACCCGAAGTTTCGGTACCAATCGCAGCGGCTGCGTAGTTCGCTGCCACAGCGGCTCCGCTTCCGGAGCTGGAGCCACCAGTTTCAAATTCTCCTCGGCCGTAAGGGTTGAGGGTTTGCCCGCCGACTGCGCTGTACCCCAGTGGGCAGTTGTCACAGAAGAAGTATGCCCACTCGCTCAAATTCACCTTGCCTAGAATCAAGGCACCTTTTAAAGCCAATTGGTCCACGATGAAGGCATTAGAGGGCGGGAAATGGCCGGCCAACAATGCGGCGCCGGCCGTGGTGGGCATGTTTGCAGTGTTGATGTTATCCTTGAGCATGATGGGTATGCCGTAAACTGGATGGAATGCTTCTTTTCGCTGGCGATCCATATGCTTTGCTTCCTCGATGGCGTTAGGATTCAGAGCAACTACAGCGTGGAGGGTGGAGTTGGAGTCGGACTCCATTTGTCGCATGCGATAGAGGTAGAAGGTCGTCAGGTCCTCGTACGTCATTCGACCGGACGCCACGTGGCCCTGCAGGGTGGGGATGTCTTGCTCAAGGATGAGGGGTTCGAGTTCAGAGTAACGAGCTTCACTGAATCGATTCAGGTCCGCCTCGAAAGGCGCCCAGAGTTGGTTTTTGTCCTGAAACTTCGATTGGACGAGTTGGTAACGCATCCTTACGTTTTCATTCTTCGCATGCGCTGCGATAATGGCAGTTTCGTCGTAACGCACCCAGTGTTCGACGGATGATTCAGTAGTGTTGCATGCCGTAAGGAGTAGTATAGCGGCTAAGGCGAAATAGAACTTCATTCGACACAAATTATTGAAATACCCGAACGTAGTCCACAGCCATGTACTGCGGGAATTCCGTGGTTTCGTCCGGGTACCCGGGCCACTCACCACCTACAGCAATATTTAAAATGAAGAAGAACGGGTTATCGAATGGATAGTTCTGATTACCACTTACGGTTTGGTCAATGCTGAAGAATTCGACATCGTCCAAATACCATGTTATACCTTGCTCGTTCCAATCAATTGAAAAGACGTGGAATTCGTCCGAGAATGTTTGTCCAAAAGAAATACTCGTCCCTTGTCCCGTGAATTGATGCTGCGTGTAGTCGTCCCCGTAGTGAACAGTGCCATGCACGTAGTTAGGAGACGACCCAATCAATTCCATGATATCGATTTCGCCACATGCAGGCCACCCAGCAGTAGGGAAATTGGCACCGAGCATCCAAATGGCGGGCCAAATGCCCTGGCCTTTTGGCAATAAGGCGCGGACGTCGATCCGACCGTATTGGAATTCCTGCAGATCGATGGACTTCATCCGTGCCGAAGTGTAATAGTTCCCTTCGTTCTTGGCGACAATCATGAGGTTGCCGTCATGGACGTATGAATTTTGGCTATTTGAGGTGTAGAGTTGCAACTCTTGGTTGCCCCAACCGTGCGCACCCAAGTCATATGTCCAGTTGTTCAGGTTGATTTCACTTTCATCGAATTCGTCCGACCAAACTAGGGACTTGCCACTGTAGCTATCCGCGGAGACGTATCCTTCCGTTGTCACTTGTATTGCGGTATCGTCGTTCCGAATGGTCCCTAATGCTTGTTGGCTTCCGTTGAGAAAAACCCCATTCTGCGATTGGGTAAGGACCACGCGAAATTGTTCGTCTTCTTCGATATACTCATCGATGACAATCTCTACAATTATTGTGGCTGAGGTCTCTCCTGGGGCAAAGGACACCGTACCCGATGCCGGTAAGAAGTCTTCACCCTCGATGGCGGTTAATGAATTGGTTTCGTAATGAACGGTGACTTCACGGTCGGTACTTCGATCCAGAACCAGTGGAAATTCGAAGGTGGAGTTTTCGGGGGATTCCAGTGCGCTCACGTCGATGGGGAAGTAAATGTTGGGCACTACACTTGGCGTATCATCCTTGCCGCATTGAAAGCACACAGCAGCTATGAGTAGAAGTGCGAGTTTTGAGAGTTTGGACATGTTTTCAGGCAGGGTTTGGAACAAAATTAAAGGCTAGTTTCGAGCCGCTTGAGTACCGCAAAAGGTTGTATTTTTCTCCAACATAAATTTAGTGAACCAAATCGGAGGGAGATGAGAATTGGATTGATTGTTTTGCTGGTATTTTTCAGCTTCGGACAGCTGCGGGGACAACACTTCTTGAGTGTCGAGGGTCAAGACATTGTAAACGAATCCGGTGAACCTGTTTTGCTCCGAGGAATGGGCCTGGGTGGTTGGATGGTGCAAGAGGGTTATATGATGCAAACCAGCGGGTTTGCCGGACCGCAATATGAGATTCGCGCCATGATTGAAAACCTCATTGGGGTCGAAAACACCGAACTATGGTATGACGCCTGGTTGCACAACCATGTTCAAAAGTCCGACATCGACTCGCTAAAAGCGTGGGGATTTAATTCAGTGCGTCTGCCCATGCACTTCAACCTCTGGACGCTCCCAATTGAGGATGAACCCGTAGACGGGGAGAATACGTGGCTCGATACGGGATTCGAATTAACGGACAGCTTGGTGGCTTGGTGCGCCGCAAATGAAATGTATGTTATTCTCGACTTGCACGCAGCGCCAGGAGGTCAGGGCTACGCACAAGAAATTTCCGATTATAATCCGGCCAAGCCATCGCTATGGGAGAGCCAGGAAAACAAAAATAAAATGGTGGCTTTGTGGAAGCGCATTGCCGAACATTACGCAGGTGAACAATGGGTCGCTGGTTACGATTTGCTCAACGAGCCAAATTGGAATCTGCCGAATGGATCTGCTCTGCGGAGCTTATACATGCAGTGCACAGATAGTATCCGTTCCGTTGATGCTGACCACATCATTTTCATTGAGGGGAATTGGTTTGCAAATGACTTTACTGGACTCACACCGCCTTGGGATGAACAACTTGTTTATTCACCACACAAGTACTGGAGTAAAAATGAACCCGTGGACATGGAGTTCGTTACCTCACTCCGCAACGAGCACAACGTACCAATTTATGTCGGAGAGAGCGGCGAAAATGGAAATGCCTGGTTCAGGGATGCTATTCATTTACTTGAGGGTTTGAATATGGGTTGGGCCTGGTGGCCATTGAAAAAAATTGAAAGCATTTCCTGCCCAATGTCCATTGTGAAAACGGATGGATACCAAGATTTATTGGAACATTGGAACGACAATGCCCCGCAACCAGCAGTTGAAGTGGCGACTGCATCCTTGATGGAATTGGCAGAGGGTCTGAAGACGGAGAATTGTGTCATTCAAACAGACGTGCCAGATGCCATGTTTCGTCAAGTGGCTACAGACGAAACGAAACCGTTCCACGGTACGCCCCACACGGTACCTGGCCTAGTGCCTGCTACTGACTTTGATCTGGGGCGTCAAGGCTATGCCTACAATGACGAGCAAGTGGCTACTTTTCATATTACGACTGGTGAATTCACGGCGTGGAATAATGGATGGCAGTACCGAAATGATGGAGTCGACATTCAATTTTCCAATGATGGGCAGAGCGCAAACGGTTATAATGTGGGATGGATTTCAATGGATGAGTGGATGGATTACACTGTGGAAGTTCAAACAGCGGGCCTGTATGATATTGCTGTAAGAGTGGCTGCGGATGGATCGAATGGAGTTTTTCACCTATTGGTGGATGGTGTCCAAGTCACACCTTCAATCAA
>DIHQ01000039.1 GCA_002420235.1 Flavobacteriales bacterium UBA5692
TAATGACTGCAATGGATTGCTTACAATTGCTGAATTGACCACATGTTTGGCCGATGTAAATGGGGATAATGTCACTGGCACATCGGATTTATTACAATTCTTAGGTTTGTTTAATTGCAGTGGTGATTGCGCAGATCTTGAAAGCGGCGATTTCAATGGCGATAACGTGGTTGGAACTGCAGATTTATTAATTCTTTTATCCGAGTTTGGCCTCTTTTGTCTTTAGTCTAAAACCCCTTGAGGAACAATCAAGAATCGACCAACTTAACCAACCAAAAAAAGGCCTGTATTCACAGGCCTTTTTGCATATAGCTAAGACTTGGTAAATGAGTTTAATATGGGATACCCTTGAATTCCATTTCCTCAAGTTTGCTGAGGAGATCGCCAAGCTGGTCAGCACCGATTTGCTTGCCAATGATTTTTTTGTTTTTGTCTAGTAAAAAAACCTTGGGTGTGGCAAATACATCAAAGGTTGTCCGAAAGTTTAGACTTTTTAGTGTGGTTAAACCGCCGTAAATCAATGCTGACGCACTATCCTGAGCATTGATGAGTGGATTATCACTTACGTTGATCCAATCGGTATATTTCTGCTCTTCAACGAATTTTTGCCAAGGTTCGGGTTCGAAATCATTTCCAATGGCGAATATTTCAAGGCCTTTGGAATTCCACTCTTCATATAAGGCCTTGTATTTGGGAAGTTCTTTCTTACAATGGCCACATGTACTCTCCCAAATTACTACTGCCGTGTACTTAGCGTCCACATCATGAAGGGAAATCCACGTCTTCTGGTCAAGTCCGGGTAAGATGATATTGGGTATGATACTTCCGCATTGGCTGTCACGCAACTCGTTTGACCGATCGATGACTTTTTCGAGCTGCTCATTATTCATCCATGTGGCGCGTCCTGTTGAGTAGTAGGTGTCAATCATGTGAACAAATATTTTATCCATGCACATGACCTGGGAAGACTCAGAATTGAAGGTGATATAGTGTGTGATGTATTTAAACATCTCATCGTTGCCCTTTGCTTTTTGAATCAAACGGTCCGCAGATTTCAAGAGCGTGTCAGGAACTTGTGGCAATACTCGAGTCCAATAGTTCTCAAGGATTTGATGGAAGCTTCCATCGTGCACCAAGCGCGGATCATCAAAATCTACACGATCCCAATAATGGTCTAAGTACCATTGGTATTGCAACTGCTTTATATTTTCCACGTTTTTTGGAGGTTCAGGAATGCTTGGCTCAATCACCATATTCAAATACTTTGCGAATAGCTTGTCCGGATGCTCTGCAAGAATTCGTTGTTGTTCAGCACCAACTTCCTTTCCCAAATCGGTCAGCACCTGGCGAGCTTCTTGAATCTGTTCATTGGTGGCGATAGAATCGCCCAACGTTTGTTCGTAGGGCGCAGCAATGGCCCGGCGCTCGCCAATGAACCCGAGGAATTCATAAAAGATCTTATTCTCTTCGCTTTCGATGATCTTGACATTGGCAGACGGATCAGCAGCCTTGGTCTCGATGATGATGTCTTCCGTAACCGCCATGAACTCAAAGTATTTTGGGCCGGGAATCACAATGGCGTGTTTTCCGCACTTGTTATATGCTCGACCGGGAAAGCTTAACCTTCCTGTGGCATCCGTGATAGTTGTATCAGAGTAGTACAATTTGTTACCGTAATAATGGGCGAGGTATACGGTGTCATTGTTCAGTCCTTCCACTTGAACTTTAATAGTATACGGTGATTGCGCATAGCCCAACACTGTTATTGACATCAGTACACTAGCGATTAGGGCAGTAGATAAAGGCCGGTTATGTCTTATCATTACTTATAATTCCTTTCAACTTGATAAAATTACTTTGCCTAAACGGGAAGGTGTTAGCGCCAACCGAGGTCTTTCTCAACAGCCTGGTGGCAATAACCGTACCGGAACCTGGGTAATTAAATTGCTACACAAAAAAAGCCTGCAAACGCAGGCTTTTCTAATTACAAATTCTAAAGAAGCTTAACGCTGAACGACTAATCGCTGAGTAGAGCGTCTCTCACCCGCATTAACTTCTAAAAAGTAGATACCATTATTTAGATCTAGTTCAATGGTTTCTCCGCGGTTCATATTATTCACGATTTGTTCATGCACCAATTGACCATTGAGAGCGTGAATTCTAATCATTGCATTATTCGGTTGTCCTTTCAGATTAACATAGGTTGATGCTGGATTAGGCCCAAAATTAAAAACGATATCATCGGACAACTCACTGATATTAGCAGCAACTGAGAGGTTGATGTCGTCTACATAGTAATTGCCAATGGTTGTTCCATCGCCGTAACCGAAGAAGTTAACACCGCCAAATAACGAGTCAAACATAAAACTCCCTACTTCTGTTCCCGCCACTGTTAAAGTGACAACGTCATTATCTAAGTCTAAGTCGTGACGAACTTCAAACCATTCTCCAATGGGGAAGCTCCCGGACCCAACGGTCATACCATCCATCACAACCTGTAAGTCACCAGTGAAGGCAAACGTTACGTCAAAAGCCCATCCTATTCCCGGTGCTTGGTCTTCTTGAACATTGTAGTATGCGGAGTTCCCATCTGTGACGTACATCATCCACGATGCAGTGTACACGCCTTCATCCAATCCAACAAGCATAACGACATCTAACGGACCACCGGTAGCAGACGTTGAGAAAATATGCAATGAATTGAAACCCGTATTTGCAAAATCGCTGCTTATTTGGGCATCACCCTCAGTACCTTCTTGTCCAGTTGCCCATGGAATCCATACGGGACTATCAGTAACGAAATCTCCGGCAGCAAAGTTTTCGAAGCCTTCTTCGTAGAGGGTTTGGCCAAAAGCAGTGAAACAAAATGCAAGGCCGAGAAAGAGTAGAGTGTTCTTCATGCGCTAAATGTTAATCGTAATGCAATTTAATGAATTTCATTGACAAATTGCGAAGGGTTCAACCGTATTAACTTCGCAGAATGCAATGGGAGGGGAATTTGCGCAAGCTTGGGACATCAGAACGACCTGACGAATATGGCCAAGTTAACTATGCTTTGCAGGGCGCAAACGTGATAAATGAACTTCCGGAAGAACCTATAAATGATTGGGTAGGGAAACGGATGATAATTGAATATAATGGTCAAATCAATTGTCGCGTCACCGGTCAACTCCTTCGAAAATCATATGGAGAGGGGATGTCTTATCAAACTTGGATGGAACATCCCTCGGCTGTCCCCAGTGTCTTACGACCTGAATTGAGTCGAATACACGAAGGAATTGCTCTTCGAGATTTTGATTGGGAGCAAAAGCATCACAACCAACCTCATTTCTTATACATAAGTCACACAGGTGATTTCAAAGTAGGAGTGACTCGAACGACGAATTGTCCTTTTCGCTGGCACGATCAAGGAGCAGTTTCTGCTATTGCCATTGCACTAACTCCTTATCGTCAACTTGCAGGGGAGATGGAGGTAGCTCTGAAGGAAATTTTGTCGGACAAAACAAATTATCGCAAAATGCTTCTTGACGTGCAGCCAAAAACTGTCGCTCTTGACGACTTGAAAGAAGAGTGTTTTGAGCATTTGGGTGCAGTTTACGAGTCATTCTTTATTGATGAATCACCTCAGGAATTCAAATACCCTGTTATGACTTACCCATCCAAAGTGACTTCTCTTAAACTTGACAAAACACCCAGGATTGAGGGCATGCTCCAAGGAATAAAAGGACAATATCTAATGTTTGATGGCGGGCGTGTTTTGAATCTCCGTCGACATAGCGGTTACTGGGTGCGCATTCAATCCGGGCGATGACTCTTAGTTCATCGAAGGATCGAGCGGCGCATTAGCTATGTGATCGAAGCCCACACCCATGTCGGTGACCAGCGATTTCCAGAATTCCTCGTCATCGATATTTGTGCTCATGATGGTATTAATATCTGCGTTTGTAACGAACCATGAGCGGCTCTTTATCTCGTCTTCTAATTGTCCTGGGGTCCAACCTGAATAACCAATAAAAAATCGCAATTTTCCATCAAGTGGTCGCCCAGCTTCTAAAAGGGTACGAACCCATCCAAAGTCTCCTCCCATGAATAGCCCTGGTTTTACGACGATGGAATCGGGTGCACCATCAAGCGTATGGAGATAGTACAAGTTAGAATTCTTCACCGGCCCGCCTAAACTCAGTCGGCATTGGACCGTGGGTAGGTCGTCAAGCAGTTCATTAAGTCCGACCTCGATAAAGTTGTTTAACACGAACCCAAAAGAACCCTCGTCATTGTGTTCACAAAGCAAGATGGCCTTACGTCCAAAATGAGGATCCGCCATGAAAGGCTCTGCCAGCAAAATCTTTCCAAGAGCTGGTTTTTCATTGGATTTCGGCGTAAACCGTAACATTTAACAAATTTCAGATTTTTGCATTAAAATAAAAATCATGACATGCCCTTAAATCCTCGATTACAACTCCTCTTTCTGTTCACTGTACTTGTGACGGGAATTACTGCTTTTGCTCAGCAGTCCTTTTCAACAGATCCATTTGTTGAACAGGATGATAACCGAACACCTACATGGGAAGAAACAATCGATGCATTTTATTCTTTGGCAAAAGCCTGCGAATATGCCCACTTAATGCAAGTCGGTCAAAGCGATGTCGGCAGACCGATTCACGCATTTGTACTAACCCTTTCGGCGATTGACTCGCTTAATCTCTCTGGTTTACAAGCCATGCGCCAAACATCAGAAAGGCTAGGTTTATTGATAAACAATGCAATTCATCCTGGTGAGCCGTGCGGAGTGGATGCATCTGTCAACTGGATTCGGGAATTGATTGCACACCCTGGGCGAATGCATTCTGTACTGTCCACCATGGATATTACCGTTATTCCCATGTATAATATCGGAGGCGCCCTGAACAGGAATTGCTGCACGAGAACAAATCAAAACGGTCCAGAAATGTATGGCTTTCGCGGAAATGCGAGAAATCTTGATTTAAACAGGGATTTCATTAAAATGGATAGTCGAAACGCCCGCTCTTTTGTAGAGCTATTTCATTCATTTTCTCCCGATGTTTTAATTGACACGCACACTAGTAATGGTGCAGATTATCCGTATGAAATGACCTTGATTTCGACCCAGCCGGATAAGGCAGGACCAGCACTCGGGGTATTTATTCGAGACAAAATGGAGCCTACACTGTTCGCTTCTATGCTCAGACGTGGAATACCAACCAGCCCCTACGTTTATCTTAAAGGAGAGACACCAGAAGACGGCATCGTTGGCTTTTTGGAGACGCCTCGTTATAGCACTGGTTATGCCGTTTTATTTGGATGCATCGGGTTCACTGCTGAAGCTCACATGCTGAAACCATTTGCTACCCGAGTCAAGGCCACAAAGGCGTTTATCGAGAGCATAGTAGAATTTATGCAAATGCACAGTTCAGATATAAAGACTGTTTGCGCTGCGGAGGCCGACCGTTTGAGGAATGTTCAATCGCTACCTGTTCGATGGGAGCGCACGGCTAAATCCTCCCCATTATCGTTCGAAGGGTTTGAATCCAAAAAAGAGATCAGTTCGGTGACTGGAGAGTTGCGCCTGCGATACGATCGTACTCGTAAGTGGAGCAAAGAAATTCCGTTTTACAATTACTACAAATCTTCGGCTGAATCCCTGATTCCGGAGTTTTGGGTAATTCCTCAGGCATGGCGCCACGTTGTGGATAGGTTGCAATGTAATGGTGTTACCATGCGCCCAGTTGAAAGTGACACCACAATTCTCTTACGAACAGGCAAGATTTACGGATTTACTTCCTTGCCGAATCCATATGAAGGCCATCATGTAAATAAATTGGATTCAGTTGAGTGGCTCGTATCGTTGGTTCAGTTATTTGCTGGGGACTGGGTCATTCCTTCTGATCAGCGCAACCTTCGCTACCTCTGCGAAGTTTTAGATCCGCGCGGCCATGATTCATTTTTTGCCTGGAATTTTTTTGATAGCGCCATGCAACAAAAGGAATATTTCAGTGGGTACGTTTTTGAGGATACTGCGGCGGAGTTACTTGCTTCCGATTCTTTGTTGCGTATTTCATTTGAATATGCCAAATCGAGCACACCGGGATTACGCGAAAACCCTCAGTCACAGCTAGATTGGCTGTACCGTGCGTCCCCTCATTACGAAAGAACTTCCAATCGCTACCCTGTATTTATGTCCGTCTCCAACCGAAAATGAAATCAAAACGTGCATCCAGTCTGCTTTGGTCGTTTCCAGAGCGCTTTTTGAGGGTAAGCCACCAATTGGGTAGGGTCGTCCGTCGAGACGTTGTTGGCATGACGCCGGAGCAGATACGTTTGTCGTTGGATGGATTAGCACGCTTGTATCCTGGTCACTTCAATGTAGTTTTTGAACGAACAAACGTCAACGGTATTCCCTGCGCCAAGCTCTATCCTCGGCATGGTCACCAGTATCAGTCAGCCCAGGATGCACCAATTTTGGTCTTGGTACATGGCGGTGGTTTTGCATTTGGAAGTGCGTGGACGCATCGAGCCTTTGCATCTGCATTGGTAGTCGAGATGGAATGTGAGATTTGGATTCCAGAATACAGGTTGGCTCCAGAACATCCCTTCCCAGCGTCACTAGAGGATGTGATGAAGATCTTGGATGAGTTGTCAGTTAGTAACAATCAAATCTGGCTTCTGGGTGACTCTGCAGGAGGTAACTTGGCTTTATCTGGTGCCTTAGAGTGGATGCACCGCACCGGCAATCGAATCGAAGGACTCGGGCTCTTTTCACCTTGGTTGGATTTGCGCTCAAATTCAAAGAGCAACCGATTCAGCCAAACCGATGTCAGTCTTTTTGAACGCTTGGACATGATTGAATATGCGTCGCATTACTTGCAGGGTAAAACAACAGAGAATCCATTAGTATCTCCGCTTGACCGAAACCTAGACACATTATCTCGAGTTTATATTGAAGCGTCGAGGGCCGAGTATCTATACCCAGACTTTGAACTGGCCTGCGAAGTATTTAAAAGCGAAGGGCTGGATTTTACTGCTCGAGAAGAGCTTGGAGCATTGCACGGTTGGCAGCTTTTTCCAGACGTCTTGGCGGAGGCGAAACGAAGCGTCGAAGCTTTTACAGCATTTGTCAAGTCTGCATGACTTTAGGAACTACATCGCTTGATGCACCTTTTTAGGGTGTCGATTGCTTCGTTCAAATCATTGTCATTGATATTGAGTGGAGGTGCTATTCGGAATGCAGATGGTGTACTCAGGAAGTAAAAGATCAAAACGCCATTTGCTAAAGCGCTTTGAACTACATTATTGACGGCTTCAGAATTCTCAAGTTCAACGGCAATATATAAGCCTTTGCGGCGTATCGAATGCACCTGATTGCAAGACTTCAAATTACTTTCGATCATCGCGCCTACATGTTCCACTCGGTCCCAATCGATTTCTTTCAATAGGCAACTTGCTACAGCCGACGCCGCGCAGGGTACCGGGTGACCGCCAAAAGTTGTGATGTGCCCCAAAGAAGGAGAGTGAGCAAACTGCTGAAGATAATTTTTGTTCGAAACAAGAGCTCCCATAGGCATGCCTCCTCCAAGTGCCTTTCCGAGGCATAAGTGATCAGGTACAATTCCAAAATGTTCAAATGCAAAAGGACATCCGGTCCGACCAAATCCACATTGAATTTCGTCAAGCACGAGGTGGGCACCAACTTGTGTGCATTTTTTCCGAATTGCTTGAAGCCAGGCGGCATCGGGTATGCGAATCCCGGCATCTCCTTGGATGGTTTCCACGATAACACCAGCCACTGAGGCATCAATCGCTCTAAGGCCGTGCATTTCATTCCATTCGATGAGATCAATATCACCAACCAAAGGGGCAAATGGTGCTTTCCGTTCTGCATTGGAACTCACAGAAAGTGCACCAAAAGTATTGCCGTGGTAGCCACCTGTTACTGCAATGATCTTCCTTCGATTAGTGACACGCCGTACCAATTTCATAGCCGCATCTATGGCTTCAGCGCCTGAGTTGACGAAGTACACAGAATTGAGATTGTCTGGCATTAACTGAAGCAATTGACGCGCTGCCTCATCTTGGGCTCGTTGACGCATTTCTCCGTATACCATGACATGGAGATGTTTGTCCACCTGAGTGTGAATGGCTTTGACAATTTCTGGATGACCATGACCGAAAGAGCTGGCTCCAATTCCAGAAATAAAATCAATGATTTCTTTCCCGTTTTCTAGTGTAATACGCGAACCTTGGGCATGTGAGACGCGGAGACCAAGCGGGTGCAATGTCGTTTGAGCTAATCCATCACGCAAGAGGGTTTCGCTCATTTCAGTTCTGTTTGGATGGATACTTCGTCTAAGAATACCCAACTTGGGTTGCCAGCTCCGAGATGACCATCTGGAAGCAAACCATTGTTTTCGACGCTGAACCGCAGGTATCGCCCTGTCTGTTTACCTTTAATTTCAAACGTGTGACGAATGGGTGCTTCGTCGACCTGAGTACTCGCATAATTTGTTTCACCAAAAGGTGTCCATGTTTTGCCATCCGTACTGCACGAAATCGAGATTCTTTTTGGAAGATAAATCCACGGGCGTATATCACGCAATGCACCAATGCGGATGGCTGCAATTTGTGTTGGATTTTTGAGATCAATGGTACCGATGATGTCTTTCTCCCAGTAGCCTTGCCAGTCACCCGTCTGGTACTGATTTCCCCCTTCAATGCCATCAATTAAAGCTTGGTCACCTCCCGCAGCATACTGATTGCTGTAAGGCGTTTCCATTTCGAGTGTATATGGATGACTAACCCTTTTCACTGAGTGCTGTACAACACTCGATGTTTTATTGTTTTGCATCGTTCGTGCTAAGATTACCATTGAGGAACTAAGTGTGAAAGGCTCTACATAGTTGACCCAATTTGGATCATTTGATTTTTTGTCATTTACTTCCATGAGCGCATATTGCACAGGGTAGGAATGCTGGCTATCTGTCGAAATTGAAATCATAGTTGATTTCTTAAAGGTCCTTGGCGCTTGAATAACTGGCACTGGTACAAAACCTTCATCTTCCCATCGCTCAATTGGCCATTGGTTTTCTACTTGTCCAAAATCACTTGGTTCATCTTGGCAGGAAAAAACCAGCGTCCCGCCTGCAAGTAATTTTGCTTTGGTCACTTGCGCTGACAAATCACTCGTTTGAATTTGGGCATTTTCAATGTATTTGCCACTTCCGTTTTTGACAATGGTCAGCGGCATTCCAGCGTTCTCCATTGGCATTGGGGTTACTCTTGCTTCATTAAACATTGGAGTGCCAAGAATGAGTTGATTGCTTCCAGGTGTAACGGGATACATGCCCAAAGCGCTCCAAACATACCATGCACTCATTTGACCGCAGTCTTCATTGCCGGATAAGCCGTTTGCACGTGGTGTATACAGTGTTTTACGAATACTATCAACCACTTCTGCGGTACGGTGAAATTGTCCTACAAAAGGATACAAATACGCCATGTGGTGACTGGGTTCGTTCCCGTGCGCGTATTGGCCAATCAGTCCTGTGATATCGGCTTGATTTCGCCCGGTAGTTTCGCTGCTCGCTGTGAACATGTCCTCCAATTTTGATGCATAATTTAATGCGCCTCCTAAAAGATCGATGTGACCATTTACATCATGAGGAACGAAGAAATTATATTGCCAGCCGTTAGCTTCAGTATAGTTGAAGTTGACTTCTCGCGGGTCAAAGGCTTCGAGCCATGCCGCAGCTCTTTTAGGTTGGAAGAAACCGCTTTTCTTATTGAATAAATTACGGTAGTTCAGAGCGCGTAACCGAAACCGATTGGAAAGCTGGATGTCTTGGCTGTGCTTCTTGGCAAAAGATGCAATACAGGCATCGTCAAATGCATATTCTAATGTTTTGGAGACAGATTCGTGCTCTTCGTCCAAGGGTATATAGCCCAGCTTAGTGTATGCAGGAAGCCCTAAGTGAGCGCTATCCGCAGCTTGAACCATGGCGTCAAGTGCCAGGCCCTTATCAAATCCTTCAATCCCCCAAGTATCCGCATCTGCAATGACGGGCACGCTATGGTAGCCAATCATGCATCCAGTGTAATTACTGGCCAATTCCCACACAGGCAATTGACCGCCTTCTTGGTACATTCGCAGCATAGTTCGAATGAAGTCTCGGGATCGTTGCGGTTCAATCCAATTAAGTAACGGATGCAAGGCACGGAAGGTGTCCCACAAGGAAAAGACAGTGTAGTGATTTCCATCGGATGCCGCGAGTTGATGAATGTCTAAATCTGTACCGCGATATTGACCTGTAACATCGTTGGCGATGTTTGGGGCTGTAAAACAATGGTAAAGTGCGCTGTAAAAAGTCTCCACCTCATCTTTACTGCCTCCTTTAATAACGATCCGACTCAACTGCTCGTCCCATGCCATCTCGGCTGCACGTTGGTAAGCCTCGAAGGATTCCATAACAGCCTCATTCTGCAGGTTTGAAAGTGCACCTTCGATGCTTACAAAACTCAATGCTACCTCCGCATTAAGTTCTGAAAGCACACCAAAATCAGCGGCGAAGACAGGAACATAGTCCAATTCTTGGATCGTTTCACCGGATTGACCAACCCCAACATTACGCACCTCTGTGAGCTGATCTCGCCATTGAAATGGTTGGTCAAAACGAGCTGCGAAATAAACGTGTTGTTCCCGTGCCCAATTGTCCGAGATTCGATGCCCTACCAATAGGGAATCTCCCAATGGATAAATGCTATAATTGACTAAGTCATCTCGGTGTTGCATATCGATTATTAGGGTAAGTGTATCTGGTTCATCCATGCGATAGCGATGTACTCCAACACGTTCTGTTGCGGTTAGTTCAACATTGATTTTTTGGTCATCTAAGTAGACTTGATAATAGCCGGCGTGAGCCTGTTCGTCCTCGTGGGAAAATCGACTGGCGTACCGGTCTGACCAAAGGGCTGCTTCATCATTAAACTGGGTACAAGGGGCAAAAAGGATATCGCCATAGTCGGAGACTCCCGTGCCTTGAAGGTGGGTGTGACTAAACCCATAAATAACACTATCGCTGAAGTGGTAGCCACCGCAGCCGTCCCAGCCAGTTAGTCTCGAATCTGGACTTAATTGGACCATTCCAAAGGGTGCTGTTGCTCCTGGATAGGTGTGTCCGTGTCCGCCAGTTCCGATGAAAGGGTTCACATAGCGATGAAGAGGAATTGCTTGAGATATGCATCCTACAACAGCGGATAATAGCAAGGTAAAAAAGATAAAAGAGGCAATTCGGACATAGGTTGTCATGGTACAATTGATTTACTTTGGCTAACCCAATAAAGTGCTGCCTCCATTACGGAATCTGTGCCTCGTTTGATGTCTAATGCGGTGGGGGTTACCGGGTGATCGACAAGAAGCGGTCGGGCGTCCCAGCGCACTGGGGTCTGAGTAAAATAACGCGCCGAGGCAATATTAACGGCTAAACTTGTTTCCGGAAGGGCCAAACGAACTGGATTTCCGAATGTGCCACTCACACTTCCCATTGGGGGCTCGCCGAATGTCTCACCACGTCCAGAACGAACGAACCAAGAAGCCATAGAAACTGTTGCAGATGCTGACAGTCCATCAAGTATTAGCGCTGCAGTACCCGTGTATGCAAAGCGACGGTGAGGTCGTATGGTGTGGTCAAATGATACAAATGCAATGGAGTCATTCGCCATGCGATTCAATGTTGACTTCAATGCTTTAAGATTCATCAGATAACTGGTTTTTCTGACAAGACCAAAGCGTCCTGTTCCCCAGCGATTCCTCGCTTCTTCGCTAGCCTTAATCTGAACACCGGAAGGTAGAGCGACGGGAGAAGTTGTGAGGTACGGCAGCAATTCCGCCATAATGGCGATGTGACCACCTGAATTTCCGCGTAGATCGATGACAAGACCCGAAAATTCAACGTCTGACTTACTTGACTGCAGCGTGTAAATCCTCGTGAAACAAGCTTTGATTTCTTTGCGAAAGGTCCGAATATTCTCTGGGTGAAAATGCTTGATTTTTAAAACAATGGTAATCCTATTATCCTCTTGGATTTCTTTACAGGAAATAGGTGTGGCGTGACTTTTGATAGCGTTCCAGCCCTGCATTTCCTGATTCTTTAGGATGGGAAGGATTTCGGTTTGGCCTGAAGCATATTGAACCTTTACGGAGTCCGATATCCCAATTCCACTGGCGAAAGGAGCAATATCATTCCATAGCTTTTCGGACATACGCAGGCGGGCCAATTCGGCGTCTCCTTCCTGAGATACCAATGCCAGCGCACCTCCCAAGATGGAGCGCGCTGAAACGTCATTGATGAGTTTAATTTCCGACCCGATGAATTTTGTGTTACCAGCGGATGTTGTTACAATCAACCGATTGTTGACGGTTTGTATTTCGAGCGGCAGAGGTCCGTAAGTAGCTCCGAGTTGATTAGAAAAAGATTGCAGTGCAACACCAGTATGGCTATCTTTCACAACACCGCATATTTTTGCAGCCATTTGTGCGGCACCGTATAAAGTTCCTCCACCTGCAAACGTTGATTTTGCGCTTTCAATAGCAGCTTCAAATTCCACGGATGAACAGTGCACAAATGGTGAAGGATGTATGGCAATAATCCATTTTGCGAGTGAATCCAGGTCACGTTGAATCTGCGCGCCAGTGTACCTATCGGATATATTCTGAGCCCGTACATTTTCTCCATGCAAACAAACACAGCTAATTCCGGCCAATAAAAGCGCGCGTTGGATTAGCTTCATCCTTCTTGATCCCGAAATTTCACCATGGTCAAGATTGTAGCTATTGCTACATTTTCTCCAGTTTGATCGTACATCTCTACCCGAAATTTGACGATGCCTTTTCGGATATCCGCTGAATCGCGCTTTTCTTGTTCCACTTTATCTTCAACAATTAGGTGAACTCCAATTGTTGTGCCAGGGTAAACGGGTTTTGTAAAGCGCGCTTGCTCCAATCCGTAATTTAACAACACTGGCCCTTTTTTGGGATCTACAAAAAGTCCAGCGGCTTTGCTTAACAGGTAATATCCATGAGCAACGCGACCCTCGAATATTGTGCCATCTAGGCTTGTTTCATCGACGTGTGCGTAAAAATGGTCACCACTAATATTTGCGAAATTGACGATATCAGCTTCAGTTACTGTGTGCTTCGAAGTTGTCACGGTGTGACCAATAACTAGGTCCTCAAAATGTTGTTGAAACAAATGAGGTTTCGCTTCGATTTGGAGGCTCCCAGGTTGATATTTTTGAGCAATTGCAGTTAAGACAGTTGGTGAACCTTGCACAGCTGTCCTTTGCATATAGTGGTAAACGCCGCGGATGCCACCCATTTCTTCTCCGCCACCCGCACGTCCGGGCCCACCATGCGTCAGCAATGGGAGAGGAGATCCGTGACCTGTCGATTCCTTAGCACAATCCCTATCTAGTAATAGGATTCGACCGTGCATGGTTGCTGCTCCTGCAACGAACTTCCTTGCCTCTGCTGCTTCGTGGCTGATGAAGGAGCAACACAAAGATCCTTTACCCATATTGGTGAGTTCAATCGCTTCCTCGATTGTATTATACGGCATGAGCGTAGCCACAGGGCCAAATGCTTCGACATTATGGCAATGGCGAGCTTCGAGCGGTTTGTCGTTACGAAGAAGCTGAGGTCCGAGGAATGAGTCCTCTACAGCTTCTTCTCCAACCAACTCCAAAGAATGGGAGTAGATACTTTGCGCTTCTGTTTTGAGCAATTTAAGTTTCGCCAGCACTTCCTCCTTCTGTGTTTTATTTACCAGCGCTCCCATGCGAACGTTTTCATTCTTCGGGTCACCAATAATTGCCTGTGATAGCGCTTGACCGAGTGCGTCTTGGACACTATCCATTTGACCAATTGGGACGAAGATGCGTCGAACCGCGGTACATTTTTGTCCCGACTTTACCGTCATTTCATTTCGCACCTCTTTAATGAACAGCTTGAACTCTGGATCACCTGGTCTAACGTGATTACCTAAAATAATTGAATTCAGTGAATCCGCCTCCATATTGAATGGAACTGCATGGGCGAGCAAGTTCGGATGAGATTTCAGTTTCAGCCCAGTAGAGGCGGAACCTGTGAAGGTGACCACATCACGTTCATCGACATGTTCAAGCATTGTACGAGCAGGACCACAAATCAATTGAAGTGCACCCTCAGGAAGTATCCCTGAGTTGATGATCTCTTTCGCTACCACTAAAGTGAGAAAACTGGTCGCAGACGCAGGTTTGACCACAGCGGGCATTCCCGCAAGCCAATTGACAGCTACTTTTTCCAACATGCCCCATACTGGAAAGTTATAAGCATTTATGTGCACTGCAACCCCTTCTTTTGGAGTAAGGATATGCTGGGCACCAAATGTGCCCTTCTTGCTTAATGGAATGTACTCCCCATCCAATGCAAACGGCTGATCACCAAATTTCCGACGCAGACTGGCATAGCTGAATAGGTTGCCGATACCACCTTCAATGTCAATCCAAGCATCTGCGCGTGTCGCACCGGTCGCCCAACTCGCATCGTAAAATTTTTCTTTACATTTTAAAAGGTACAATGCCAAACGTTTCAGCATCAGCCCCCGTTGTTGGAAAGTTAGGCTCCTGAGGTTTGAGTTACCGACTGATCTACCATAATCCAAAATGGATGCAAAGTCGAGTGATTCGTTTCCAACGTGAGCAATTACCTGTCCATTTATTGCGTGAAAAAGAGGGGTGGTATTCGAAGGTGAGGGTGTATGCCATTTTCCGTTGATGAAATGGGCAATTGTGGATGTGGACATAATTAATTGCTTTGGAAGCTAAATTACATCGGATATGTCGCTCGTATTTGTTTGATATTCGAAACGTAGAGTTTTGTGTTCCCGTCGAACACACCTATCTGTGATTCGTCGGCTAGATATCATGATACGTCTATGAAATTTTTATTAACTTCGACGAAGAAAGTTTGGGAATAAGGATGAACTTCCATATCTTAGCCTGACCTGATTTCAATTCTTGACCAGAAACAACTAATATTCACTCAAATGAAGAACCTTTTCACCCTGGCTGCGGCCTCTTTTTTCGCCCTTGGTGCGAGCGCCAGCAATGTTGAGTTGGTCGTCGAAGCTGTAGAGAACGGCGGCCAAGTAGAAGGTAATACATACCGCGTATACGCTGTATTGCCCTCAGCAGAGCATTCTTTGCACGCTGTTTTCGCTGACGGCGAACACGTTTTAAACGTTGCAACAACTACTGATTTTTACCAACACCAGTATGGTAGCTTTTCGTCATTGGACGTAAATAACCAAATTGTAGCTTTAGAAGGATCATTAGCCTACGATAGCTGGGTTACTATCGGTGCCACAAATAGCACAAATAACAACTTGTGGACTGTTGGTGTTGATTATAATAACTTCCTAAGCGGTTCAGAGCTTACCGTAACTGACGGTGCTTGGTTTGTAGTCCCTACGGATGTGCAAGCTGTGGCGGAAGCTGGTAATCGGGTCCTGTTAATGCAGTTGACCACAAGTGGCACTGCGACTGGTATTTTGAATCTTCA
This sequence comes from Flavobacteriales bacterium UBA5692, assembly GCA_002420235.1. Classification (GTDB taxonomy): domain Bacteria; phylum Bacteroidota; class Bacteroidia; order Flavobacteriales_D; family Sanyastnellaceae; genus UA16. The sequence goes on from DIHQ01000039.1 coordinate 15,611, forward strand.
GGGCTGGGATGTCGATGGAGCTGCATGGCGTGCCTATGACTTGACCTTCTCATCAACAGATGCGCAAGTATTCGGTTGCACCAATTCTGATGCCGCCAACTTTAATGCCGACGCTACTTATAATGATGGTTCTTGCTTCGGTCAAAACAATGGTGACAGCCACGGTTTATCGAACATCGATAACACAATCGAGTGGAACATCTTCCCGAATCCTGTATTCGAAAGCACGTTTAGTGTAAAATTCGATCGCGAATTAAATTTGGGTGGTGAAAATATCATCCTTGAGGTTACAGACATGTCTGGTAAGGCAGTAATTTCTCAAGAGATTGCGCAAGAGAATATAGTTGGTGGTAATCGTATTGTGGTGAAGCACGATTTAGCTGCCGGTAACTACATGGTTTCAGTAATACATGCAAACTTTACTGATGCACAAAACATCGTAGTAGCGAAGTAATCTTCCTATTACAGTGACTTGAAAGGGACCCTTCGGGGTCCCTTTTTGGCTTTTGTATGTTTGAAGAAAAAATAAATGCGATATTCCGTCCTCCTTGTTTCAGTATTAATTGTTAGCTGCACACAGAATTCGAGAACAAATTCGAGAACGAAATTAAATGCCTCTCCAATGGTTGGTGATGTAGGCATGCGCAGCGCAAAAGTATGGTGTCAACTTACTCCGGAAACCTACTCAGGCAAACCAACCGTTCGTTTGCTTGATTCTGCGGAACAAACGGTGTCTATTAGCCGCATGAAATCCGCTAAGCTTGGAAATTGTTTTCATGCTGAATTGACCGATCTAACCCCAGCGACCCGATACACCTATTTCATAGAAAACAAGAAAGGCATTGCAATTAGTGATACCCTCGAAATAGAGACTCAGCCCCTTTGGCAATACCGATCGCCACCCCCTGAATTGAATTTTTTATTGGGGAGTTGTACCTACGTAAATGAGCCAGAATTTGAC
>DIHQ01000168.1 GCA_002420235.1 Flavobacteriales bacterium UBA5692
CCTCCAGCGGTTGGCATGCCTTCCAAAGAGGCACAATATTGGGCTCCTGCGATTAGAGTGCAAGGATTTGGCGAAGAGCCCATATTGTTACAGACAATCTCCAGGCCAATATCCTCAAGAGTATACTGTTCTTGGGTAACTGTATCCGTTAAAACTACCTCAGTGAGAAGAACTGAATCCAGAGGAAGTTGGAACAAGGGGTCAATGGCAGAAGCGTCAGTGGGTACGAGCACGTGGAAAATATCTGCGTAAGGCACATCTACATATACCGTATCAAATTGTTCGCCCATCGATGCATCAGGCGAAGCGCCCCAATCTGCATCACCAAAATCGAAGTCAGGTTCACATTGTGCTTGTGTATTCAATGTTACTAGTGCAGCCATAAAAAGAGTAAAAAAGCGCATCGGTGTAAAGCTTAATCGTTATCTGGAGAGTTTAATTCTGATTCAGTGATTTCCAACACGAGCATATCGAAACCTTCAGATGCTGTTGGAACAATGCTAAGAACCTTATCAAGTTGACTTATTTGGACCAATTTCTCAACGGAGGGTTGAAGACCGGTCAAAACGAAGTGTCCTTCTGCATCACGGCATTGACGGTTGCCAATGAGGACAGCACTTAATCCAGAACTATCGCAATAGCGAGATTCGGACAAGTCAAGGACCATGTACTTTGTTCCCTCTTTAGAAACACGAACAAGTTCGCCTTTAAGTTCAGGTGCATGCAAGGCGTCCAGCTTCTCCACGTGGGAAGTGATAATTGCAATTTTATCGCGGATTTCAGTTGTGAACTTCATGAATCAGTTGTATACGGTAAATATAGAAGAATCGACCTTTAATTGTTTGATGCCAAGAGATAAAGGACCGCCATTCGGATGGCAACACCGTTTTCAACTTGGTCTAAGATGATGGAGTGGTCGCTGTCTGCCGCAGCACTTGTGATTTCCACCCCACGATTTATTGGACCGGGATGCATTATTGTGACCTTTTTTCTCAATCGATCGAGACGAACACGATCTAGCCCAAAACCTACAGCGTATTCACGCAATGACGGAAAGTATGGGATTGAGGTGTCATCTTGCCTTTCTAGTTGAATTCGAAGCATATTGGCTACATCGCACCACGCCAGTGTCTCATCCAAGTCGTGGCTAACCTTCACGCCCATTGATCCAATGTATTTCGGAATCAGCGTTTTGGGTCCGCAAACCCGAACGTTTGCTCCAAGTAATTGCAAGCATAGAATGTTGCTAATGGCTACACGCGAATGCCTTATGTCCCCTACGATAGCAATATTTTTTCCGCGAACATCTCCTAGCCTTTCTGTCATGCTAAAGGCATCCAACAAAGCCTGTGTTGGATGTTCGTGAGTCCCGTCACCCGCATTTACGACGATGGTGTTGACTTTCTTGGCCAAAAATTGAGGCGCCCGTGGGTGAGGATGGCATATAACAACTAAATCGACCTTCATGGCCAGAATATTGTTAACCGTATCTACGAGTGTCTCACCTTTTTTCACAGAACTGCTCGCTGAGGAAAAGTTGACCACATCAGCGCTCAATCGCTTTTCTGCCAATTCAAACGAAAGTCGTGTTCTGGTTGAGTTCTCAAAAAACAAATTAGCAATGGTCAAATCTCGCAGGGAAGGAACCTTTCTAATTGGTCGGTTGATGACTTCCTTGAACTCTTTTGCGGCTTGAAAAATGAGTTCGATATCATTAAGATTTAGGCCGCGAATACCTGTAAGATGGTGAACACTGAGGTGATTCATTCCGGCTTTTGGTTAAGAAGCATAATTCTGCATTTGTCGGAACCCTCTTCTCGAAGGACTTGGACATATTCACAATCAATACTGTCTATGGTTTTGCCCACGTACTGAGGTTCAATTGGAAGCTCGCGCTGAAAACGTCGATTGACCAAAACCAAGAGCTGAACCGATTGAGGACGACCGTGTGAGAGTAGAGCGTCCATACCTGCACGGATTGTTCTTCCTGTGAAAAGCACATCATCAACCAAAATCACATGTCGATTTTCAACTAAAAACTCCATGTGGGTTGAAGAGGGATTTAGGGGTTTTTCTCTCCTGCGAAAATCGTCGCGGTGAAATGTCACATCTAACCCTCCACAATTTATATGTTCATCTGGGCGAAGTTCATGCAATCGCCTCTGCAGTACTTGAGCGAACCAATAACCTCGGGGTTGCAAACCAATGAGGTCTAAGTGGTTGAAATCATGGTGTTCGAGCAGCTGATGGGCCAACCGATCAACAACGCGCTCGAAAAGCGCTTCATCCATTAGGATTTGTGAATCCATCTCCCACAAAGATATGGGCAAAGAAAAAGGGAAACCCAGAAGGCATCCCTTTTTTCATGAAACCTCGAATCCAATTTACTTCTTTGCTTTCTTCTTGGCTTCAGAAGCAACTGCACTGTCAGCTTTTTTAGTCTTCTTACTTGGCGCCTTTTTTACGGTAGCTTTTTTTGCTGGAGCCTTCTTTTTCGCTGGTTTTTTTACTTCTTCGACAACTTCCTCCTCAGCCGCTTTTATCTCGTTTACCTCATCCACTTTAGCCTTGGTAGTTTTCTTTACCGGTGCTTTTTTGGCTGATTTCTCTTTCTGCTTTGGCTCTTCAGTGGCTTCAACAATATCGCCGTCATTCATTTGCTCTTTTAAAGCACTTAGAACATCCAGATCCCCGAAAGTACTGCGCTCAACGCTTGAGTTTACCTCATTCATCATTCGGTTATTTCCAGCACCAGAACGTGGCTTACGTTCCTTTGTTGACGAAGCGGAAGCTGGCGCATCTTCGAAAGTACGCATGTGACTTACCGTGATACGTTTGGCATTGCGGTTAAACTCAAGCACTACAAAGTCCGCCGTTTCTTCAACGTCAACGTTTGATTCGTCTTTTTTGCGAAGGTGCTTTATGTGGCATGAACCTTCTAGACCATATGGCAAAGCAACAACAGCTTGGTTGCCATCCATTTTAACAACAGTTCCGGAATGCTTTGATCCCACAGCAAAGATGGTTTCGAACACCTCCCATGGATTTTCTTCAAGCTGCTTATGGCCTAGGCTCATACGCCTGTTGTCCTTGTCCAACTCCAGAACCATCACCTCAATTTCATCATTGATGCTACAGAATTCTGATGGATGCTTGACTTTTTTCGACCAGCTCAAGTCAGAAATGTGAACCAAACCGTCAATTCCTTCTTCAAGTTCAACGAACAAGCCAAAGTTGGTGAAGTTGCGAACGATTCCTTTTTGCTTGGAATTGACCGGGTATCGTTGATCAATCTCGGCCCAAGGATCTTGCTTCAACTGCTTCAATCCCAAAGACATCTTTCGGTCTTCCCGGTCGATGTTCAAAATCATACATTCTATGTCATCTCCAACGCTCAAGAAATCTTGAGCACTTCTCAGATGCTGAGACCAACTCATTTCAGACACATGCAGCAGGCCTTCAACTCCCGGTGCTATTTCGACGAAGGCACCGTAGTCCGCTATAACAACGACTTTGCCTTTAATTCGGCCGCCCTCTACAAGGTCTCCGGTCATTGAGTCCCAAGGATGAGATGTCAATTGTTTCATGCCCAAGGCAATTCGCTTTTTGTCATCATCAAAGTCAAGTATCACAACGTTAAGTTGTTGATCCAACTCGACCAGCTCTTCAGGGTGATTCACTCTGCCCCAAGACATGTCGGTGATGTGGACCAAACCATCAATACCCCCTAAGTCCACGAATACACCGTACGAGGTGATGTTTTTAACTGTGCCTTCAAGAACCTGGCCTTTTTCTAAGCCACTAATAATGACACGTTTTTGTTCTTCCAATTCGGCCTCAATAAGTGCCTTGTGCGAAACCACAACGTTTTTGAACTCTTGGTTTATTTTGACCACTTTAAAGTCCATCTGCTTTCCAACGTACACGTCAAAATCACGGATTGGTTTGACATCGACCTGAGATCCCGGCAGGAATGCTTCAATTCCGAAAACGTCAACGATAAGTCCGCCTTTAGTGCGGCACTTCACATCACCTTGTATAATTGCGTCTTTTTCTTTGGCCTCATTAATCTTGTCCCAGGCACTAAAAATACGCGCTGTTCGATGTGATACGACCAATTGACCATTCTTGTCCTCTTGTCTTTCTACAAAGATGGGAACCACGTCACCTTCTTTTAGGTCAGGATTGTATCGGAATTCGCTTGCATTTACTATTCCTTCTGATTTGTAGCCAATATTGACAACCACCTCTTTCTTCGTAATTGCAACTACGGTGCCGTCAACAACTTCCTTTTCTTGAATGAGGTTCAAAGAATTTTCATATGTTACCTCCAAGGAGGCCCGGTCTTCAGCGCTGTAATCATCTACGTCGGCCTCAAAGGCATTCCAATCGAAATCGCCAGGCTCCGCCAATGCTGGTCGCTCGGTCAAGCTTTCTGGATCGGACGCTTGTGCTTCATGTGGAATTTGGAGATCTCCATCGTTTACAGGTTCAACTTGTTCGTTAGGAGGAGTATTCTCCTCGACCTGTGGAGCATCATTTTCTTGTTGCTCTTCAGGTTGCTGGGTTTCTTCGCTCATGGGAGTGCCCAGGGGTTTGTATTCTGTTTTGGGACAAAAACAGAAAAATTAATCAGCTCCGTGTCCCCGGAGCGTAAATTGGAGTGCAAAAGTAGAGGAATTGCGCTCAAGTACCTAAAAATATCAGACTTATTGAACGATAAGTTTAACCGTGGACATCCCGCTAGCCCTTCGGGTTCGATCAACCAAAGTGTACAATCCTGCTGGTAAATCGACGCTACGAACACCTCCAGTATTGAAAGAGTGTCTTCGTCGCCCATGCATATCGTAAATATCTGTGGCACCAAGAAGATAAATTGTTCCGCCCGATGGCACTGGGTTGGGATAAACTAGGATAAAATCGGATGTTTCTTCTGTAACATTGTTTGCACCATTGCTCGCATTCGGAGTTGGCATGAAAAATTCAACCCAGTTTGGATGAGCATCGAATTGCCTTCCCCAAGATCGGTCTTGTATTAGGCTAGGCAGGAATAGGGAATCCGCAACTGAAAACCCATCTGGAGATCGCAATGCAATCGGTTCACCCAATGAGCTTATTTTGAAATTCATATGATTCCATCCTTGTCCACCGTCCTCATCGGCAAACAATAAAACAAACCCGCCGGGTGGTATAATAGTAGAATCACCAGCAGTTGCTTGTACTTGCCATTTCATTGGGCGATCAAGGCGATCAGTTACATAATAACCTGCGATATCAATAGGCGAGTTAGTAGGATTATGAAGCTCTATCCAGTCTTCAAATTCCCCTGCATTGTCGGCTATGGTAATGAAGTTATCAGATTGAGCCTCGTTTATAACAACGTTGGCAGGCTCGATGATTTGAAGAGCATTCGTGACACGCGGTGTGGGAATGGCAAATGTTGTCCACATAGGTGAGCCGTCAATACTTCGTCCTCCGCTCATATCCTCACTTAATTCATTGTCAAATTCAATTTCATCTATGATGGAGCCGGTTGCGCTTTTTAGCTGCATGGTCCCGCTGCTGTTTGGTTGGATATTCGTATGGTTAGATCCTATTTCGGTCCCACCATCTAACCAAAAGATCTGAAACTCCCCAGCCTCAATGGTTGTCTTCCATGGCTGATTATTATTGAAAGTATGGGATGAGCCGTTCAATGCCACTTGATATCCAGAGAGGTTGACTTGAAAATCATTGGGGTTGAAAATCTCAATCCACGGACTAAAATGGAAGTTCTCATCAAAAACTGTCGTGCTATTGTTCGATTGAAATTCGTTGATGTAAAGTATACTCGCCGGAAGTTCAATGATTGAATTCGGGGCATCAGGAGTCGGAACGTTGAAGTAAATCCAATCGTCACATCCATCGCAGGTGCGGCCATACGATATGTCAGATTGGCTTAGTCCATAAGTGATGCTATCCACTATCGTGAACCCGTCTGGTTCAACTAGAAATAGAGTCTCACCTTCGCTGCTCAATTTGAAGTTTGTGTGGTCCTCGCCTTGTTGTTCATCGTCATCACACCATATCTGCATGTGTCCACCCGGAAGAATGGTCGTAAGTCCTGGATTACTTGCTGGAAACACCCATTTATTTAAGGTATCAGGGTCGTCACTTAAATGGTAACCTGCTAAGTTCAGTATGCCACCACCATTGTAAATTTCAATCCAATCATCATACTGAAAAAAATCATCGTAATCGAAGTTCGCATTACTTGATAGAACTTCATTGATTACCAATGATTGCGAATGACCAGTACTGGCTCCGATTGAGGAGAAAACAAAAATCAAAGCAATATTTCGCGATATCATCATTTGTAGAGCACTTCAATTTCTGCATCAGCAAAACCTCTACCGATGCAAAGGGACAGTGCCTTTTTGGCACCAATCAAAGAATCAAAGGTACCGGTAAAGTAAGTGGTTTCATCAGTTAATCGTGATATTTGGAGGGGCACCTCGTTACCAAGTCTTAATAGAGTCGCTACTAGAGTAGGTTCAAGTGTTCCTGAGTAAGAGACGATACGTACTCTAAACTGCTTGTTTCGTTGTGACTTTAAAAGCAATTCGGAGTTGTCTTTTCTAATTTTATTTGGCTCGTTCGATTGTGGTGAATTTCGAATGGGATTTTCAGTCCTCTGCATGGACGAATCCGATGGAACTGTTATCAATTTTATGAAGGCATCTTCTGCCCACGAATGCAGGACATCAAGGCGTTTTTGTGCCGATTCATAATTTTCAAATTGACCACTACCATACTTAGTCAATTGTCCTTTGGATTGGAATTTAAATGCTTCTTCAGCAAAAGGCAGCCCCTGAAAATTTGGTTCTTTTTCGAATGCTCCAATTTGAACCGTGTAAAGCAAAATATCGTTGCTTTCAGTTAAAGGTTCAACCGCATTAATGGCTGTTATGATGTCGAGGGGAGCGCTTACGATTTCTGTCTTTTTTTCAGTGAGGTTTGCGGTTTGATTATCACTGGTTCGAAGGGTTTTTTCTATTCTGACACTCGGCGGTGGATTTGATTTAGTGCTTTCCCCTCCGAAGAGAGCGATCATTTCCTGATGAATTGCGGATCTCATCGCTATGGCACTTTTTAAAGAGTTATGGTAAGCGGCGCCATTCTCTGCCGACATTCTTAGTATATCAAGCTCTTCTTGGTACGCGTCAGCTTGACCCAAAATGTGATCTCCGTGTTTATTGAAAAGCTCATAACCGGCATAGGAGGATGTTTTTAATGTATCGTGTTCATCTGTCGGGCCAAATGATTCCCACCAAGCACTAGGACTCATGTCAGATTCCTCGATGACTTGATTCTTTTTGCGCGCGCCTTCACGGCATGTTTCCCAGGCAAGGCCTATCGCCTGCTGGCCTTTTGCAAGTCGATCCTGAATATTATTAACACTTCGAAGTTCTTCGATTAGCCCCCCGCTGCGCAAAAACCAAGATTGGGTGTCTTCCATTCCTGGTAGGGTGTAGATGCCAAGAGATTGATACCCGATGATTTCATCGGCAAAAACGCCCCAAAGTGATTTTTGAAGGTTCTCAAGTTTGCCTTCAATCCCATCGTTTTCATGAGCGGCGAAGGCAGCGGCCAAAAAATCATTTGTGATTCTTGGGTGGGTTGTGAGTATTGTTCCAAAGTCCTTGCGGAACGCGTCTATTTGCATTGGCAGTGCTTCAGCCACCCAGCGTTCAAATCGAAGATGTGAGTCGATGCGTCTGAACATGTCCTCTGCATGGACGTAGGCCCCTGCGAATGCTTGAAATTGAGTTTCGCAATACGCTTTCAGAACATTCCAATCCTCTGAATCAGTTCCGGTTTGGTAAATGTATTCTGCTATTGCGTCGCTCCATGTGTCCCAGCGGTCTTGTTCAGCCTTGGCTCTCATGCGCAACTGTCTCGCTTCTTCTGATAGGATGGCGAGGGCTGGTTCTCCAAACCGTTCTATCATGGCTTGTGCTTTCCAAACCTCTGTTCCTGGTGCATCCCAACACTGGATTTTCTCCATTTGGGATTGAATTTCAACGGCCTTCTCACGTGTTCGTTGAACAGGTTCTGGAAGCTCCTCGAGTGAGGTTGCAACTCCAATTTCATGCATGGCAGCAAGCATCCAACTTGGGATTTGTTTACCTCCATTTCCTTCCCCAGTAGCTGCTTGAAGCACCTTTTCAATGCCGACTTCATGAATTCCTTCAGCTCGCATAGCAGCGAACGCCTCCCGGTTCATTGTTTCTGCATACAGGGATGCATGCACCTGGTTGGAATAACCAGAAAATGACCATTGAATTTGTGGGCGATTTATCCGTGGTTTTTCATCCAATTGATATTGCAAACTCATCTCAGATGGGCTTCCACTAAAACGCAGTGGTTCAGACACAAACGAAGGTTCACTACTATTTTCAATTATGAGCAATTCTGTCAACGCTTTCGTTCCATCTTTCGCCTCCCAGGATACTTCATAGGACTGACCAGCTGCGAGCAATAAATCCAATGTAGCATCCCCAGACATGCTGTGTTCAATGCCCAATCGTTCCGCTCCCCTCTTCCGGACGCTTAGCCGCCCCTGACTTTTGCCAAAATCAGTTTGAATCGAAATCGCGACGGGGATAGCAGGTTCACGTTTCAGTTTGAAGCGCCATACTTCTTTGCCTTCAAAATCTTGATTTCTATTGGTCGTTAGCCATGATTCTTCTGTTGCTTGGTTTTCCCAATAAAGGAATTCATCAGAAGTGCTATTAATTTCAAACGGCAATTGTACCGCATCTTCTTGTTGAATTAATTCAATAGACTCTCCTGTGAAATTGCCATCAACTCGAAAGACATCGTATCCTCCAATAGCCTCTGGACGGGAGCTACTGAAAAACAAACGGTCAGAGGCTTGGCTACCATCACCCGGAATGCAGACGGGAGCGCAATCATTAAAGTCACCGTTAACAGGGAAAGGTAATTTTGTGGGAACGCTGTAGTTACCAACTTTATCAACTGTAACCCGATAAATGTCTAAGCCTGTGTCTCCATCTTTCCCGTAGCTTGAATAGAATGCAATTCTCTGGTTCGGAAGCCAGTGCAATTGCGAAGTGTAATGACGCCGTTTATCTTCTTTAGTGCGCAAGCGTTCAGGAACAGTTAGCAACCTACCTTCGGATACAGGCATTTCATAAAGCCTGAAATAATCATCAGAATGTGACATCAATATTTCCACTTCATCAAGTTGCTCCGCATAATTTGGAAAAGTCGCATTCGATGTACACTGTCCGAAACGCAATTTTGCATCATCAAGCCAGTTTTCTTTTTTACTAGCCATGTCGATAGCAGACCTGAAGTGCATAGTTGCTTCTTCAAATTGGAATAGCGTCTGGTGATACCTCGCTTTATAGTAGTGCCAACCGGCAGCTTCCTTGGTCTCTAGGATGCCAAGTTCACGAGCAATTTCAAGGTGTTCGATGGCTTCGCTCAATCGTTGCGAAGTGTACGTACATGTGGCGCCGAATCGATAGTGCAAGAAGGCACGATTTCCGGCAACACTAACTAGATGAGCGAATAAACCATAGGCTCGAGACATTTCACCACCTTTAAATGTCTGTTCAGCGCGATGAACTGATCGGGCTAAGTCCTTCTCGGACCATTCGACATTTTGACTATTTGCATCCACGGCAAATAAAATCAGCGGTAGAACGCACCACCTGATAAGCTGGCGTTTCAGTAAAAAATGGCAGCATTTTATCAGGCAAAAAAAGCGTCCCATGAGCAGTGCAGTCAATTCAAATATCCATGCCAAGTTATAACAGCATTTATCCTCCTTTGAAAAGAGATGGATTAGCTTTGCACAACGAATTGAACAAAAAATCACTTTCATGTCCAGAGGTAATTTCAACATCCCTTACCCTATTAATGAGCCCGTTCTAGCATATGCCCCCGGGTCACCTGAACGTGCAGAGGTCCTAGGGATGTACAGGGAGATGTACAGTCAAGACCCTATCGATGTCCCGATGTACATCG
>DIHQ01000066.1:0-3908 GCA_002420235.1 Flavobacteriales bacterium UBA5692
TACGCCCAATACTTGAATATTGGGGTTAGTTCGCTCAGTCCCCCGGGTCAGTGTCGCTCCAGACGTCCCAAAAATGGAGTAAGTGACGGTCAGGTCGTTGGGTGCCTCTTTTGCAAAATCTTGCGCTTCTTGATAAGTAATGGGTTCTCCCACGGTTACCCGAAGTCCACGATTCACACCGGTTTCGGTTTTTTGGGCGATGGTGAATACATCTGTCCCAAGTGAAGAAAATTGCTCAACGACATTGGCTCCAACCGATGAGGTTGCCGTGGTCATGCTGATTAAGGCCATAATTCCCAACCCGATGATGCCAATTGTTAAGCCTGCTCGCAACCGATTTTCACGGATTGAATCCACTGCTATTCGGGTCATTTCAAGAAGCAGGTCGCGTTTCATGCATTGCGAAAGTACTGCTTACCTTTACCCTCCACTAAAAATTAATGCCATGACTTTTGATTTGGAAAATTGTGCGCCTGGTGAACCACTGTCTCTTGAGTTGAAGAAAGCCGATTTAGACCCGGATAATTCTGTTGCAAAACATACCGGCAATGCACGCCAAATCAATGGGTTCCGCGTGGGTTCTGCATTCAACCTCCACAATCATAAGCAGTAATTGAATCCGATGACGGAATTCGGTTGGGAGTTTCTCCCGGATCGTGCCATTTGGTGGCCTTCGGAATCGACGTTGATCGTTTCAGACTTGCACTTGGGAAAGGCGGCGCATTTTCGCCGCCACGGAATCGCTGTCCCCAACGGGGTCAATGCCAATACGCTCGTGCGTTTGTCGGCGCTCGTATCGAGCCACCATCCGCGGAGGCTTTTGGTTCTAGGCGACCTTTTTCATAGTGAGGAAAACAGCGAGTGGTTGGAATTCAAGACTTGGTTGGCGTCTCTGAATGCCGAGCCTTGGTTTAAGGAATTTCGGCTCGTTGAAGGGAACCACGACATTCTCAACCCCTCTGCTTTTGCCGGGATGCGGTTGGAGCGCAGTGTACGTTGGAACATTGGCTCATGGGTATTTACGCATGATCCAGCAGACTTGACAGATTTACCCAATGGAAGCCGCGGTGTGGCGGGTCATTTGCATCCGGCTTTGGGTTTGGTTGGAAAGGGAAGGCAGAGCCTTCAACTACCTTGTTGGTGGTACATTTCAGAGCGACGTGTCTTGGTGGTTCCGACGTTCGGCACGTTTACCGGCTCGGTTCCTGTCAGACCAAAGGCTGGCGATCAATGCTGGGTGACAACAGGCGAATCAGTAGTGCCAGTGCCGGTAGAACGCTAAACGCTTCATTCAATGATATCGGTAAACGTTCCTTTGAATGTGATAGGCGACCCAACCAGGATGCTATCCACTGACTCACGAACGATCAGGTTGAATTCTACAGTTTCTTCGCCGCCGTTGTCAGCTGCGCTAATGTCTATTGAACCTTCGGTGGCTTTGTAATTGCGAATTGGAAAGAGATTATCTCCTTGATTGATGACCTGAACCAAGTGCTGCACGGGTTGCTGTTCGATGTAGTAGACCTCACCGTCCAACTTAGGGAACGAAAAGTGGAAGGTCAAATCGTGGGCAGGAATGTGCGCGTCAACTTCGTCCTGGGTCCTCAGATCGGCCACGATGTGGTAACTTCTTGACATGGGTTCGAGACTATCGGGAACTAGAGCTTCAGCCATTTTGAGCGTGTACAAGGTTTCGCTGAAGGTTATCGTCCCACAATCACAAGAATATACAGGATTGACGAATTCAGGGGCCTTGTAACAACCAGCTAGGAGGCCAATAATGGTGACGGCAACAAAGCTGTATTGAAAACGATTTGCGATCATTGTTGATGGTTTCAATGCAGCAAGATACTGCGTCGAGCGAGTTTTTCAATCCAATCTCTTTTTAACGTTCAGGCGCTGCACAGGGTACAAAAGGTAGGGTTGGCGCAAGACGTCAAAGGCTCGCAAATCTATGAGCCAACTCTCTACAAAATCACGCATCTCTAACTCGCCGGATATTACCCTTTCGAGGGAACGATCACCACTAAGCCGAGCCAACGAGTTCGAGGCGGTGATGAATGCATCCCCGGGATTTGTCCCATTCCACATTTTCGCATATGATGGGATGTAGTTCCATGAAAAACTGCTGGGTGCGCTCATCCATGCCTCACCTAAACCGCGGAGGTTTTGTCCGAAACAAAGAGTGCCTTCGTGCTTGGGACGAGGTGCAGCGCCTTCTATTGGCTGAGGCGTAAAGGCATACGAACCCCATATGCCTTTGGGCATGCCAATGCATTCGAAAGGGGTTTGGGTGCCTCGCCCAACGCTCACCACGGTGGGTTCAAATGGGCAAAGCGAGGGGTACAACGCGATGGATTCTGGAGTGGGCAAATTTGGTGACGGGGCGATGTTCGGATACCATACATCGCTGTGAGCGTATCCCTCGCATGGAATAACAATCAGGTCGCATTGTATGCCGCCATTAAGCCATTTTTCACCGTTAAATAATCGGGCCATCTCCCCCAAGGTCATACCGTGTACTACGGGTACAGGCACCTGTCCCACAAAAGATTTCCAGTCTGCGGAGCGATTGGGTCCAGCGATTTGATGTCCGTGGGGATTTGGACGGTCCAATACGACGACAACTTTGTCATTTTCAGCTGCAGCCTCCATAACCAAGAAGAGCGAACTGAGGTACGTGTAGAAGCGTGCACCGACATCTTGTATGTCAAAAATTATTACACGTATATCTTCAAGGCTTTCTGCCGTTGGTTTGCGGTACGCACCGTGCAGGCTCAATATTGGGAGGCCAGTTGTTGGATCTACGCTGTCTTCGATGTAAGCTCCATTGTGAGATTCCCCGCGGAATCCATGTTCTGGAGCGAATACCTTCCTTACGTCGATGCCTAGGGCCAGCAGCGTGTCCACCAAATGAACGGAATCCTCCTCGCGACCATCACTGATTACCGAGGTTTGGTTGGCGACCACAGCTACCCGGGCCCGGCTACACGCCTCGTATAAGGCTCGAATGTTTTCGTTACCTAGTCGCACAAGCCGAGGTGGAACGGTCCGTTCGCTCACGTGGAGTACACCGTTGAGCGAGTCCACCACCAAGCTATCACGCGATGCTTCAGCCGAGTAAGCGAGAAGTAGGGTAGCAGATATGATGAGAAATTTCTTCACAGGACGAATGTACCAACGTAATTTGGCAACGCTAATACAATGTTAAACCCGACTTCCCTTTCCCGTAAAATTGCCAAACGCCTCGGGGCTAAATCGTCGACCGATTCTTGGTCTAGACCAGTGGTGCGAATAGCGACCGTTGGGGTGGCTATCGGCATGGCCTTGATCGTGATTGCGACGTCCATCGTACACGGGTTTCAGCATGAGGTAAAGGAGTTGGTAGTAGGGTTTGGTTCAGATATTCAAGTGCTTAATGCTGATTACGATGATCAAAAAATCGTACGCCAGCCATCCTTAGAGGACAAACTGGAAAATTTAAGGGGGGTCCGGGCGGTTCATCCTTTTTACACCATGCCCGGAATTCTAGAGTCTCAAAGCGGTGTCAAAGGGGTGGTTGCGAAAGGATTGAATGATGAGACAACCCAGGCATTCCTCTCGCGATTTGTGGTCAACGGTAATTTGGACCTAGGCGAGGACGGTATTGTGCTCTCGGTAGACCAAGCTCAGCGTTTGGAACTTGGCTTGGGGGATCGTTGCACCGTGTATCTCGTTGGTGGACCGAACCGTGTACGTCCGCGAAATTTTCGGGTAACGGGTACTTATCGAACCGGATTGTTGGAATACGATGAAGAATTTATGTTTCTCCCGGCGGAGTGGGTACAGGAAGTGGCAGGCTGGGGACTAGAGATAAATGTTTTAGCTGACGGCGATGCCATAGAATTGCGTGCATATGGCTCGCGCAC
>DIHQ01000066.1:4230-16492 GCA_002420235.1 Flavobacteriales bacterium UBA5692
GATATTTTTCAGTGGCATCGTCGCAGCGATTCAGGTTCATGGGAACCAACACGTGATGTAGTTGGTGCATCGGCATCGTTAACTCCAAATTTGGGTGATGAATTCATGGTAACTGCCGTCGGGCGCGATGCCAATGAACACCTCGTTCCCGATTCGATTCGATTGTATGCATCTGCTACTGGAACTTGGGAATGGGAGCGCTTGGGAGGTAGCTGGCAATTAGCTTCTAGCGGACTAGAGGTATATGCAGAACCCGGTGCGGAATTGTGGGATGTGGAGGCGCAGGTGTACGATGTTCTTCCCATAGGTTGGCGAACCGAGACGATTCTTCGGCAAGCGCCCGAAATGTTCTCTTGGCTGGGTATGTTGGACCTGAATGTGGAAATCATAATTGGTCTTATGGTGCTCATTTCCGTTATCAACATGACCTCCGCCTTGCTCATTTTAATTTTGGAACGGCGCCCGATGGTTGGTATACTTAAGGCGCTCGGCATGGCTGATTCTCAAGTCATGCGTGTGTTTTTTTGGCAAGCTGTGCGCATCATTGGTCGAGGGTTTTTGTGGGGTAATGTAGCAGGCATAGGGCTTGTATTCGTACAGTCCACAACTGGTTGGATTACTTTAAATCCGGAGGCGTATTATTTGGCTGTCGTTCCGGTTCGCATTGATTCGTGGTATTTGGTTATTTTGGAGTTACTGACGTTCGCAACGTGTGCCTTGATGATGTGGTTGCCTAGTCTGGCGTCACTTCAGATTCGTCCAGCGGAAGCGTTGCGCATGAGCCGTTGAATTCACCGTGAAAAACAACCGGTGAATTGTCAAGAATTTTCAGTTCATCCTCGGTTCCCAGCACTACCTTTGGGTGCGATGCAGGCGTCACGTAATGTTCACTCTAATATCTTGTCGACCATTGGTAATACACCGATGATCAAGCTGCAAAAAATCGTCGACGGATTCCCCTGTCCGGTCTTTGCTAAAGTGGAGTATTTCAATCCAGGTCACAGCGTAAAAGATCGAATGGCTCTTCGAATGATGGAAGACGCCGAGGAAAAGGGTTTATTGAAGCCGGGGGGCACTGTCATTGAATGTACTAGCGGGAACACAGGGATGGGGCTGGCCTTGGCATGTGCAGTAAAGGGGTATAAGCTCATCTGTACTATGAGCGACAAGCAATCCAAAGAGAAGATTGATATTTTAAAAGCTATGGGAGCGGAAGTTCATGTGTGCCCGACCAGTGTGGAAGCGGACCACCCGACCAGCTACTATAGCGTAGCCAAGCGCTGCCAGGAAGAAAATCCGAATAGTTTCTGGTGCAACCAATATGACAACTTGTCAAATCAAGAGGCGCACTATGCGTCTACAGGGCCAGAAATTTGGGAGCAGACGGAAGGTCGAATTACCCACTTCGTTGTGGGTGTGGGCACTGGAGGTACAATTAGTGGTACGGGGCGCTACCTCAAGGATCAAAATCCAGATGTGCAAATCTGGGGCATCGATTCCTACGGCAGCGTCCTGAAGAAATATCACGAAACGGGCGAGTTTGATGAAAATGAAATTTACCCGTACATCACCGAAGGTGTGGGAGAGGACATTCTACCGGCAAACGTGGACTTCGAAACCATCGATCACTTTGAAAAGGTGACTGACAAAGACGGAGCTTTGACAGCACGGGAACTCGCTCGAAAGGAGGGGCTTTTTCTGGGGTACAGTTGCGGTAGCACCTTCCAAGGCCTCCGTCAGTTAAAGAATCGATTGGATCCTACGGATTTGGTCGTGTGTTTGTTCCACGATCACGGCTCACGCTACGTGGGGAAGGTTTACAACGACGAGTGGATGGCCAGCCATGGATGGCTGTGATTACCCTTTTTTAAATTCCAGAACGCTTTTCCGAATGATGCCAATGCAGGCCATCAATTCCTCCTCATTCATGACGAGTGGTGGGGCGAAGCGAATGATGTTGCCGTGGGTAGGTTTGGCGAGCAATCCATTATTCTTGAGTGCCAAGCAAAGGTCCCAAGCCGTTGAACTATCAGGGCTGTCGTTGATGACCACTGCGTTGAGTAGGCCTTTGCCGCGCACGTGTGTGATGAGGTCGGTTTCAGCAATCAAATCGAGCATAGCAGCCCTAAAGATGTTCCCCATTTTTAAAGCATTTTCGGCGAGCTTTTCGTTGACAATGACTTCTAGAGCAGCTTTTGCAACATGGCATGCTAGCGGGTTGCCGCCGAATGTGCTTCCATGTTCGCCTGGTCCAATGCAGAGCATGACCTCATCATCTGCTAAAACGGCAGATACTGGAAATACCCCTCCTGAGAGCGCCTTGCCGAGGACTAAGATATCGGGTCGGGCCTCTTCGTAATCGGTAGCTAATAACTTTCCGGTTCGTCCGATTCCTGTCTGAACTTCGTCGGCAATAAATAAAACATTGTATTTCGTGCAAAGCTGGCGTACACCGGTAAGGTAACCTTCGTCTGGTACAATGACACCAGCTTCTCCTTGAATGGGCTCAACCATAAACGCGCAAACATTAGGATCCTGTAATTCCTTCTCAAGCGCCCCAAGATCATTGTAAGGAATCAAGCTGTAGCCTGGCATGTAGGGTCCGAATCCAGCATAAGATATGGGATCGTCAGAGCTGGAGATTGCAGCCAATGTGCGTCCCCAGAAATTTCCATTCGCGAAAATGATTCGGGCCTGGTTTTCCGGAATGCCTTTTTTCATATAACCCCATTTTCGGGCCAACTTATTTGAAGTTTCACCACCCTCAACTCCAGTATTCATGGGAAGTACCTTGTCATATCCAAACAACTCAGTGACGAATTTTTCGTAAGGGCCTAGGGTGCTGTTGTAGAATGCTCTTGACGTTAACGTTAATGTTTCTGCCTGCTTATTTAGTGCTCGGATAATGTGAGGATGACAGTGACCTTGATTGACTGCAGAGTATGCGCTTAGAAAATCGAAGTATTTATTTTCCTCCAAATCCCAAACGTAAATACCTTCACCTCGATGTAGCACAACTGGTAAAGGATGATAGTTGTGGGCACCGAAGTCGTTTTCCATTTGCATGGCTTGTGACGAATCGCGTGGTTGGGTCCATTTCATTTGGCAAAGATATGGCAGGGGGCATCACTGTTATGATGAGAAGGCGAAGGTGTACAGGTGCCTACAAGCACTTATTTTCGCCTCGAATTGATGCTAAAAAAATGCGGAGTATTTTTACACCCCAAGTCATACCGATACCATGTCCACAAAACGCACATTCACCATGATTAAGCCCGACGCCACAGGCGCGGGATACACAGGGAAAATCATTGACCGGATCATCAATGCGGGATTTACGATCAAAGCGATGAAGTGGACTCAATTGAGCATTGATGATGCTAAATCATTTTACCACGTCCATTCAGAGCGACCATTCTTTGATGACTTGACGAAGTACATGTCCAGCGCACCCATCGTTGCTGCCATCCTGGAAAAAGATAATGCGGTGTCCGACTTCCGGAGTCTTATTGGGGCAACTGACCCTTCCCAGGCAGCACCAGGAACAATCCGCGCTGATTTTGCCGAGAGCATTTCAGCCAACGCCATTCACGGATCAGATAGCGATGAAAATGCAGCTATCGAAGGATCTTTTTACTTCAGCGCCCGCGAGCTCGCCTAAAATGAAATTTGGATTCATCTAAAAAGGTGAATCATTGTGCGGTTTTTTATTCGAAAAAATCGTCTGAGAAATTGACTAGAGCTAGCTCAGTTTGTGCCCTGGTAAACGCAGTGTATAGCCATCTGAGCCATTCGATGTTGAGGGTTTCCTCCGCCACGTATCCCGGGTCGATGATGACGGATTTCCATTGCCCACCTTGAGCTTTGTGACAAGTGATTGACCAAGCGAATTTGACCTGTAAAGCTTGGAAACATTCGTCACTTTTTACTGCTTTACGAATCGCGGACTTGGAGCCCAAATGGATGTAATCCTCAGCTATGGCTTCTTGGAGGATTTGAACGTCTGCATACGGAACGGAAGGCAGGTCGGATTCCAGAATACCGAGGTTGACAGTGACTTCAAAAACACCCCATGAGGGAGCGTCTGCGAACCCCACCTCGATGCGGGCGAATTGCACTCCGTAGCGTTCGAATTGCTTGATCACCTTCGAAACGATGACCACATCGCCATTCGCGAGAAGCGAGGTTGGCACTGTATCCGCCGCCGCGAGCCAGTAGTAATTGTTTTTGACAACCATTAGTCGGTCTCCAGCTTCGAGGGATTCTTCGCGCCACAAAATGCGGTGCCGGATTTGTTGGTTGTAAGCTTGGGCGCGTTTGTTGGAGCGGGTGATGATACCCACGTTGTCTTCTCCATATTGGTCGAAAGCCGCTTCGATGTACTCTTGCATGTCATAAGCGTTGATTTGTCGGACATCGCTCATGCCATCAAATTTGAATCGAGGCCTTTGGGCGACGCCCGACTCAATCTGCAATCGCAGTCGATGGGCATTGAAGAGGATACCGCTGTCCATTTCTTGCCTAACCACATCGGTCAGGCGCACTGTTGCGACGGTTAAGGAAAAGTCACTTCGCATTTGATTTTCGTTCAATGCGGGACTTTCCGACTCTCCCACAGGCGGCAGTTGCGCATCGTCTCCGACCAAAATCAGCCGGCACCCTTCGCTGCTGAATACGAATTCCATTAGGTCATCGAGGAGGCTGCGGTACTGCATGCCTGAGACGTCGCTGCGCTGACGACCTTCTCCAATCATCGATGCCTCATCCACGATGAAGACGGTGTTCTCCCGTGTGTTAGGTGCAAGACCGAACGCTGGGTTGCCATCGCCGCTGCTTTTGGTACGGTAGATGTGGCGGTGAATAGTCGAGGCGTACTGGTGCGCGTACGACTGCATCACCTTGGCTGCTCGACCAGTAGGCGCTAATAGCACGGTATTTTGTCCGTATTCTCGGAGAACCTTAACTAGTGCCCCGATACTCGTGGTTTTACCCGTACCTGCATACCCTCGGATCATGATGGCGCATCGAGGTTTTGGACTGCAGTGAAAACGAGCCAGCGCATGAATTAGTCTCCCTTGACCTTCTGTCGGCGAATGGGGAAAATGCCGAGCTAAACTATCGATAAACGCCTCAATTTGCGCGGAGGGTTCAACCATGAAAGCGAAGGTAGGTGGCGGGCGTTTTGAAATGAAAGAAACTTCCTCAGCTGTGGAATTTGTGGACGTCGGTAATCGTTGTAAATTCGCATCCGGTCATGGCATGGGCATAGCACGTCAGCGCCATTTGAATGAAATGCGATGGATACCTTCTTCAAAGAAATAAACAAGTACGTTGTCTCGATTTTTCTGATGTTCGCGGGATTGAGTTTTTTGGTGAAGTACATGAGCGGCGATGAATTGGAAAGTCAGCCCGTTGCTATGCTTTTGGCTTCGCTCGCTCTGATTGCCGTTGGTGTTCTGGCTATGCCTGTTGTGCTTGAACGTTTGAACAGCTTGCACTACCGCATTTTAATGTCAGTCGGTGCCGTTTGTGCAATTGGTTTGGGTTACGCCGTGTTTTACAGTGTTGACGAGGAAATTGAATTCCGTGAGTTGAAGGCACGCATTGATGCCGAAACGGTTCAGGCGCTGAAGGATATCCGAGATGCACAGGACGCATACCACGAAATTTATGGTGCGTACTGCAACGACTTCGACTCGTTGCAGACATTTTTATTCCAAGAGGTCATTCCGGTGAGCTTCAACATGGGTTCATTTAATGACACACTGCTAGAGGATAAAAGCCGGGAAATGGGTCTAGTCCTCACCCGCGAAGAGCTGGGGCCAAAGGCGGAGGAGTTGGGAATTACAGAAGATGATTTTCTCAAACTTATTTCGGAAGATAGCACCACGTACAAGGTGCGTGACGTAATCTACACCTCGTTCTACGCGGAGAATTTCACCCCTGAAATCCGCGAGGCGAAGCGCCTGCCGCGTGTTGCTGTGGATAGCCTTTGGTTCAATCCTTTGACAGGAGAGCGATTTATGCTTGAGACGGACATCGTAGAATCGGGAGGCCTGACCTTGTCGACGGTATTGGTAAAGGATCCTACGCCTTTTGGCCGGGAGAAAGTAAAAAAAGATACCTTGCGGTTTGGCTCTCTGACGGAGTCGCACACCGATGGTAACTGGCGAAACTGATCCCACTGCATTCGACGGAACCCTGCTTGTTGGCTGGGACGGGGAGAGGGTGCATTGGATTGCAGTCGGTGATATGGGTGTCATCGAGCAAGGTTTCGAAGTGGGTATTGGTTATCTCAATGAACTTTCTCATCGTTTTTCAGCCGCTTCCTCGGTTAAATTGAGTTTGCTACGTCCTCTTTGCTCATTGATGCCTGACTCAGTAGCAGCCGGTATTGAGTCGAGCGTATTCGTGTTGCAACACGGATCTCAAAATCAGACCGAGACCAATCGAACGTTCTTGTCACATCGGGTAGGCGATGGCCTAGCGTTGATTGAATCTGGACATTTTGGTGCTGATGACCCTTTTTTGAAAGCTTTTCCGTTGGGGCAATGGGTGTCTTCAACGCTGGCGGCAATTGAGTTGGGAATAAATGAAGCTCGGGACTGCGAAGAAACGCACACGGTTCGTGTGGATCTGGCTCACGGACGTGCGCTAATGATGCGATTCGATGCCGATGCACTGAGGTGGTGCTCAGTCACTGAAGATGTGGAAGGTGACGGCGTTCTTTATCATGTGGTGAATTCATTTCACCGTGAAGGGCTGGACCCCACGGGACTGAGATGCGAGGTTGTTTTCTCAGGTGGCATCGATCAGAGGTCTTCCATTCTCAAGCAGTTCAAACGGTTCTTTGAATCTGTCAAAGTGGAACAGTCGCAGGCAGAACTTGGCGAATCTTCCTTGCTTATTCATCTTCTGAAATGAGAATCACGGGAGGCAGATGGAAGGGTCGCAGGCCCAAAGTCGCAAGGGGATTCAAAGGCCGGCCAACGACGGACTTTGGTCGGGAAAGTCTGTTCAATTTGCTCGATGCGCGTGTGAGCCTAGGCGGACTTCATGTCTTGGAATTATTTGGAGGAACTGGCATGGTAGCCTTGGAATTCTTGAGCCGTGAGTGCGGATCTGTGACTTCTGTAGAACTTGACCCAAAAGCCGTTCGCAGTATGACCGCATTGGCCCGGGATTGGGAAATAGAAGATTGGTCAGTGGTACGCGGTAATGTTCTTCAATTCATCAAACGTTCATTGACTCAATACGATTTGATTTTTGCGGATCCACCATATGATTTGCCGGAATTGGCCGAGTTACCTGGTCGGATTTTGGATGGAGCTTTGTTGGTGCCGGGTGGCTGGTTTATATTGGAGCACGGAGAACGAACAAACGTTTCGGACTGCGAACATTACGTAGAAACGCGAAAATACGGCCACGTTTATTTTAGTTTGTTCACGACTTGAAAACAACAGCACCGATGAAACGAGCAGTATTTCCCGGATCTTTTGATCCCATCACACACGGCCATCTGAACATCCTTGAACGTTCAGCAACCCTTTTTGACGAAATTATCGTTGCTGTGGGGGTAAACTCGTCGAAGCGCTCCATGTTCCCTCTGAAGCAACGGATGGCTTGGCTAGAATCCGTTTGTGCCAGGTTTCCCCATGTGCAAATTGCGTCATTCGAAGGATTAACGGCTGACTTTTGCCGAGAGAGTGATGCACATTGGCTCCTTCGCGGAGTCCGCAATGGAGGCGATTTTGAATACGAGCGCACTATCGCGCAGATGACCAAGGAACTTCATCCTTCCTTGGAAACGGTCATTCTCTTTACGGATCCCGAGTTCGCCCACATTCATTCCAACGTGGTTCGCGAAATATTGAAAAACGGAGGAGATGCCTCTGCGTTTGTTCCCGATGACGTTACTTTCCTGGATGCATAAATGCAAGAGTAGGAAATTATGCTTTGCCATAGGTGCTTCAGTGTTGATGAGCACTGCAGGGCTTGCGCAATTTACCATTGAAGGGACCATCGACCTAGACGGATCGACCCCGAGCCTGATACATGTCAAACGTATCGACTACCCCGCATTGCAATTGGGTTCTTGGCAGGAGGAAATCTTGGTCGACCAAAAAGGCCGTTTCATTTGGGATACAGAGGCAGGCGATGGCTTATTCGAACTTGTTGCCCCTCCTTGGTCTTGGATGGTCTGGGTGCGGCCAGAGGAGCCAGCGGTATTGCGTCTTGGTTCAGGTGCTTTTTCTGCACGTAGTTTGCTGGGGAGCCTAGGAAAGTCTGTTTGGATCGGTGATCATCCGAGCCAGTGGATGGATTCATTGATTCGTTACCAGCGCCGAGCAAATCGACTGAGAGCTGAGTTCCTCTTGTCAAGAGGAAGCGGTGTGAATGTGCAGGCAGGGGATTCGCTTGCGCAACTAAATGCCGTATTGGATTCCACATTCGAATCGATGTGGAGCCAGGCCGCCGGCAAGTGTGCTTCTGAATGGGAGCGCGATTTGCTTTGGCAAATCAAATTGAACGAAGCCCTTAATTCAGGTCAATCAGATGTGTTGTTGGATTCCTTGTGGAGGTCGAGCAGCATGGGTAATCCGAATCGAACATGGGCAAGTCGTTTGGCTTCGCCCGGTGCTTATTCCGGATGGCGATTGATTTACGGAGGTTGGTGGCTGGAGAGCCAAGTGGATTGGAATAGGTTGAAAGAGGCAGTTTTTTCTGCCGATATTGATTCGTTAGCCTTAGCCATGGGTGGCCGGTGGAAAGATGTCGACCGCGCCGAGATGGCTGCAGCTTGGTTGGACAAGGCTATTGACCAGCCAGACGACCTCGTTCGCTTGGTGTGGAAAACGTTTTCCTTTCCAGATTCATTGGTCGCTGCTTATAAAGCAATGCGAGATTTTCGAAAAATCGGCCGAAGTGGCCACGATATTGGCGACTTGCCTTGGACCCTACCCAACGGTGATTTGAGCAGTTTAAGGGAGCAATGCCAGCAGCCTTGGACCATAATATTGGCCTTGAAAAATGGTTCTGGCCTCGCAAGGCGTGAGCGGGGGGTGTTCTATCAAGTATCGGAGAATTTGGACCGACGAGATGTTTGTTGGGTGGTGTTGTCTTTGGATGAAAATCAAGAAAACTGGCGGGAGACTGTGTCCAGCCGCCTAACCTCTGATGAAACTATGGTTTGGGTTGGAAACAATCCGCGCGTCATGGAATCCCTTGGCCTCGTGGTTGTTCCTCAAGTAATTGTGCTCGACGAAAACGGTAAGATTGCCGGCAGTAAGGTGCCGCTTCCGAGTGAAGGTTTGGAACGCAGACTGCGGGCCCTTTTGCCACGGTAATGACTTCTATCTAGAGATCGGATTTGGCTGTTACAGCGCGGTTCATCAAGGCAAGGATGCTCGGGTATGTGCCCTCCTGTATGGAGTTGGGCACTGGAGATGGCAGCCAGTGAACACCTGTGATTCCTTCGATGGTTTGTGGAGCACCTAGGGTATCGCCTCCGTCATGCACAGCCAAGAACCAAAAGGTCGTTTTTAGTACAGGAACACCGTTTTCATCGTACGTGTGGTATGTCTTACCTAAGTCTTTAATCAGCGTTAATTGACCAATGCCCGTCTCTTCTTTCACCTCACGAATGGCAGCAGCTTCAATCTTTTCTTCGGGCTCCACCTTACCTTTGGGAAGGTCCCATTTTCCGTTGCGCTCAATCCATAGGAAAGAACCTTCACGATTGTAAACCACACAGCCTGCGGCGAGGATTTCTCGGTAGCCAAAGCAAAAATTCATCCATAGCGCTTCAGGGTCAGAGGAAAGAAGTACGATTCCATTTAGTTCTGGATGTTCCCGGATGAAGTTGGGCAGGGCGTCCAAAGTGGATTTGTCCGGTTCACGAATGACAAGAGAGTGCGCATCAGTGGGGGCGTTTTCTTGAAAAAACACCGGCCGGTTCATGATGTAAACTTCATACATTCGTGTCATGGTATTGTCCGATGAAAATAGGCGAAAAGTTGCAGAATTCCTCCTGCGAATCAAGGCCATTCAGCTGAGTCCAAACGAACCGTTTACATGGGCAAGTGGACGGAAGTCTCCTATTTATTGTGACAATAGAAAGGTGCTAAGCCATGCGGCCGTTCGTACTTTTGTCCGCCAGTTGACGGTTGAAGCCATTGAAAAGGATTACGGAAAGGTCGACGCCATTGCCGGTGTAGCTACTGGTGGTATTGCTTTGGGAGCCCTGGTCGCCCAAGAATTAGGCCTCCCTTTTATTTATGTGAGGTCCAAACCCAAAGCTCATGGCCTTGGAAACGCTATTGAAGGTGACCTCTCGGTTTTGTCAAACGCCATCGTCATTGAAGACCTGATATCAACCGGACAAAGTAGCCTTAAAGCGGTTAATGCTTTGAGAGAAGAAGGGGTCGAGGTGAAAGGCCTAATTGCCATATTCACGTACGGGCTTCCTTCGGCTCAATCGGCTTTTCTAGAATCGAAATGCAAATGGCTTACCCTGACGGATTACTCGACGATGCTTGATCAGGCCTTGTTCGAAGGGTACCTCAATGATGAGCAGCGTTTATTGCTCGATGCGTGGAATAATGACCCGGTTGCCTGGAGTGATGCATTTGAATCGAAAGAAAGGTCCCAATGATCATTGAAAGTCCCATCATTTCTTGCGGTCGGTCGGCTGCTTTTTTGCACGAATACCTGAGCAATCCGACCAACCTTGAACCCTTGCTTCCTGTAGAACACGTTAACGCTTTCCAGGCTGAAGGAGACTCTTGTTCTTTTAAAGTTGCCGGAGGTTTTGATGTGGTGTTAAAGTGCATTGACGGAGAAGAACCCGTCATTGTTCGCTATGAATCTCAAAAAGGCACGCCCATTCGATTTACGCTCCATGTAGTCATAGAACCTCAAGGCGACGAGGTAAGCACGCTTCAAATCCAGTGTGATGCTGATCTCAATCCTTTTATGAAGGTGATGGCAGAGAAGCCGCTGCAAAATATTTTTCGGGGTATGGCCGCTGCTGCTGAGAAAGCGTTTCCGATAGCTTGACCGTGCAGCGTTCTTCTTATGTTCCCCCAAGCCAATCCCATGCTAACAGGTCAGAACGTTCTATCGTCAGTTGCTGCTTGGCGTCCCCCTGAGCCGCCCATTCCATTTCGAGCGCTCCATTGATATTGACTGTCTTTACTATTCCCATGCCCGCTTTACCGCAGAAGCTATATCGTTCTATTTGCTCGCGTCCGATTAAGTGTTCGAAATAGCCGTCGATTGAACTATGGTTTTGAATCCCTTCCATGACGCACTGTGATAGGTTAGCTTCGACGCTAGCAAGAGGCAGTTCAGAATTGGTGAAATCGCGCAAGGCGCAGCGGCGCTTTGCATAGGAATGCGTAGAGTTCACATTCACTCCAACGCCAATCAATACGCCATCCCAGGTAGGGCCTCGCCACGTGTTTTCGATGAGAATTCCGGCACATTTTAACCAGCGGCCTTTGGCGCTTCGAATCATTATGTCATTGGGCCATTTGATTTCAACGGAATGGTCCGCTTTTGAGTCTACTAATGCTTTGGCAATCCCTTCTCGGATACGTGCAGTGATGTTCTTGTTGAAAGCTACAGGGTCCTTTGGTCGGGAGTCAGTGGGCCATTTAACTGCTGTTGTCCATGCAATATCTCGCCCAGGGGCTTGTTCCCAAGTACGGCCCCGCTGCCCTCGACCCCTGGTTTGATTAGGCGTCCATATGGTAAGTATTTCTCCGGGCAACGCTGATTTGAGCCATTGGCTTCCAACGTTATTAGTGCTTTCGGTCTTTTCAAGTTGGATACGTGTCCGCTGCATGGCGTGAGATTGTCCTGCACAAAGTTGGCATGTTTTCGCTTTCCATCGCATCACCTTACGAATGCCGCATTGTATCTTTCGACTTGAATCAACTTGAATGAGTTACGCTTCGACGGCAAACCACCCTCCCTTGCTTGCTGCCGTGATTCACGGCTTGCAGGAGGTAAAGGGGAAAGACATCGCCATCTTGGATTTGCGTGAAATTACCCATGCAGTAGCCGGGTGGTTTGTGGTGGTTCATGGTACGAGCAAAACCCAAGTTGAAGCCTTGGCCACCTCAGTTGAAAAGGAAACCGCTGCGCAATTGAATGAAAAACCTTGGGGTAAGCAGGGCCTTCGTAACGGAGAATGGGCCATCTTGGATTACAGTAATATTGTAGTACACGTGTTTCATGAAGAGGCCCGTGATCGGTA
>DIHQ01000010.1 GCA_002420235.1 Flavobacteriales bacterium UBA5692
GTTCTTCCTCGAGGTCGGTACGGGATTGCATGACCATCGACGATGGGAAGAGCTCTTCTTCCATACCAACAATAAATACGTTCTCGAACTCCAAGCCCTTGGCCGAATGGATTGTCATCATGCTGACCTTATTTTCATCGCCATCGTCTTGATCGGCATCTGTCAGTAAGGCCACATCAAGCAAGAAGTCCCCAAGTGAAGCAGAGTCATCCGAATCATTGTCTTTCGATTGTTCGACAAAGGATTTCATCCCGTTGAGTAACTCTTGAATGTTGTCGTATCGGGCAACACCTTCTGGGGTTTTATCTTGGTATAGGGCGTGCACGAGTCCAGTGTGTTTCGCGATGTGCATGCCGAGGTCGTGGGCGTCTTTTGTGTCTAACTCTGCGGCGAATCCTCGCATCATCTGAACAAAATCTTGCACTTTGCGCAGACTCGCTCCCTTGACGCTCGTTGGAGGTGTTGCGTCATTGGTTACGAGGTCCCAAATGCTGAGGTCCCGTTCGGTTGATTCGACGAGCAACCGGTCCATTGTAGTCTTGCCAATGCCGCGGGACGGATAATTGATGATGCGCTTAAGTGCCTCGTCGTCGCGGGGATTGGCCGTCAATCGAAAATAGGCAATCAAGTCTTTTACTTCCTTGCGCTGGTAAAACGATAAGCCCCCGTAAATTCGGTAGGGGACATTCAGCTTACGCAAGCTCTCCTCAAACGAACGCGATTGAGCGTTGGTACGGTAGAGGATGGCGATATCTTTCCAATGCTGTTGCCGTTGGTTGTGCAAATCAAAAATCTGTGTCGCCGCCCAGCGGCCCTCCTCATTGTCGCTGTAGCATCGGTGAACGGCAATGCGCTCGCCTTCAACATTGGCAGTCCACACCACCTTCTGGATTTGGTCCTTGTTATTGGCAATAACGCTGTTGGCCGCTTCAACGATGTGCTTGGTGGACCGGTAGTTTTGTTCGAGCTTGTATAAGATAAAATCAGGGTAATCTTGCTTGAAGTTGAGGATGTTCTGGATATTGGCACCTCGAAAGCCGTAGATGGACTGGGCATCATCACCGACGACGCAGAGGTTTTCTCTAAGGGCCGCCAGTTGTTTGATGATGAGGTACTGTGCGAAGTTCGTATCTTGATACTCATCAACTAAAATGTGGGTGAATTTATGTTGGTACTTGAGCAGTAGGTCCGGGAAATCTCGTAGCAGGACATTCATTTTGAATAGAAGGTCGTCGAAATCCATAGCTTGCGCTCGGAAACAACGATTCTCATAGGCACGATAAATCTCTGCGATGCGTGGCCGCCCGGCTTGGTGATCTTCCGACATGATTTCCGCATGGTCCTGATATCCTAGGGCATCGATGAGATTATTCTTCGCATTGCTGATTCGGGATTGGACACTAGCTGCCTTGTAAACTTTATCATCCATGGCCAGTCCTTTGATGATGTCTTTGATCAAAGCACGGCTATCCTGCGTATCGTAAATGGTGAAGTTTCGAGGGTAGTTAATTCGTTCACATTCAGTACGAAGGATGCGGGCAAAAATGCTGTGGAAAGTTCCCATCCAAATGTTTCGTGCTTCTCCGTCTCCAATAACTTTACCGATGCGCTCTTTCATTTCGCGAGCAGCCTTATTCGTAAAGGTTAACGATAAGATTGAGAACGGGTCAACACCGTTTTGAATTAGGTTGGCGATACGGTACGTCAACACCCGAGTCTTCCCCGATCCTGCCCCTGCGATGACCATCATGGGGCCTTCTTCGTGCCTTGCTGCTGCCTGCTGCGCCTCGTTCAAATCATTCAAAAAATCCACACCTCGAAGGTAATAATGGGGGTAGATAAAGCGAAGATTCAAATGATCACTTCGCCAACTTGTTTAAAAGTTATCTGTTTCAGCGATTTGTGACACGTTTACAAAATTCTGAAAGGCTTGAATTCCGAGGTGTTTTTGAAGGAGATGGTTCTGTTGCGGGAAATGCTTGAAAAAAGGCGGCTTCAGCTATTGTTTTTAAACGAAAATCTGCTACTTTTGCACCCCCTTTAATTTGGGGAAAAGTTTTTTGTGCACATGTAATTTGATAGATAGGTAGAATGCCAACCATACAGCAGCTCATACGAAAAGGGCGCATTACGAAGACCCAAGCAAGCAAATCTGCAGCCTTGGATTCTTGCCCACAACGCCGAGGCGTGTGTGTGCGCGTCTATACGACTACACCGAAGAAACCAAATTCGGCCATGCGTAAGGTGGCGCGTGTTCGATTGACAAATGGTAACGAGGTCAACGCTTACATTGGTGGTGAGGGCCACAACTTACAGGAACACAGCATTGTTTTAGTTCGCGGTGGACGTGTGAAGGATTTACCTGGTGTACGTTACCACATAGTTCGAGGTGCACTGGATACTGCCGGTGTTGAGGGAAGGACGCAGCGTCGATCAAAGTATGGTACTAAGCGGCCGAAAGCCAAGAGCTAATTTGATATGAGAAGAAGAATACCAAAAAAGCATTTAATCCTGCCGGATCCGCGATTCGACAGTGTCCTCGTAACAAGTTTCGTCAATAATTTGATGTTGGATGGTAAGAAAAGTGTCGCATTCGACATTTTCTACAAAGCCATGGATAAGGTGCAGGAACGTACCGATGAGAATGGCCTTGAAGTCTTCCAGCGTGCTTTGGACAACGTAACTCCAGCGGTAGAAGTGCGCAGTCGACGTGTGGGCGGGGCTACCTTCCAGATTCCGCAACCCATTCGGGATTCCCGCAAACAAAGCTTAGCCATGAAATGGTTAATTAGCTTTTCACGTAAGCGCAACGAAAAGTCAATGGCCGACCGCTTAGCGGCTGAGGTTCTTGCTGCAGCGAAAGAAGAAGGGGCAACTTTTAAAAAGAAAGAAGATACCCACCGCATGGCTGAAGCGAACAAAGCATTCTCGCACTTCCGTTTCTGAAAACCGCATTGATCAGGCTTTATAATCATGGCTAAAAGAGACCTCAACTATACCAGGAATATCGGCATCATGGCACACGTAGATGCCGGTAAGACCACGACGACTGAGCGTATCCTATACTACACAGGTATTTCTCACAAAATTGGCGAGGTACACGATGGCGCCGCTACCATGGATTGGATGGAGCAGGAGCA
>DIHQ01000050.1 GCA_002420235.1 Flavobacteriales bacterium UBA5692
TCAATTAGTGGTAATTGGGATGAGGCAGACACCTACATTGCCGATGCAGGTATCGACTTCCATTGTATACCACTCGGCTGTTACATCTTCACTTCTGGAGGTGGTGCGGCAGACAATGAAATTGCTGTCGTCATAACCGACCAATTTGGTACAGTTTACGGCGACCAGCCGGAATCAGGTTATTACGGGCCACTTCCTCCTCCAGTTGGATTCCCAAGCGGAGGTTGGTTTATTGACTTCGGCTTACTCGGAGACTGTGGTTTCGAGGGATGTACCGATCCATACTGTTTCAACTATAACATTTCTGCAACTGTAGATGATGGGTCATGTATTTGCCCTCCACCAAACAATGCTATCGGCGATGCTGAAGCCATTGGTTGTGATATGGAAGTTTCAGGCTCTTTGGAAAATGCTTCTGACGAAGAAGGCCTTGCAGGCATCTTTGCTGGAACAACAGTGACGACTGGTGGTGTATGGTATGAGTTCAACGCCGACGCTGATTACCAGGTTTTCGCTAACACTTGTAATACCCCAACAGCGACTTCAGGTTTTGCTGATCCTGTTACAGACACGAAAATGCACGTCTTTGTTTACAATGATGCCGGTGAATTAGAGCCCATCGTCGGTAATGACGATGCTTGTGGCTTGATGTCTGGAGTCGCCTTCCTCGCTGAAACAGGTAACAACTACTATATCTACGTCTCACGGTTCAGTGTATTCACTGGTGGCACAGAGTTCTTGCTCGAAGTTACGTGTGAGGTTTGTGACGAGTTCCCATCAAACGATTTTTGTGAAGACGCAACTCCACAATTGGACGGCGTCACTTTCACAGGATCAGTTTGCTGTTCGAACCCAGCAACTATCCCAGCTTTTGGTGGAACAGTTTACGGTGTATGGTTTACTTTCAATAGCACTGACCCAGTTTCTGGTTTGGACTTTGATACCTTCTTATTCGACTTAACAAACGTCGATGCAGGCATATTGTCTTTGACCATCTATCTGGACGGTGGAGACTGCGAGAGCCTTGGAACATATGTTGGATGTCTCTTCACGGGTACTTGTGCAGGTTCTATTGAATCATTCATTACACTTGAGCCCAATACAGATTACTACTTCTTTGTGGGCACGACAGATGCTACAACATGTGGAGACTTTGAATTTACCACCACTGGTATCTTCTTGGGTTGCACTGACCCATCTGCTGATAATTACCTTGATATTGCCAACCAAGACGATGGTAGTTGTGTCTACTCGGCTGTCCCGGATAATGATTTGTGTGAAAATGCATTCGACCTTCCGTGTAACTCTGGATACCTTGAAGGTTCTATGGGTGGTGCGACTGCTGATGGAGCACCAAACGTTACTTGTTCTCCGTGTGAGGCAGGTGAAAATGCAGCTTTTGTAACAGCAGGCGGAGGCACATGGGACGGTGAAGTCTCTTGGAGCATAACTGATGCTGCCGGTAATGTTTATTCCGGCGCCGCAACTGCAGGAGACTGGGTTTGTGGAATGGCTGAAGGTGATTTCTTGTTTGAAGGTTTCGATTCATTCGGTGACGGATGGAATGGCGCAACTGCGAACGTTTACTTCAATGGCAACCAAGTCGTTGATGCCTTTACTATCACTACTGGTGCTTACGGCTCTGTCACTGCGACAGCAATTGATGACGGAACTCAGGATATCCCGAATGATCCAGTCCCAGGTGTTTGGTGGACATTTGCCGGAACAGGTGAATTGCACACCTTGAACACGTGTGGATCTGTGATCGATACGCGGGTCCAAGTGTACTCATCAGTTTCTGCATCATGCGGTGTTTATGATTGTGCTCTAGACGTTACTGGAAGTGTTATCGATAACAGTGCTTCTTTTGAAGGCTGCGGTTTCTTCGATCAAGATGATGCTTATGTACAGTTCGTTTCCGACCCATCATTGTATTACTTCGTATACGTTTCTTATGAGAACGATGGTGTATTCAATGGACAAGGAACATACCAGATTGAATTGTCTTGTGAGGAAGCAATTGAAGGATGCACAATTTCTGCAGCTTGTAACTTCAACCCAGATGCCAACATCGAAACAAATGACATCTGCGAGTACACTTCTTGTGCCTGTGATGATAACCCAGGTGGTACAACTATCTTGGTGAACATGTATGATTCATTTGGTGACGGATGGACTGGTAGCAACTCAGGTTCACCTGGGGGATACGAAATCTTTGATGGGGATGGTAACTCAGTTGCCGCCAACTACATTGACGAAGCATTCTACCAAGTTGATGAAGACAACGTTACCGGAGCGGAGTACGGTCTAGACGTGCTCTGCCTAGATCCAGGTTGCTACACGTATGCATTCACTGGTGCCTTTATTTGGGACGGTGAGCAGTCGTGGAGCGTAACAGATGGTGACGGAAACGAAATCATTGCTGGTGGGGCAGGTGGCAGCTTAGTTACTGAAATCTATCCATTCTCAGCAGGTCCAGATATCGTCTGTGGTTGCACGGATGAGATTGCTTGTAACTACAATTCAGAAGCAACCGACGAAAATGGAACGTGTGAATACGAGACATGCGCCGGATGTATGGATCCAGATGCGTGTGATTACGATCCAGAAGCTACCATTGATGATAATTCTTGCTGCTACGGCACATGCTTGACTATCACGATGGAGGATAGCTTTGGTGACGGCTGGACAGGATGTGATATCGTTATCACAGACCTCGAAGGCAACGTTGTCATTAACACTACGTTGACTCTTGATAACAGTGATGGTTCATACTTACAGGAGGTATACTGCATGGATGCAGGATGTTACATCTTGACAACAGGTGATGACACCTTCAACTTCGAGCCTTCTTGGTCTATCTCAGGTGTGTTCGGTGGTGTAATCTCAGGTGGCGAGCTTTTCGGTCCTGAATACATCAGTGTTGGAGGTAACAACTGCATTGAGGGTTGCGATGTTGCGTGTGCTTGCAACTACGACCCGGCTGCGAATATCCTTGTAATTGAAGAATGTAACTTCGACGATTGCAGTGGTTGTACGTATGCTGATGCATCGAACTACGACGAAAACGCGAGTGTTGACAATGGAACATGTGAATTCGACTTGTCGAACCCATGTCCAGCGGATATCAACGAAGATGGTTCTGTAACTACTGCCGATCTCTTGGTATTCCTAGGAGCCTTCGGTACAGTTTGCGAATAATCTAAAATCCTTGAGAGAAAGGGCTCGACTACGGTCGAGCCCTTTTTTTATGTCCATCTTTTATTGATTGCGTATCTTATGTTAATTGAAGGAAGTAAGCACATGCGTAAACGAGCGAAATATGGATTGAGCGCATTGGGAGTGTTCATTTGCTCTTTCGGGCTTCAAGGCCAGCTTGTCATTGATGAAGATGTTATCGGTTTGGAGACGGATCACACCGGAGGATTTTTGGGAACGGGAATGAGCTTTGCAGATTTCAATGGCGACGGAGTTGATGATTTAAGCTTTGGCCACCATGAAGGCGAGTTGAAATTTTACATTGGCCAAGGCAATAGCTTTGTGCCAATTGAATTGGACTTGGAAATGCCAGATGCACAATCGAAGGGCCTCCTATGGGCGGACATTGATAACGATGGTGATCAAGACTTATTCGTGGCATTCCGGCTTGCCCCCAATAAACTGTGGATTAACCAAGGCGATATGCAGATGGTGGATGTGAGTGCTACTTGCGGAATTGCTCAGGATAACCGACGGAGCTTTGGATTGGCCTATGGCGATTATGATCGTGATGGATTATTGGATTTGTTCGTTTCCAACTATGGATATGCAGTCGACGTCCCGCCGGGTAATGAACTCTACCGCAATTTGGGCAATGGTCAATTTGAAGATGTTACAGAGGAAATGGGGATGGGTGGTACAAATTTGCAATCCTTCCAAGCTTCTTGGATGGATGCAGACCGCGATGGTTGGCTGGATTTACACGTGGCGCGTGATAGACTCATCTATCCCAATCTTTTTTATCACAATAAAGGATTGATAACAGGAGAAGCTGTATTTGAAGAAGAGGCGGCGATGCGTGGGCTGGATGTTGCTATCAATTGTATGTCCTCGAGTCCACATGATTTTGATCGTGACGGAGATTTGGATCTTTTTGTAGCCGGTGGTCTGGAGGGAAATGAACTCCTTCAAAATAATGGAGATGGGTTTTATTCGGCTGTAACATCGGAAATTCTAGCGATGTATGAAGTCTGTTGGTCAGGACAATGGATGGATGTCGATGCCGATGGTTGGGAGGAATTACACGTCGCGACGGGAACCACAGATTACATTCAATATCCTGCGGTTTTAATGGATAATCCGAATGAGCCAGATGAGCTATTTGTAAATGTGTCTGGTTCGTTTAACCCGCCAGGTTCATTATTTCAAGCGGAAAGTACGTTGAGCTTTTCGACGGCGACGGGTGATTATAATAATGACGGATTTATCGATTTCGTTTCTCATAAAATTGGACTTGCTCCCGAAGTTCGATCGGGCACAGCGAACGGTAATAATACTCTGTTGGTTTTATTACATGGCTCTGAGAGCAATGCTGACGCAATAGGTTCAAAGATTGAACTGTGGGCAGGTTCAGATTATTGGTACCGTGAAACGTATGCTGGTGAAGGATATTTAGCCCAAAACAGTCGGTGGGAGCATTTTGGTCTTGCGAACCATTCGGTCATTGATTCCATTCAGATTCATTGGCCTCTGGGATTGATAGAGACGTGGTATGATGTAGCGGTTCCGGCACAGCTTGAATTAACTGAAGGTAGTTCTTGTGTTCCATCCTGTATCGGTTGCACTTATGAAGGCGCATGTAACTTCACTCCTGATGCACAGACGGATGACGGCTCTTGTGACTTTTCGTGCTTGATTGCTGACTTGATTTGTGGGACTGGTTTAATTTGGAATCCGACGACGGCCCAATGCGAAGATCCGTGTCCTGCCGATTTTACGGGTGACAACCAAGTAGACGTATCGGATTTGTTATTCATGCTTGGCGCATTTTCATCATTTTGCCCTTGAGGTTATGATTGGGACGCGTTCAATTGGAAATGTTGATGTTACGAGTTATTTTTAGGTACCTGTGAGTTTTGGAACCGAATCGGTTCCCCAATGCTTTGCATCCAAAAAATAGCATCTTCATCCAATCTTTTACAATCCTCTTCCAGGATGGTGCTAGCAATTGCCTTGCTGTCAGGTCTACGAGGGATTCCATGGGTTGCGGCTCAAGCGCCATTCATAGACGTTAGCAATGCGGCAGATATTTGGACGGGTCATACGGGGGGCTACTTGGGAGAAGGCCTTAGTATGGCTGACTTTAGTGGTGACGGATTGGATGATTTGAGCATCGCACACCATGCGGGCGACTTGCAGTTTTACTTGGGCGATGGAGAAGGATTCATGGCGTACGATTTGAATTTACCATACTACCCAAATGAAGCCAAATGCATACTTTGGGCGGACATTGATAACGATGGAGACCAAGACCTGTTTATTACATACCGCCTAGCAGCGAATCGTTTATTCATCAATGAAGGCGGCTTACAAATGACCGATGTAAGTTCACAGTGTGGTATCGACCAAACCAATCGCAGGAGCTTCGGTGCTTGCTTCGGCGATTATGATAACGACGGCTTGTTGGACTTATTTGTTGCCAATTACGTCAGTGGACAAGACCCTCCGTTTAATGAGTTCTATCACAGCTTAGGTGACGGGTATTTCGAAGAGGTAACGTTTGATTTTCCGATGGGTGAACCGTTACCGCAAAATTTTCAAGGTCAATGGGTGGACTTCAACGAAGACGGTTTATTGGATTTAAATCTTATACGGGATCGTCTCTGTTTTGACAACAAATACTATAAGCAAACGGAAGACGGCGATTTCTTCAATGATGCTCACAATATGGGCTTGGATTATTCCATCAATGCCATGTGCACTTCGACTACGGATTTTGATCGGGATGACGACCAAGACCTATACATTTCCGCTGGGATGTTCGAAGGCAACCACTTTGTTGTGAATGACGGAACGGGTGTGTTTGAACTTTATGATTCCGAAGCAGGCGATAGCGTACTGGTTAATTTGACTAGCTGGGCTGGAACGTGGCTTGATATGGATAACGATGGTTGGGAGGACTTACATGTATGCACTGGCTTTTCGACCTATACCAACTGGCCTGTGATTTTCCAGAATTACCCTTACGTTCCTGATAATTTCTTCCATAACGAGGGCGGTGTTTTCTTTGAGGATACAACGGGGTTTTTTGATACGGAGGCATTATCGTTCTCGGCGGCCACCGGTGACTACAATTTGGATGGCTTTCCCGATTTGGTTAACAACCTGGTAGGTGAATACGCTCAAGTACTA
Source organism: Flavobacteriales bacterium UBA5692 (assembly GCA_002420235.1). Lineage (GTDB taxonomy): Bacteria > Bacteroidota > Bacteroidia > Flavobacteriales_D > Sanyastnellaceae > UA16. The sequence goes on from DIHQ01000050.1 coordinate 6,391, forward strand.
GAAGCTATTCCCAATGGAAATAGGTGGGTTAAAATCATGCTTGAAGGGACTGTAGGCAATCGGGATGGTATTGGTGCTAAGATTCACGTCTACCGCAACGGCCTCCTTGGTTACCATATGACCACATGTGGGGAAAATTACATGGGGCAAAACAGCCGCTGGGAACATTTTGGACTCGGTCTCGCTTCGGGAATTGATAGCATTACGGTACAATGGCCTTCTGGGATCATTGATAAATACTTCAATCTTGAACCGAACCAGAGTCTGACTCTGGTTGAGGGCGAGACGCTACCCGATTTGTGTGAATTCTTCCCATGTTACGGCTGTACCTACTCTGAGGCGTGCAATTACGATAGTAATGCTAACGAAGATGACAGTTCCTGTGATTTTTCTTGCCTCATGAACGAAACTACCTGTGGCCCTGGTGCCACCTGGGAAGCGTCTACAGGACAATGTGTACCGATTGAAAATACATGCCCAACAGATTTGAACTGGGATCAGGTCACGGATGTCTTTGACTTGCTAATCTTCCTCGCGATGTTTGCTATCGATTGTCCATGATATACCATAAGGTTTTCATGGTTTCCCGACATTCCATAATCCGGTTCCTACCTCTAGTGTTAGCTTTTATCGTTACAAAACGTGGGATTTCGCAATTGACCAATGTCAGCAACATCATTCAACTTGAAACGCAGCACACAGGTGGATTCTTAGGTGCTGGGATAAGCTTTGCAGATTTTAATGGTGACTACATTGATGACTTGACTTTTGCGGATTACCAAGGAGAATTAAAGTTTTTTAAAGGAACAGGGGATGAAGAGGGATTCACCCCTGTTGACTTTGAATTACCGACTTATCCGCACGAGGCGAAGATGGTGCTGTGGGCGGACATTGATAACGATGGAGATAAGGATTTATTTGTTACTTACCGTTTGGCGGCGAATAAATTATTCATTGCTGATGGGGAGGGCGGGCTGACTGATGTAAGTTCAACTTGTGGGATAAATCAGGCTTCCCGTAAAAGTTATGGGGCAAGTTTTGGCGATTACAATGTGGACGGTTATTTGGATCTTTTTGTAAGTAATTACACGGTTTCGCTTGACGAATATCCGTTCAATGAACTCTATGTAAACAACGGTAATGGAACCTTTTCAGAGACTACGGAGTCGCAGGGAGTGTATGAATTCGGTGTTCAGTCCTTTCAGGGCCAGTGGGTCGATTTCAATGGCGATGGCCTTCTTGATTTGCACGTTATCCGTGATCGCACAATCTATGAAAATCATTACTTTCAGCAACAACCGGCTGGTTCGGTTACGCCATTTTTCGAAGTTGGGGAGGAAATTGGATTGGACATAGCAATCAACTGCATGTCCACCAGCGTAGCGGATTACGACGGTGACTTGGATTCCGATTTATACATTACGGCATTTGCCGAAGACATGAATTGGCTTCTGCTTAATGACGGGTATGGGAACTTTGGAATCGACGATGAAGAAGGGGATGTCCCCATGAATCAGCTGCAGGTGGATGCAATCTGCTGGGCAGCCAATTGGTTGGATGTGGACAACAATGGATGGGAAGATTTGCACGTCGCTACTGGATACAGCGTATACACGAATTATCCCCAAGTATTAAGCATTTATAACGATGAGCCAGATGCCTTTTTCTATAATACGGCTGGCGAATTTACTGAAGCCGACGAGCCACAGTTTCAGACAGAGAGCACCCTTTCTTTTGCTACTGCTGCGGGGGATTACAACCGCGACGGTTTTCCAGATTTGGTGTCACATGCCGTGGGCGAATACGCACAAGTGTTGCGAGGCACACCAAATACCAATAACTGGGTAAAGATTCACCTCGAGGGAACAGTGAGCAACCGGGACGGCGTTGGTGCTAAGGTTATTGTCCATTCAAGCGACGGCTCGGCTCAATTCCGTATGACATACGCAGGCGAGAATTACTTGGGTCAAAATAGCTGTTGGGAGTCTTTTGGCCTCGGGGATATCATGGGAATTTCAGAGGTTGAGGTGCAGTGGCCGAGTGGTACAATTACCACGCATACTGGGATTGCTATGAACCAACACTGGTTGTTGACCGAAGACGGCTCATCTGCACCGATGTGGCAACTCGATCCGTGCCTATCAGGCGGGCTTTGCTTCGGTTGCACCTACCCTGAAGCTTGCAATTACCAAGAAAATGCCAACTCCGACGATGGGTCATGTACATTCGACTGCCTCGACGCTCCAAGCTCCTGTGGCCCCGGAACGGTTTGGCAAGATGCCATTGGATGTTATGTCAGCAGTACAGAATGCCCATACGATTTTGACGGGAGTGGCTATATAACGGTTGCCGATCTGCTTTTCTTCTTGATTGCCTTCAGTCAACCTTGCCCGAACTAGGCACGTACTGATCGAGTAAAAATACCGCGGCCGTAAAGGTGGCTGCGCCAAGTTCAAGTTCGCGCTTGTGAACGTTTTCAAAGATGTCCTGTGCGCTGTGGTGAAAGTCGAAATAACGTTGCCCATCGGGACTCAATCCCACCATGACTGGGCGCGGATTTAAAGCCTTTAAAGGGCTGATATCCACACCGGCTCCGCCGCGTCGGAATCGGTGAATGTTGTAAGGATCGAATAGGGGCTTCCAAGACCGAATCATTTCTGTGGCTTGGTCCCCGGCGTCGATTCGGAATCCCCTTGGGACAAACCCGCCTGCATCCGATTCTAATGCGGCCACGTATCGTTTGTTTGAAGTGGCGTGGTCTTCTTTTGCGGCTGCTGCGTACTTTCTGCCACCCCGGTTGCCATTCTCTTCGTTGATGAACAAAACAAAGCGCAGGGTTCTGCGTGGCGTGTAGTCGATTGCCTTTAAGATGCGCAAAACTTCGAGTGTATGCACTATGCCGGCGCCATCGTCATGAGCACCCTCGCCGATGTCCCATGAGTCGAGGTGGCCACCGATGGTGATTATTTCGTTGGGCAATTCGCTGCCTCTCCACTCGCCAATAACATTGCCCTGCTCTACGTCTGGAAAAGCTTGACAGTTCATTTCCAGCGTTACTTCCAAGTCTGGATGTTCTTTAAGTTGGTTGGCGAGCCAACTTGCATCGACCGTTGAAATGGCTGCACTTGGCACGCTGTCGATGCCTTCTTGGTAATACATGGCGCCTGTATGCGGTAAGGTGTCAAGTGCGTGGGTCATCGAACGAACCAAAGCACCCACAGCTCCGGCTTCAGCAGCGGCTACGGCACCTCGCCCTCTTTGATTCACGGCTCCACCATATGCTGCACCTGTGTTGATGAGCACAGGATCCATTGGTCGATTGA
>DIHQ01000028.1:0-2633 GCA_002420235.1 Flavobacteriales bacterium UBA5692
TTAGGCGACTTGCTTTGTATGGATGGAAACTTCCCTTTCGCCATTGAAAACAAATACCGCAGCAAAGGTAATGGCATCCCAGCTGGAGCATGGGATCAGGCGATGCGGACAGCGCGCAAAACGGGGCAGTGGCCTTCAGTGATATATCAAAACGGAAGGGTGGCCCCGCGCTGTCGTGTGGAACTGGCAGCTATAGGCTCTGCGCAGGGTGGCCTGACGCTCATGCCCAAAGGGACAGCTGATCTTTCCATGGAGGATTATGCTGCCCTTGCTCTGCGCCTCATGTGTTGAGCATGACGACCTGCTAAATTTGAAATTAATTAGCGGGTAATGGCGTAGAACCTGTTTCTGCCCTTAAAACTTTTCCGTCTTTTACTTGGCGCACCAGCATTACTGCGTTCCTCCCCATAGGACCATCCAATATAGAATGACTGACTATAACCTCGTCATTCTCATATATTAGCCGCCTATTTTCAGCTGTAGTTTTGTCTCTAATGCCATTTAACATGTAGTCAAGAAACTCATCCTTGCTTAATTCTTCACCCGTATTGTGTCTGACAAATATAAAGTCGTTGTGCAGTAACTCATCCATTTGTGCTCTGTCGTTTGAGTTTGCTGCATCAAACCACTTGTCGAAAAGGCTCATTGAAGTCTCCTGAGTAAATTTATGAGCAATTTGTAAACGCTAAAGGAAGCGCCCGAAAGGGCATTTTTTTTTGCGCGCCTTAAGCCACTGAAAAACATTCAAAAAAGGACAAGCTGTTGGGGTCTTGGCTCCCCTTTGTGCGGCCGCTGTGTGTTCTCTGTCCACGTATTTTTGAAGGTAAAAAGCTGATCCAAACGACTGCATCCAGACGCAACGAAAGGAGCTTGAAATGGATGCGATTGAAACAAATGGCGAAGCGCGCCCAGCCAAAATACAGGCGTATGTCGCTACCGCAAGCAAGGCGTATCTCGTCAAACTTGCAAACCAAAATGCGCGGAAAATCTCTGCGCAGCTCGACCTAATCCTGAAAGAACACGAGGCCGCAAATGGCTGATTTGGAACGGTCAGAGAAACTGGTGGTGGCTCTCAACGCGATTGAACGCAAAGCGGACATCATTCGCATGACAGCTGCCATCCCTCCGCAAAACCAAAATACGAAACGCTTTGCTGGCGAGATCATGGCGCTCGTCGAGCAAGCCAAAGAGTGGGTGTAACACATGTTTGCAGCACAAATGGAAATGCAGTTCCCGTCTGCGATAAATCGGGATTTCACGGAACGGTGCCGCGAATACGCCAAATGGCTCAAAGACAATCGTTCAATCTACACGGCTTTCAAACGCAATGCTTTGCGCTTGATTGCAATTGGGCGTCTTCATTATGGGGCGCGCGCATTAGCAGAGGGCATCCGTCTTGAGACGTATTTGCGTGACGCTGATTGCGATTACAAGTTGAACAACAATGTTGTCGCTCTTCTGTCGCGCCACTTTTCTTTAGAATATCCGCAGTTCGAAGAGTTTTTCAAAGAGCGTCAGATGATAGGTGAGCCGACTGATCCTGTGATCAGCAAGGCAATCCTCAAAAATGCTCTGGGTGCGAACTAATGGCGGTCCGCATCCTCCACCATCAGTCCAACGCTGATTATCACGCAGATTTGGCGTTGGGTTCCACGTACATCAAGGATTGGCATCTGCGCTCGCCGCGTCATGCGGAACATGGTGTTAAAACAATCAACCGTTACACTGCCGACGAAGGGACTGCTGCTCATTTTGAGTTCAGCGATGATGGTGATCTGGTCATTATGGCTGGTGAAACGCGCCGTGGTGCTACTTGGGAAGAGGCGCGAGCAAAGGCCGAAGCAATTGGTGGCGTTGCCTTACCCATCAAGGCGTACAGCAATGCCATTGCAGCAGGTCGCAGTGCGAGAACGCATCCGTTTGTTCAACAGTTGTTATCAAATGATGCTGACGACATCTGGTTTGAAACCTCAATCTTTGCTGATCACGCGAGTGGCTTATCGATCAAAACACGACCTGACTTGTACGTACCCAAGTCTGGGTTGCTGCTTGATCTAAAGACAACAATTTCAGCTGCTCCTGAAAACTTTACAAAGACCGTATTCAATATGGGCTACGACAAACAGGCAGCGTTCTACCGTCTTGTTTGTCGCGAAGCTGGCCTACGCGTTGACGACGAATTTCACTTCATTGCTGTCGAAAAAACGTCGCCCTTCGTCACACAGCATTTTGTTTTGGAAGGCGACATCCTTTCCAAAGCAGAAGAGCGCGTCGAGCAAATCCTGCACGAAATCGCGCAATCGCGGAAGACAGGGAAGTACAGCACAGGCTGGCCTCCTGTTTCCAAAATAAATCTCAGCAATACAAAGGAGTTCCTTTATGGACTTTAAGCTGTATAGCGCCCGTGCGCTTTATCCACGGTTACATGAACCGCACAATTTTAATGCATTAGAAAATCGCAGTGCGCCCTGTGCGTATAACGCACCTGATGCAAAATTTGAGTGTAGTTGGGCCATTTCACCTGACGTTGCCAAGAAAGTTGCAAAGGCTGCGAAAAGCGCATTCGGTGCTGCGAAAAAGCCAGAATGGGCAAACTGGACACCCAGCAGTTTGGACGATCTCTTCAAAAAAGA
>DIHQ01000028.1:3018-5829 GCA_002420235.1 Flavobacteriales bacterium UBA5692
GGCAATGCACCAAAGGTTTGGATGCCTGACAGCAAAGAGGCAACCGAAGGCTTTCGCCTAACGAATGGCTCTATCTGCCATGTGCTGCTGAAGCTTGCTGCATGGAACTATGCTGGCAAATCTGGCGTTCAATTTCGTCTAAAGGGCGTAAAGCTGGTGACGCTTGCGGATGCGCCAACGTCGATTGATCCGTTCGCTGATGATCCTGATGCACCTGACGATCTGGATGCATTTTTGGATGATTTTGCTGGTCAAACCCCTCCCAAGGCTAACACCGATTTTGAGGACGAAATACCGTTCTGAGGCGCGCGAAAGGGAGTTGCCATGATCTATAAAGACATGAAATCCAGCCGCGTTAGGTTGGGCTACGGGTTGCGCAGGGCGGGTGTCTCCAAAGCAACTTGGTATCGCAAATGTGCCGATCATCCGCTGGCACCTGAACAGAAAGTGGAGCCAGACGGCTCCCTTTCATTTGATCGTCAAGAAGCGGATCGTTTTATTAAAGCGATCAGAAAGCGCGGTGCGTGATGGAAACCAATGTCCGCGCCTTTCCACAGAACCCCGCTGATTACTGTGAACACTTGAATTTGACCTTGGTCCCGATGCCGTCGGCATCAAAGGCTCCTAAGCATAGACGCTGGCAGGAGCCAGATCGCGCCTTCTCCGATGCGGAAGTCGCAAGGGTCTTCTTTCAGAAGTATCCAACATCCAACGTGGGGCTGCTCCATAGCGCATCTGGCACCTGTGCAATTGATATTGATCACATCAAAAATACTCGGATTATTTTTGAGGCGCTGGGCATCGATTTTGATGCGTTGATGCAGTCTGCACCTCAAATCAAAGGTCGGCCTGATCGTGGCAAACTGATTTTTAGAGCGCCATCTCATTTGACCCGTCGCAGCATTGCGTGGCCTACAATAAACAATCCGCGCAAAACAGAGATTGTTTTTGAATTACGCGCTGGCCCAGTGCAAGACGTACTGCCGCCAAGCATTCATCCCGACACAGGTCGCCCATATCGGTGGGAGGGGCCGTCAATATGGGATGGCATACCTGAGCTGCCGCCACAGCTCCTCGCTCTTTGGGAGGAGTGGGATAAGTTTTATCCGCAGATGAAATCAATCTGCCCGTGGTTGGCAGAGCCTGAGTTTCAGCCGCAGCCCAAGGAGAGGCCAAAAAGCGATGGTCCCAGCGTCATCGACGCATTTAATGACGCGCATGACATTCACAGCTTGCTTGCGCACTATGGATATATTCGGACAGGCAAAAAACGGTATCTATCGCCACGCTCGACAACGAAGCTGGCAGGGGTAAACGTCTTTGATGATGGTCGCGCTTTTAGCCACCATGGGTCTGATCCTTTTGGCGATGAACACTCCTTTGATTGCTTTGAGTTGTTTTGCCAATACGAGCATTCTGGCAACGTAAAGTCTGCCGTGAAGGCCGCTGCAGAGCGTTTGGATATGAAGAAGCCACGCTTGGTTCATGCCGTCTCAAAAAATCCCAAAGAGACGCACAAGCCCCTTTTTAAGCGTATCGGTATTGAGGATGTTTTGCCGCCAGTGTGGCTGGTAAAATCCCATATTGAGGAAGGCACCTTTGTGCTGGTCTTTGGGCCATCAGGAGCCAAGAAATCGTTCATCGTCTATGATCTGGCGTGCTGCATTGCCACGGGCAAAGATTGGCATGGTCACAGGGTCAAACAGGGGTCTGTGCTGATCATCGCGGGCGAGGGCCACGGTGGCCTTAATCGCCGCCTGAAAGGCTGGGAGAAGCACAACGATACTAGCCTTGCTGATGTGCCTCTCTATGGAAATGATAAGCCCCTGATCCTTACAGATAATGCTCATATTTCTGCACTGGTCGCCTATATTGAGGAGCGGATCAGCATTGATGGCACTCCTGCGCTCATTGTCGTTGATACTCTTGCACGCGCTCTAGGGTCAGCAGATGAGAAATCTGGGGCTGACATCAACAAGCTGATTGCGGCCCTTACATGGGTCATACAGCAGTACAAATGTGCCGTGCTTCTTGTGCATCATACGGGCCATTCAGAGGCGGCTCAGCACCGTGCAAGGGGCGCGTCTGAGCTACCAGCTGCGGTCGATCATGAGTTCCGTGTGGAGCCTTATGACGAGGAGGGCGTACTGGTTGGTACGCTCTTCACCAATACCAAAAGCAAAGACACTGCACTGATTGAACCTGTGGTTTTTGACATGATCAATGTTGGCCTTGGGGTCTGTGACGAGGACATGGTTGAGATCGATACACTGGTGCCAGAATTACGTGGGCCAGTGCGCGAGGCAGTAGTCGATCCGCTCAATCCAATCACTGTGGTCGTGGACGAAGATCGCAAGCTACGGCGTAAGGGGCAGGTTAGAAAGACGGAGCTTGTAAACGAGGTTTGGCTGGTCTTGGACGGCACCAAAAAACAAGCGCAGAGGTGGGTTCGCAGAGCAATTGAGAGGGGAGAAATTGATGACTTCCCTAGAACATAAATTGCGTAAAATCGAAGAAATCCTGCAGATGTATCCAAATGCCTCTGTTCGGGTAAAGTTTCATGGATCAGACAATTACCGCCATTTCCCGTCAGATCAGGTAACGCGGGACACTTTTTGGGACACTTGCGCAAAGGGTGTCCCAAATGATGATTTTGATGTCATCGAACGGGACACCAACGGGACACTTTTGGGACACTTGAGTTTTTCAGAATGGTTCAAAAACAATAACTTAGAAAATATGCGGGACAGCACTGGGACATTTTTTGCCACTAAGTGTCCCGCCGACGACCTCGCGACAGCGGAACCCCAG
>DIHQ01000088.1 GCA_002420235.1 Flavobacteriales bacterium UBA5692
TTTAAGGCTGCTGTCGATGCCCGAATCGCTGGCGGAGATAAAAAGGATGACGCCATATTGAAGGAGCTGCAGAAGCTCATAACTGATAGCAAGGCCATCCGTTTTGAAGGCAATGGGTATTCTAATGAGTGGGTGAAAGAGGCGAAGAAACGTGGGCTTTCCAATTTACGCTCGACTCCCGAGGCGTTAAGCGTATTTACCCGAAAGGAGGTGGTATCTCTTTTCGAAGACCTCGGCGTTTTACGCAAAGAAGAACTTGGTGCGCGTGTCGAAGTTGAGTTTGAAAATTACATAATGAAACGGCAGATTGAATACCGCGTGCTCATAGATATGTGCAAGAATTCTGTACTTCCAGCGGCTATTCGTCACCAGAATGGATTGCTCGACAACGTAGGGCAGCTCGACGCGGTGCTTGGCAAGGAAGCCAAGTCTTACTCTGGAGCTCAAATTGATATGATCAAGGAGGCAGGTGAGCTTATCCAAGAACTATATGCCGCCATTGCTAATATGGAGGCGATTCACGAAAAAGCTGATTCGGCGAAAAATCCCTTGGAAAGTGCTAAGACATTTGCAGATAAATTGGTACCTAGCATGGATGCAGCCTCTAATATCTGTGCCAAGCTCGAGTCGTTGGTTGCCGATGCAGATTGGCCTTTACCGAAGTTTTCTGAATTGCTTTTTACCCGTTGAATCTTGATGCGTCCTCTGCGCAAGCAGCGGCAGTCAGCAATGGCGGCTGCTTCATGTTGGACGTTTTTCGATATTGCGAGTACGCGAATGGACACTTTGCCTTACATTCGGGAATTGAATTAAAGCGTTTGGAAATGCACAACTACCTGCAAGCAAGTTGGAAGCGAACCGGACTCCTCGGTTTGCTCATGTTTTTCGCATTCGGACTCGCTTCAGCCCAAAGTGATTTGGCTGAGGAGGCTGATCAAGCCTATGAGCGAGGTGCCTATGCCACGTCACTTAAGGAGTACATCAAAGCTTACCCAAAAGTCAAGGATATTGACGAAAAGGGTCGAATTGCATTTATGGCAGGTGAGAGTTTTATGAGATTGATGGAGCCTACAGGTGCTGAGGAATGGTACGACAAGGCCATCGGATTGCGTTACGGTTCTCAGAGCCCGGATGTTTACCTTCACTACGGAGAGGCGATGTCTATGCAGCAGGAGTTTGACGAAGCCATTGAATGGTACATCACGTACAAAGAAAATGGTGGCGATCCTTCCGTTGCGGAGGCGATGATTGAACAAGCGGACAACGATGCACTCGAGTTGATGGAACCATCCAGCCGGTACATCGTGGACAACTTGCTTAGATTGAATTCTACGAGTTATGACTTCGGAGCCGGTTTTGCTTCCAAGAAAGCAGATGCAATTGTATTTGCCTCCTCGCGAGAATCTTCCGCGGGATCAGGCGAAGATCCAATCACAGGCCAACGCTACATGGATCTGTTCACTGCGGAGCAGGACAAGAAAGAGAACTGGAGCACACCAGAGCCACTGAACTCTACTGTGAATACAGAGTACAACGAAGGGACGGTGACATTTGACAAGAAGTACCGGTCCATCTATTTTACTCGGTGTATCTCGGACGAAGATAATTCATACGCATGCGACATCTATCGTTCAAGCACAATGGGCAAAAGATATGGTCCATCAGAGGTAGTGGAATTGGTGAATCGTGAGGATGATGACAGCTCGCAAGTGGCCCATCCTAGCTTTTCGGTGGATAACGACTTTTTGATGTTCGTCTCGGATATGCCTGGCGGCTTCGGGGGGAAAGATATCTGGTATGTCGCATATGACGATAAGGAAGACACCTTTGGCAAACCTGTTAATATGGGCTCAAACGTGAATTCAGATGGCGATGAAATGTTTCCCACAATGAGATACGATGGGGCTCTTTACTACGCCTCAACCAAATTGGGAAAGATGGGTGGTTTGGACATCGTTCGCGCTCTTCCTGCAGAAGGAACCATGAAATTCGAGAAGGCTGAACCTCTGCCGTATCCCATCAACAGTTCCGGAGACGATTTTAGCATGATTTTCAAAGATGATGAAGATGCAGGAATTTTTACCTCAAGTCGTCCGGGAGGAAAAGGGAAAGATGATTTGTATTCATTCCGTCTTCCTGAAATGGAATTTTGTTATCAAGGTGACGTGTTCGATGCTTACACGGGTAATCCACTTGGTGCTACCGTGATCATCAACGGCTCGAATGGGGATTCGTTTTCTGTAACAGCTGATGGCAGTGATGGAACATTTTCACTGTGCGACAACGAAATTAAAAATAACACGACATACGATGTGGAAGTCAATTACGAAGGCTATATCGTAACTGGGGATCGATTTTCAACCATTGGGTTAAGCAACAGTACAACAATGACCCGTGAATTTCCGATGAATGAGGTTGTGTTGGACGTGGAATATAACATGCCATTAGTTCTTTATCCGTTTGATGAATCTGCGCTCCTCATTAACGATGAAGTGAACAGTGCAGATTCGTTGAATTACCTTTTAAGCATTATGGAACGGAATGAGACTTTTGTAGTGCAGCTCGAGTCTCACACAGATAGCAGAGGCAATGCGAGCTACAACAAAGAGCTTTCTCAAAAGCGTGCGCAGACGTGTGTGGATTACCTCATAAGTCGCGGCGTCACACGCGATCGATTGGTAGCTGTTGGTCATGGAAAAGAGCGGTTACTCATTTCAGATGCGGAGATTGTGAAGATGTCAACTGAGGAGGAAAAGGAACGAGCGCACCAAGCGAATCGCAGAACTGTATTCCGCATACTTCGCTTCGATTACGAGCCCGGTAATTAACCGATTTTTTGTGGAGGAATCGAGATACGCAAGCAGAGGCGTTTCCGCTAGCAAGGAGGAGGTACACGCTGCGATAGAGGGGGTAGATAAAGGCTTATTCCCTAAAGCCTTTTGTAAAATCGTTCCAGATTACTTGACCGGTAGTGAGGACCATTGTGTAGTAATGCATGCTGACGGAGCAGGGACGAAGTCGTCGTTGGCTTACATGTATTGGAGAGAAACGGGCGATTTGTCTGTTTGGAAGGGAATCGCACAAGATGCATTGGTTATGAATCTTGATGACCTGCTCTGCGTTGGAGCTGTGAGCCCCATGTTGCTTTCAAGTACAATTGGTCGCAATAAGAATTTAATCACGGGTGAGGTGGTCAGGGCCATAATCCAAGGCACCGAAGAGCTGATTGAAGAGCTACGCGGGTATGGAATTGACATTCGGAGTACCGGCGGCGAAACTGCAGATGTCGGAGACTTAGTGCGAACGGTAATCGTCGATTCCACGGTGGTTGCGCGAATGAAGCGCTCTGAGGTCATCGATAATTCTAGGATTGCCCCTGGCCAAGTTGTTGTCGGGTTAGCGAGCCATGGACGAGCTGTTTGGGAGCAAGACTACAACGGTGGCATGGGCTCTAACGGACTAACAAGTGCGCGTCACGACGTTTTTGAAAAATCGCTCATCTCTCAGTATCCCGAGAGTTTCGATCCCAATATTGATAAAAAATGGGTGTACACTGGTTCTTACGCATTGCTAGATGACGTTGTGGGCGTACCACTGAATGCTGGTAAACTCATCCTTTCACCGACCCGGACCTATGCGCCGCTCATAGCTAAGATATTGCCGGACTGGCGCCACCGCATCAATGGAATGGTACATTGCTCGGGCGGGGCTCAGACAAAAGTCCTACATTTCGTGGATGATGTCCACATTGTGAAGGACCGCTTGTTTGAAACTCCACCATTATTCAAGTTGATCCAATCAAGCTCAAGGACGGATTGGAAGGAGATGTACACGGTCTTTAACATGGGGCACCGAATGGAAATTTATACCGATGAAGAGGCCGCGTCGGCGATCATCGCCGAATCCCAAGCGATGGGAGTGGATGCTCAAGTAATTGGCCACTGTGAGCCCCACACTGGAAGACGTGTAACCGTTTCCGGCGAACACGGAACCTTTGAATACAACTATTAGCTGAAGAGATGAAAGAAGAGGACACTTTAATGCAAAAGCTGGCCTCCATCTCGGACCGTTTCAAGGAAGTCGAAAAACAAGTCGGAGACCCGGAGGTGATTTCAAACCAGCGCAGGTATAAGGATTTGATGCGCGAGTACAAGCGATTGGGCCCCATCGTAGATCATTTCAATCAAATGACTGCTTGGTTTGCTGATCGGGACCAAGCTGAAGAGTGGGCTTCAGGAGATGCACCGGATTATAGAGAGCTGGCCGAGGCGGAACTGCCAGACATTGCGTTGAAACTTGAGTTGGGTTTAAAAAAGGCCCGCATCTTATTGTTGCCGAAAGATGAAATAGATGACCGCCCCGTTATGATGGAATTTCGCGCTGGTACAGGTGGAGATGAAGCAGCCATTTTTGCGGGAGACCTCTACCGCATGTACCAGCGCCATTGCGAAGGAAAGTCATGGCGTTGGGAATTGGTCAACGCTAATGAAGGAACCGCCGGTGGATTTAAAGAAATCACAGTGCGTGTTGAAGGCGAGGGAGTATACGGCTGGTTGAAGTATGAAAGTGGCGTACATCGCGTTCAAAGGGTGCCCGAAACAGAATCGCAAGGCCGTGTGCACACGAGCGCGGCGACTGTGGTGGTTTTGCCAGTTGCGGAAGACGTCGACGTCCAATTGGATTTGACTGATGTCCGCCGCGATACATACCGTGCGAGCGGCGCGGGTGGACAGCACGTCAACAAAACAGAATCCGCGGTTCGCCTGACCCACGAACCCACTGGCATAGTCGTTGAATGCCAGGATGGTCGTTCACAACATCAGAATTACGAACATGCGCTTGAAGTGCTGCGCACGCGCCTTTTCGAGCGAGAACGTGAAAAGCAAATTGCCGAGCAGGCAGAGAAACGTAAGTCACTTGTTTCGACCGGTGATCGTTCTGCAAAAATCCGAACGTACAACTACCCACAGGGTAGGGTGACGGATCACCGTATACAATTCACATCGCACGCATTGAATGCCATCATGGATGGAGATCTTGAGGCAGTTATCAGCGCACTTCGACTTGCGGAACAAGCCGAATTATTGGCAGCGCAAACCTAATTTTGCTAGATGGACAATTGCAAAAGTTTGTACGAGGTGATGAAGCGCAAGGAGTCTGGCTTGTGTGTTGGTTTAGACCCGGATCCCGAACGAATTCCTAGACACCTCGGCGTGGGTGTTAATGCGATGGAGGAATTTTGCCACGCCATAGTAAAATCGACCAGCGGCTATGCGGCAGCGTTCAAGCCGAATCTTGCCTTTTTTGAGCAATATGGCGCAGCTGGTTGGGCAGCACTTGAGCGAATTGTCGCCGGCATGCCAGATGACGTATTTATCATCGCTGACGCTAAGCGTGGAGATATTGGAAATACTGCCAAACGATATGCCAAGGCCATGTTCGAAGGCTTGGGAGCCCACGCCGTCACCGTGGCGCCGTACATGGGACGCGACAGTATCGTCCCGTTTTTTGAAGAGTACCCATCCAAATGGACAATTGTACTTGCCTTAACCTCTAATTCAGGAGCTGAAGACTTCGAATTCCACGGGACGCCACCCCTTTATCAACGCGTTGTTGAGCGATGTTTAGAATGGGGTTCACCCGATGAGTTGATGTTCGTGATTGGCGCCACACGGCCGGAGCGACTTCGTGCCATCCGTCAGTTGGCGCCAAATCATTTCTTCCTAGTTCCTGGTATAGGTGCACAGGGAGGTCATATCGAAGATGTAATGGAAGCCGGCTGGATTGATGGTGCTGGTGGCCTTCTCATCAATGCATCGCGCAGTATACTTTACGCTGACTCAGGTAAAGACTTCGCAGTCGCTGCAGCAAGAGAGGCTCAGAAATTACAGCAAGCCATAGCGCCATATTTCAATCGAATACCCAGCGCATGAATCCATCGGTAAAACGTTTGAGAATCGCAGCGCTTTTATTGGGAAGTGTGGTGTGTCTCGGGAGTTTTGGCTACATGTGGATCGAGGATTATTCTCTTCTCGAGGCCATTTACATGACAGTGATAACCGTATCAACGGTTGGATTTGGCGAGGTGCGAAGCCTCTCGAATTTAGGAATGCTCTTCACCGCGATACTGATTGTTAGTTCCATCGGTACGTTTACCTTCGCAGCGACGGCTGTCACCCAGTTTTTCCTAGAAGGTAATTACCGGGAGCGATTACGAGCGAAGCGAATTCAACGAATTATGAATGAGATGAAAAACCATGTCATTGTTTGCGGCTACGGTCGGGTGGGTGAGAAAGCAGTGCAGGAACTTCAGAGTCACGAGCATGAAGTGGTCATCATTGAATCCAATGACGAATTGGTAAAGAAGCTGCGCGATGCCGGAATTCGAGTGCTCGCCGGCGATGCGACCGAAGATGAAAATTTGTTGAATGCGGGACTTGATCGCGCACGAGCCCTCATTACCACCTTACCAGATGACGCACAAAACCTATATGTAGTCCTAGCAGCAAGAGAACGCCGGTCCGACCTCTTGACAATTAGTCGCGCATCCAATGCCAATGCAGTGAGTAAGCTGAAGGTGGCAGGTGCCCAAAACGTCATTATGCCAGACCAAGTGGGCGGTGCTCATATGGCTTCACTGGTAGCTATACCAGATGTAGTGGAATTTCTAGACCACATTCGCATCCAAGGTGTGGATGCCGTGAACTTGGAGGAGATTGAAGTCAAACAATTGCCCGGAAGTTTGCACTCAATGACCCTTGGTGAAATCGATGCTCGAGACCGTTTTGGGATTAATGTCATAGGTTTAAGAACGGCTTCGGGTGAAATGGTAATCAATCCATCTCTGGATACGATGCTGCATGCTTCAATGAAGCTTTTCGTACTGGGAACGGCGGATCAGATACGCAGGTTGAACGAATCAATCGGAATACAAAGTCCTTCTCTGTGAAGTTCAGGATTTGAGTTGATTCGTATATTCGGTGCCTCACGTTAACAACCCCTCGATTCATGCGAAAATTTTCCTCATTTGTTGCGCTAGTTGTTGCGCTTGTTCAGTCGGCTAATGCCAATGCATCCACCATTGATGAGAAGATTAATGCGGTTATGGAGCCTTTGACCAATGCAATTATGAAGGTTGTTTTCTTTGAGGTATCATTTGCAGGTGTTTCGGTTCCATTCGTTTTGATTTGGTTGCTCGCAGGCGCAATTTTTTTTACGTTTTACTTTGGTTTCATCAACGTTCGGGGTTTTGGACACGCTTGGGATGTAGTCCGTGGAAAATTCGATGATCCTAACGATACTGGCGAGGTCAGCCATTTCCAAGCCTTGACCGCAGCTTTGAGTGGGACAGTGGGCGTTGGTAACATTGCAGGTGTGGCATTTGCCGTATCGCTGGGTGGTCCCGGTGCGACGTTTTGGATGATTGTTGCAGGATTGCTTGGGATGAGTTCTAAATTCGTGGAGTGCACATTAGGCACCAAGTACCGTCAGGAAAACGAAGACGGTTCTGTTTCCGGTGGTCCAATGTATTACCTGCGAGACGGATTAGCGAAGCAGGGGAAAGTTAAACTCGGACGCGTGTTGGCTATGCTATTCGCAATCGCTTGTGTGGGAGGGAGTTTTGGGGGGGGGAATATGGTACAAATAAACCAAGCTACGAAGCAACTGATTGAGGTAACGGGGGGTGACCAGTCCTTCTTGGCAGGTCAAAGTTGGATTTTTGGTGCCGTGATGGCTGCACTTGTGGGGTTGATCATTATTGGCGGTATAAAAAGCATTGCTCGAGTCACGGATAAAGTTGTCCCTTTTATGGTTGGAATCTACGTTCTTGGTGCTTTAGTGGTATTAGGCGATAACATCGCTGAGATCCCTAATGCCGCTGCCCTCATCATTTCGAGTGCTTTCTCTGCTGACGCGGCATATGGCGGATTGATTGGGGTATTAATCGTTGGTTTCCAGCGTGCTGCGTTCTCCAATGAGGCTGGAATCGGCTCCGCATCCATCGCCCACTCTGCTGCAAAGACCAATGAGCCAGTAAGTGAGGGTGTGGTTGCTTTGTTGGAACCTTTCATAGACACAGTAGTAATCTGTACCATGACGGCATTGGTGATTGTGATTTCTGGATATGGATTAATTGGTCAAGAAGCAGCATTGGGGTTGGCTCAAGCGAAAGACTTGCAGGCCATTGAATTGACAAGCAGTGCGTTTGCCCAAACAATGTCGTGGTTTCCAGTTGTATTGTCAGGGGCAGTGATTTTGTTTGCCTTGTCAACAATGATCAGTTGGAGCTACTATGGACTAAAATCATGGACATTTTTGTTCGGCGAGTCTAGAGCGGCGGACCTCTCTTACAAGGCGATCTTTTGCATTTTTGTTGTTTTAGGTTCAGCTATTTCAGCACAGAGTGTCTTTGACTTTGGTGATGCCATGATTTTTTCCATGTGCTTTCCAAATGTATTGGGCCTGTACTTCTTGATGGGAGAGGTCAAAGAAGACGTTGCAGATTACTTCAAGCGTATTAAGTCAGGAGAAATCAAGAGATACGATTAATGCAGAGTTCTTTAGCTTCGGATCTGGTGATTGTTGGGTGATTTGAGTAGATGGAAAAAGCGGAACGACGGGCTCTTATAGGCTTTGTGCTGGTTTCTTGGATTGCATTGGGAGTCCGCGCGGGGTTTTGGTATGCTGAGCGCAGGACATATGTGGCTATGGAAGGTCAGGTACCTGTGGGGTGGTTGTTAACGGCTCTTGACGTCGCACCGATAGCGCACGTTCAGCAACAACATTCACAAAAACGAGCACAGCTTTCGCCTCAACCTCAGCAGTCTAGGCTCGTTGTATTGGATTTAAATACCGTGGACAGTGCGGCGCTGGAAGCACTGCCATATATTGGTCCGGTTTTGGCCTCGCGTATTTGCCGATTTCGGCATGCACTAGGAGGGTACCATACTGTGCAGCAACTTCGGGAGGTGTGGGGGCTGCATCCTGACGCCTGCGAGCGTTTGATTCCAATGTTCGATACGGGCAGTGGGGTTTATCGTCCTTTATGTGCAGATACGTCGAGTTGGTACGAGCTAAAAAGCCACCCCTATATCGATGCTGCCCAGGCAAGTGCAATCGAGCGATACAGACGTCATCATGTCTTGGATTCTCTCGAGGACCTCGTCGCAGCTATTCCCATTACGGACAGTATGATTCGGCGATGGAGTCCTTATCTTAGACTTTGTGAATAGTTTGATGAATGCATATCCATTGCCTGAAGCGGAATTGAAAACAGCACCGCCAAAAATGCGCTTGTACCTTTCTAGAAGTATAAAATGAATTTTAAGGAATCAGAAGATCAACGCGCCATTCGTGCAACAGTACGCGATTTTGCGGAAAAAGAAATTCTTCCTCATCGTATGGAATGGGATGAAGGTCAGATATTCCCACGTTCCCTTTTCAGTAAGATGGGGGAACTGGGTTTAATGGGTATGCTCGTTCCAACCGCGTATGGTGGCGCTGGGATGGGCTATTTTGAATATAAAATCGCCATTGAAGAAGTGGCGAAGGTCTGTGGGTCAATCGGTTTGTCGATGGCTGCGCACAATAGCCTATGCGTCAATCATATCCTTTTGTTTGGCTCAGAAGTACAGCGAAACAAATACTTACCTGATTTGGCCAGTGGTCAAGCCATCGGCGCCTGGGGCCTGACAGAGGCAAACACTGGAAGCGATGCCATGCGAATGATGTGCACTGCTGCTCGGGATGAAGGTCGAGGTGGGTGGATTCTGAACGGCACCAAGAACTGGATCACCCATGGGATCTCAAGCGATGTGGCCGTAGTCCTGGCGCGAACTGGAGAATTGCTCGATAGCAGAGGGATAACAGCTTTTATTGTGGCACGCGGTCAGGTGGGCTTTTCGGGTGGTAAAAAGGAAAACAAGCTGGGAATGCGGTCGTCTGAAACAGCTGAAATGATTTTTAACGATTGTTTTGTGCCGGATGATCAAGTCCTCGGTGCTGTAGGAGAGGGGTTTATCCAATCCATGAAAATCCTCGACGGTGGACGTATTTCAATCGCCGCACTGGCTTTGGGAATTGCCAAGGGCGCTTACG
>DIHQ01000164.1:0-2776 GCA_002420235.1 Flavobacteriales bacterium UBA5692
CACAAAAAAAGACCCTTCAAGGGGTCTTTTTAGGTAGCCCGTAGGGGATTCGAACCCCTGCTACCAGGATGAAAACCTGGCGTCCTAACCCCTGGACGAACGGGCCAAATTGGGCGCAAATATACTGCAGAGATTGCAATCGGCAAACCTCGATAATCTTTTCAACCCATATACGTCCGGTACTTCCAAACCGTTTTTTCCTGCTCCTTAATGCAGTCACTCATAAGCGCACTAGTACCTATATCACCAACCTCCATTGAGAGCTGGAGCAAGGCGCGTTCGCGCAGAAGTAAAACACTCAAAGCAGCCACACAATGTTTCAACGCTTCAGGCCCACTGGAAATATCCTTAACCGCATGCACATCAGTCTTCGCCAGATAGGACTCGTACGTGTGAAGGGGACGGCCTCCCAAAGTC
Source organism: Flavobacteriales bacterium UBA5692 (assembly GCA_002420235.1). GTDB lineage: Bacteria > Bacteroidota > Bacteroidia > Flavobacteriales_D > Sanyastnellaceae > UA16. The sequence continues at coordinate 418 of DIHQ01000164.1, forward strand.
AAGATCCGCTCGGCTACATCATCGATTTTCAACTGAAGACCTGTGTAAAGTTCCGCAAATTTGACTTGGAAGTCGTAGAATTCCGACCCATTTACATTCCAATGGAAACCACGCACGTTTTGATAAAAAACCTGCATATCAGCGAGAAGATTGTTCAGGCCTTCTACTGTTTTAGTGATTGACTGAGGATCGAGTCCGATGGGTGTGTTATCCATGGTCGTTTGATTAATAAGCCCTTGCAAAGACAACGCGGCGTTCAGAAGGGGAACCGCTACGTATGCATGAGCCCGCTTCAGCATCATCCTCCAAAGGAATGCAACGGATGGTGGCCTTGGTTTCTTGCTTGATAAGATCTTCGGTTTCGGAAGAACCGTCCCAATGCGCCTCAACGAATCCACCGGCGTCGAGGGCCGCTTTGAATTCGTCCCAGGTGTCCACGCGTGTGGTAGTTTCTTTGGTGCGCCTCGAAGCGCGGTCAAAGAGAGCAGTTTGAATCTCGTCGAGTAAACCCCGGACGTAATCCACTATGCCCGCTGCCTCCACAATTTCCTTGGTCTGGGTGTCACGGCGCGCCACTTCAATGGTTCCGCCAGCAAGGTCGCGCGGGCCCATAGCCAAACGCACAGGCACCCCTTTCAACTCGTACTCGGCGAATTTCCAACCACTGCGTTTCGTATCGTCGTCATCTACTTTAACTCGCACACCAGCAGATCTCAATTCATCCGCGATACTGTTGAGCGCACTAACAATCTCCTCCATCTGGTCCTCACCTTTGTAAATTGGTACTAAGACGACTTCGATGGGAGCCAGTTTAGGCGGCAACACAAGCCCCGCATCATCCGAGTGCGTCATAATCAAGGCTCCCATTAATCGAGTCGAAACACCCCAAGAAGTAGCCCACACCAGTTCCTGCTTCCCTTCTCGAGTAGCGAACTTGACATCAAACGCGCGGGCAAAATTCTGTCCAAGGAAGTGTGAAGTTCCTGCCTGTAAGGCTTTACCATCTTGCATCATCGCTTCAATGCAATATGTATCCACGGCACCTGCAAAACGTTCGCTGGCTGTCTTCATGCCTTTAAGCACCGGCATCGCCATCCAGCTCTCTGCAAAGTCAGCATAAACGTCGAGCATCTTCCGCGCCTCCTCCACCGCTTCTTCTGACGTTTCATGTGCTGTGTGACCTTCTTGCCAAAGGAATTCAGCCGTGCGCAAGAACAATCGCGTACGCATCTCCCAGCGCACCACATTGGCCCATTGGTTTACGAGCAATGGCAAGTCCCTGTAGCTCTGAATCCAATTCTTATAGGTGTTCCAAATTATGGTCTCAGACGTAGGACGAACAATCAATTCTTCCTCCAACTTAGCATCCGGATCAACCACCACCCCGGATCCATCTTCCGCATTTTTGAGACGATAGTGCGTAACTACTGCACATTCTTTTGCAAAGCCCTCTACGTGGTCCGCTTCCTTCGAGAGGTAGCTCTTTGGAATGAATAAGGGGAAATATGCATTGACGTGGCCTGTGTCTTTGAACATTTGATCCAGCACGTCCCTCATGCGCTCCCATATCGCAAATCCATATGGCTTAATAACCATACAGCCCTTGACATCACTGTGTTGAGCGAGATCGGCCTGTACTACCAATTCGTTGTACCACCTGCTGTAATCCGCCTCGCGGGAAGTCAGTTTTGAAGCCATGAAGTTGCGCTGTCAGTTTGGTATGATTTGTGCGTAGAATGATTCGGAAACCACTCGCTTCGCAAAAGTACCCAATTTCGTACCTTTCTACCATTAAACCCCGCCCCATGGCACGTTTATCTTCTCTCACGTTCAGTTCGCCCAAAACATGGCTATTTGCTGTGCTAGGCAGCTTGTTCTTAGCCGGCTGTACATCGACGCCGAATTTGTCATCGCTTGAAGATGACGAATTATACCTTCGGCGTGGGGAGGAATTCATATCAGACGCAGCCCTTTTGGCGTTTGCTTATGAAAACACCACCGATGAGCTTGGCGGGGACGACTATTATGATCCCACGCGAACGGATTTTAGCCCAGGCTACATGAACAACTTCGGTGTGCCTAGCTACCAACCAAGCTTTTCCAATCGCTACCGAAACTTCGGTGGTGGATTTGGAAACGGATTTGGCACCTCTTGGGGCCTAGCTTCATACATGAATCCTTTCGCCGCAGGAAGTATGGGCAATGGTATGGGATTCTACGACCCGTTCTATGCGGGATGGAGCAATCCTTACAGCATGGGTTACGGAAGTGGATTCGGATACGGTAACCCCTACGGCTGGAACAATGGATGGGGTAGCAACTGGAACAATCCATATGGCTACACCAATTGGAACAACGG
>DIHQ01000164.1:3101-11676 GCA_002420235.1 Flavobacteriales bacterium UBA5692
ACCAATTGGAACAACGGATGGAACACCTATAACGGTGGCTTTACTGGGATCGGAAGCGACGACAGCTTCACAAACATCACCGGCCGCACAAGAACGCCGATTATGAGCTATACCGGCAGCGGTAGTAATTATGACGGCAATGGTGTCTTGGCGCGTCCGAAAGTCGAAGCCCAAGGACGTGGTGAAGTCTCAACCATCTCACCCACGAGAACGGAAGAGGCCTCCCCAACTTATGTGTCACCAAAGCAGTCGCGGCGCTCACGAGGGTGGATGCAACCGGATAACCCGTCACGAAATCGAAATAACTCGTCGCGCTCAAGGAGTGCGCCCTCCAGCAATTCGAACAATTCGTTTAACAACTCCTCCCGTAGCCGCACGAATTCGTATGGCTCGCCTTCGAATAAGGGAAGAACACGCTCAAGCGGTAACTCGCGAACCAACAGTTCTTCTCGTTCTCCAAGGGGCGGTGGTCGATGATTGTGCGCACTTTCCTTCGGATTGCAACAGCTATCTTATTCATGGCTGGCGTGAATCCAACGTGTATTTGGACACAAAATGAAATTGATATTTTACGCTACAGCTACCAAGAATCCTTGGGAAGCACAAGGACCATGGCTATGGGTGGCGCATACGGTGCTCTTGGAGCTGACTTAGCTTCCCTAAGCTGCAACCCAGCGGGCATAGGGATGTACCGACGTGGAGATGCTAGTATCACCACCGGATTTGCCTCCATAAAATCCAAAGTCAATATTAACGGACAACTGGGCAATGCCAACCAACTTGCCGGCTCAACGACAAATTTGGGCATCGCATTGAGTTACCCCTCAGTAAATCCCGAATGGCCGGTGACAACATTGGCTATCACAAACACCCGCCGCGCCAACTTCAATGAGAAAATCGAAATTCGAGACGCTTCCCTGGACGCTTCCTTGCTAGATGCTTTCCTCGCTGAGGCAATGGGTACCCTGCCTCCAGACCTGTTCGACCGAGCGCCGTTTACAAGTAATCTCGCTTGGGAGACCTACCTCCTAGATCCCCACCCCAACAACGATCCGACTGCTTACATCTCGGCCATACCAGAAGGCGGCGCGTATGTCACTAAAACCATTGAACGATCCGGCCGCCTGAACGAGACCAATATAGGTTTGGGATCTGGCCTGAATGAACGGCTATACATTGGAGCCAGCATTGGTATTGTTAATGTGCAATTTGAAGAAACTACGGTCCATAAAGAGCGCCCTCGGCAGGACTCACTTGCATTGAGCGAATGGGAATTCCAAGAGATGCTCACCATTGAAGGCAGCGGTATCAACCTGAAAATTGGGGCAACCTTCGCGGTCAACGATTGGCTCCGTGCCGGACTCGCCTACCACACCCGAAGCCGTATCACCTTCGACGACGAATATTCCAGCACGATTCGATGCGCCTTCGATGATGGTCTAACTTATGATCGCAACTCGCCATTAAATCGTTTCGAGTACATCATTCACACTCCAGCAAGACTGATTGCTTCAGGCGCCTTTATTATGGGTAAGGCAGGCATTGTTAGTGCAGATTACGAGCGCATTAACTACGGCACTGGAACATTAAATGCTTCAGCGTCCTCAGGGTCCAATGCTTATGATTTTGCAAGTGAAAATAGAGCTGCCACTGAGCTATACGGCACATCGCACATCGCCCGTGTCGGGTTTGAATTCCGAGTGCAACGCGCCTTCCGACTCCGTGCGGGAGCATCTTTCGAGACCTCGCCCTTTACCCAGATAGCTGACGTCTATGCCGATGCCAATCGATACGCTGGTAGCATAGGTTTTGGGTACCGCACAGATGAGTGGTACTTTGCTGGAACCTACCGACGCAGCGTCTACCAAAACGACATCTACCTGTTCTCACCGGACCTTCTCGACGCCGGGTGGATGCAGAAAACCCACGGAATGGTCGTTGCCACCGTGGGTTTTAGAATGTGAGGAGTTTAAGCGGTGCACCGCTATGTAATTAATTACTTCTTAGCTTTTGCTAACGCTTTGGTAATTTGTGTCTCCATACGAGCCATTTCTTCCTCCGCCAATTCCTTATCCACGAGTATTCTACCACTGTGCTCGTCCACGATTATTCGCTTCCGTTGCGCAATATCAATTTGGCGCTGTGGCGGAATCTTGATGTACGATCCCGCCGAGGCTTCACGCTCAATAGGTACAACTGCCAGTCCATTCTTTGCAGCAGCCCGAATACGCCGGTAGCTGCCGAGTAAACGATCGTCGATGCTTTTCGCCATCTTAGTGCTCAAAGTATTCAGCACATCCTCTTCCTGCTGAGTTTCTGCAATAATTTCAGAAAGCTCCTTCTTCTTCCCTTCGAGGTCTGCCTCACGCAATTCCAATTTTTCTTTGCTTTCCGCAACGACTTCGCTCTTCTGTTCGGATTGTGCTTGGCACTCTCGGATGCGCTTCTCGCAAAGTTCGATTTCTAACGTTTGGTACTCAATTTCTTTATTCAAAGATTCAAATTCACGATTGTTACGAACGTTGTTCTGCTGCTCTGTGTACTTCGCAATTAAAGCTTTGCTGTCCTCAATTTGGATTTTATAGGCAGAGATGCGCTGGTTGACTAGATCGAGATCTTCTTCCAAGCGCTCCAATCGCGTTCGCAATCCGGCGATCTCATCTTCGAGGTCTTCAACTTCTAGCGGCAACTCACCCCGAACGACTCGAATTCGGTCAATGCGGGAATCAATCAATTGTAAGTCGTAAAGTGCACGCAGTTTATCTTCTGCAGTGGATGCGGTGGTTTTCTTAGCCATTTTAGAGGTCAGCGATAGTGAACAGGATTCGGATTGGCTTTCGCCAAATGGAGCACGAAATTAGGGAATTTTTCTTTTAGGCGCTTGACAATCAGGTCTGTTGTTTGCCATTCGCTTTCATAATGACCGACGTCTGCAATCACAATGCGCCCATCTGCATCGAAAAACTCATGGTATTTGAAGTCGGAGGTCACGAAAACATCCGCACCAGCTCGGATAGCATCGTGTAGCAAAAAGCTCCCAGAACCTCCACACACCGCGATTTTTTGTACCGAACGGCCCAATAAACGCGTATGCCTTAGGGCGCCGCAGCTGAGCGTAGACTTCAATCGGTCCAGGAACGCAGCTTCGCTTATGGCTTCCGGTAACTCACCGACCATTCCCGATCCTATATTACTTAAGTTATTCTCGAGGGGCCAAAAACTGTGTGCAACTTCTTCGAATGGATGCACCGCTTTCATCGCAAGGAGAACCTCGCTCAACTTCCACGGCTCAACCACTACCTCCAATCGCACTTCTTCACCTCGCTCGTGTTCCCCTATTTGCCCGGTATAAGGCTGGGCACCAACAAGAGGCCTAAATGTACCTTGACCAGACACTGACCACCCACACTCGTCGTAATTTCCAATGCGGCCCGCACCGGCGTCGAACATGGCCTGCTGTACGGCCTCTGCGTAATCTTGGGGGACATAAACCACCAACTGCATGAGCACACTCGCCTTTGGGCGGAGGATACGCTGGCTTTCTTGGGTGCATCCTGCTAGCGCCGCAAGACGTTGATTCACACCGTCCGACACATTATCTAGGTTTGTGTGGATGGCATAGAGCTGGATGCCATTACGAATGGCCGCCATAACCGTTCGTTCCACATACGTTGATCCTGTTAAACGCTTCAAACCGTTGAATACAATAGGGTGATGCGACACAATTAAATTCGCTCCTTGTTCTACGGCCTCCGCGACAACCTCTTCCGTGCAGTCCAATGACACTAGGACGCTGGTTACTTCAGCCTCGCGGTCGCCCACAAGCAATCCGGAATTATCATAGGACTCCTGTAATACAAGCGGCGCCCATGCTTCGAGCACCTCAATAGCGTCGCGAACTCGAATGGTTTGATTGACTTGCATAGCTCAAATGTAAGGGAGGTGCAAAACAACATGTACTTTTAAAGCATGTTTCGTAGTAGAGTCCAAGACGCTGTATTGTTCACTTTGGGGTGGTTACCCGCTCAATTGTATGGATTAATAGTTCGCGCTAGGCATCGGTTGTATGACGCCGGTATTTTGCCCTCGCGCACAGGATCTATTCCGACGCTTGTATTGGGCAACCTGACCGTCGGTGGCACAGGAAAGACACCCCTGACCGAACGACTCGTCTTGGATTTGGAAGAGGTGCTGGGAAAAGGTGCCGTCGGTATCCTTAGCCGAGGTCACGGTCGAGACACATCGGGCTTTCAATGGGTAACCGCTGAATCAACGAGCGCGGAAGCCGGAGATGAGCCGGTCATGCTTGCTCGCAAGTTACCCCATGCAGTCGTCGCCGTCTGCGAAAACCGCCTAGAAGGCATTGAGCGAATGCGGGACAAACATCCCGAATTGAAATGGGTGGTGTGCGACGATGCATTCCAACATCGAGCCTTAAAGCCCACTATTTCCATGCTACTAATTGACAGCACCCAGCCCATTGCATCCGACAGTTTGCTTCCCGTAGGACGGCTGCGTGATGTGCCTGAACGAGCCTTGGATGCGGACGCTATCATTGTTACGCGCCTTGATGACGTGCACGGAGATCTGCGTGCGACTTACGCTCCTGCGTTTCCTGCTAGCAAACCCATCTTTGGTACACACATGGAAACTGATCCTCTCCGTGAATGGCCCGGAGATGTTACTTGTGCAAATGGAGATGAAAAGGCGTCCCCTGATCAAAGGGAACGAATCATAACGGTGGCAGGAATTTCACGACCAGAGCGTTTTATGGATCGGCTGGCCGAGCGTTTTCAAGTCGTCCGGCGCGAAGCTTTTTCAGATCATCAAGCATTCACCTCCACCGATTTCAAACGCTGGAAGCGCATTATAGATTCTGACCGGCTTCACGCTCTGATTACCACGGAAAAAGACGTGGTTCGCTTGCCCCTCCGTGGCATCGAAGGTGTGCCGATTCGGTATGAGCCCATGCACGCTGAATGGCAAGAACCACACGAGTTAAAGGCTTGGCTTAGGGATCAAATTGAACGACACAACGTTGCTTCCGACGGAGCAAGCTGAAAATTCAAGATATTTGAAGTATGAAGGCACATGAGCAGAATACCTCCTACTTCGCATTAAGCGGTCTGACGTCTTGTTTAGTCTTTGCCACCCTGGGTGTCGCAATGTTAGTAGGATGTGGAGAAACTACAAACGGTCCCAAAAACGCCATCTCCGGCGTATTCAGCGGTCAAAACGGCTTAGGTGTCGAAATGGACTTGCGCCGCTGGGTCCCTGATAAGAACGGGCAAGGGGGAAAATTCGAATCCATCGGCAGCGCGACCAGCGACATGCAAGGCCAATTCCAGCTGATTCCCAACCGGGCATTGGTAATGGACTATTATCAATTGATGGTTAGCGGAATGACGCCTATGGTGATTATTATGGACAGCACTATGCACGTGCACATCAAAGCCTCAATTCCAGATGGAGGCTTCATTTCTGACGCAACTATAACAGGATCCAAAGCAGCATCAGAAGTGCACGAATATTATGCCAAGGCCATGCCGTTGCAAACAACACTCAGCATGCTGCGAGGGACCATGCAACGCACCAAAGACAGGGAAAAGATGCAAGAGCTTTCCGATCGTGCTGCCCAAAAGAAGATTGAAGCGGACAGCTGGGCGAAGCAATTCATAAAAAACCATCCCGGTTCAGCAGCGCTTCTAGGACCGTTAGAACATCTCGAGCCTCGCGCCCACGCAGATCTATTTGCAGAGGTATTGAAAGCCACCGAGGCACAGTTACGCGATGGTGCTTTCCACCAAGCGCTAACCATTGCCACGAAGGGCGCTCAGTCCACCCGGACCAATGCCCGTGAACGAGTCGTTCGCAAGGGTAATGGCACCAACCCTCCCCGAACCGCGAAAAATTCACGATATGGAGTTGGCGACGTCGCTCCAGACATTGCCATGCTAGATCCAGACGGGGATATCCGCCGATTGAGCGACTTACGAGGAAAGGTTGTATTAGTCGACTTTTGGGCGTCATGGTGCGGACCGTGCCGCCGAGAAAATCCGAACGTAGTTCGCGCGTATGAACAATTCAATTCCGAAGGTTTCGAAGTCTTTTCTGTATCCTTAGATCAGAATGCAGATCGGTGGAAGGCCGCTATTGCCATGGACGGCCTGAATTGGCCCAACCATGTGTGTGATCTAAAAGGATGGCAAAACCAAGCTGCACGCGCCTACGGGGTGAGCAGTATTCCCCATGCCCTCCTAGTGGACCAAGACGGTACCATTGCTGCTACCCACCTCCGCGGCCCGGCGCTGGTGGCTCAACTGAACGAATTGCTTCGCTAACCCGCACCTTTGCACCGCGTTCACCTCGCCTCTGATTTGCACCTCGGTGCACCTGATGCAGTCCTCAGCCGCAAGCGCGAACTGCACTTTGTTGGTTGGCTCGAAGATTCCGCGGCTGGTAACAACCACGCAGATGAAGGACCGGCCACTGAAATCCACCTCGTGGGAGACACCTTTGACTTTTGGCACGAATACAAGCACGCGGTTCCAAAAGGCGGCACACGGCTGCTCGGCGCCATTGCTAGGGTAGTAGACAGCGGAATTCCAATGCACTACCACACCGGCAATCACGACCTCTGGACCTACGGATACCTTGAACAGGAATTAGGAGTGCAGCTACACCGTGATCCCATAATCAGGAATTACGATGGGCTGAACTGCATGATCGGCCACGGCGATGGGCTTGGCCCGGGTGATTACGGATACAAGCGCATAAAGAAGGTTTTCACTTCACCCCTCTTGCAATGGGCCTTTCGCTGGATTCACCCCGACTGCGGAATCCCAGTAGCGAATTACCTGTCTAGAAATAGCCGAGCTAGAGGCGGAAAAGAAGAAATCATCTTTCAATCACCCGAAGACGAATGGCTCTGGTTGTACAGTAAAGAAGTCCTGAAAACGCAGGACATCGATTGTTTTATTTTCGGTCACCGGCATATGCCCTTGGACCTCGAGATTCCACGTCCTTTAACCTCGTCCAAATCGAACCCTGCACGGTACATCAATCTAGGCGACTGGATTCAGTATTTTACATGTGGCAAAGTCATAAACGGTCAAGCCTCACTCCTATATCACCAAAAACCGCATACTTCACTCTGAAACAAAAAATCCCTAGCCTCGAAGCCAGGGATTTTTCATTGTATTGATATTACCTCAATGGCGGACCATGAATTTTGTGGTCTCTTGAAATTGACCATTGACCAGACGTACAATATACTGTCCATTGGGCAGCAGGCTCGCATCCACGAGCAGTGGGCCACCGACATAGCCAGTTACTGATCGGTCTACAGCTAGGCGACCGGAAAGGTCGAAAACTTGCAGCTGGAAGTCTCCTTTCATGGCATTTGACTGAATTCTGAAGTTTGCGTCGCTCACGGGATTAGGGTAAACCAACAAGCCTGACACCTGTTCGGCTAGTTCTTGATCAAGGTCTTCAATATCTAAGAATAAATCGGAACGAAATATACCTCGTCCATGCGTCGCCGCATAAATGGCACCTTGATTCGAAGGATTAATCCACGGAGACGCGCCACGCCATTGTTGCTTCAAGTCAAATACCGGAGCGGTGGCTTGGTCAGGTGCTGAAGCCATATTTTGGTTCGCCATGACCCATTCGTCGCCACCATTATCAGTAGCAAATATGCCATATTCAGTTCCAATCAAAATGGTCTGACCAGATGCATCCATTGCATCAATCACAACGTCATAGCACGGCATTTTGCTAAGGCCACTGACATTCCAGATGTTTGTCCAATCGACATCTTCATCCAACGCATTGAAAGTTTCTTGTACTTTGCCGGAGGAGACATTTCCATAACCTCCCACCGTGATGACCACGTGGTTTGGATTGTTGGGGTCAACAGAAATACCGGTTATCGCTGCTCCCACAGTTTGGATAAGTTTACCCATATTCGACGGAACGTCATCTTGGGTGTAAATGTCCTCCATGCCTGAAAAACGATACAGTTTACCGTCCCAACCACTCACGAACATGTGATTTCCTGCTTCTGGCTCTACGTTCACTGTAAACTCAACTGCTTTGGTTCCAGTACCAGCCGGTGCGTTCCCCAATCGAATCCATTCGGGTGTTGTATTGAAGTTCAGACCGTCACGTGTCATCCAAATGCCGTTGCCTCCATTAAACCCTGCAATTGTCATGGTGGTATATGGATCGCGTACCTTCAGACGGCCTGGAATATCATATAACGTGTCTGCAGCGTGAACATAAACAGTATCGCAAATCTCCATCACATCGTAGACGTCCACATCAACGAATGTTGTATCATAACCAACAGTATTGAAAACCCATTCTTCCCATTCTTCAACGTACGCAGAATCAATTATTGGCGTGATGTCTGTAATAACTGATTCAGTACCTGTCATGATGCTATCGCTGTAACAATCCAATTGTTCAACAGCTTCTTGGGGGTCTAACCAAAAGTATTCAGGGTCTTCACTTAAGGGTGATCCAAGTACGCGCTCTGGACGTACAATCATATCATAATATGGAAGCTCCA
>DIHQ01000100.1 GCA_002420235.1 Flavobacteriales bacterium UBA5692
GGCGGATTGTACTGGTGGATTGCGAATCGAATGGGGGAGCCGCCTGTAACGTACGACCCATATTTGGCTGAGCGTTCTCGTCTTAATTTAATTGCTCTTGCCCAACAGATGGGCCATCTTGACGCAACATGTAGTTTGGATATTGACACCGTTAAATCGCAACGAATAAACTTGGCTTACGCACTGGATTTGGGGGAACAGTGGATTGTCGAATCGTGTGATTGGGCTGCTGAGGGTAGCGGATTGGATACCAATCGTTTGGACTTTGACCCGTCAACCCTTGTTGGAGGTCCATTTGACACACGTAGATTGGAAATTCTTCGAAGCTCACTTGCTCGAGCTTGTAGAAACGGTGGCCACCCCTCCGTACAGGCTTCACATGTTTCATTTGTGGCTGACACCTTGAGAAAATCGCGAGATAAACATGTTGCATTAACCGTGGAGCTCTTGCCCTTTGATTACCAAGCAGATGGATCCGCCATTCCTCATCAATTGACGCATTTTGGAAAGGTGGACTGGTCGTGCCGGAAAAGAGCTACTGGTGATGTGCCGTGCATCAATCCGGACGTTGTGGAATTCTTACTTGCAGTTGATTCGGGAATGCTTTTTAACGAACGAGTATTACAGGATACATATAAACGATTGTCCAGTATTCCTGGGGTTAGTCGAATTGAGATGCCGGGAACACTGAGGAATTCCACTTCAGGAGGGATGTTTTACGATTTAGACATTGGCATAGAATTACAAAAACGCATTGGCTTGACCGCGGAAGTTGAGATGATTAGAAGTGATGCACGCTACGGTCCAATTGTTAGCGTAGGATTTCGAAATAAAAATTTGAGCGGGATGGCTGATGCATTCGAGGTGGCGCTAACAGGTGGCATCATTTCTACACGTCCCTTTAGCTACACTGGTGATGCGCTGGTTCCTAATAGTGGAACTTGGTCTGCATCATGCACGTATTCAACCTTAGGCATTCCGCCTTTGGCTCTGAAGCGTTTGAGACCATCGAATCAAGCTCGCACTGAGTTGATGATGAATTGGGGGCGAGAATTGCGTCCAGAATACGAGCGTGAGATGGTTTCGCTATCATATGGTTTTAGTTTCATTGAAAATCCTGAACACGATAGCAAACTGAGAATTACACCGTTAGAATTTAGGTATTCTAACATCAGCGCATCTTCGTCATTTGACGATTGGTTAGAACAACAAGCCAACCCTGTTTTGGATGGGCGTTTTGCGGACTACACCGCGCTTGCTACCAAATTAGGTTGGAGTTCAAAATGGAGTTTGGGAGCTGCTCACGGCCGTGAGCGAATTGATGCGGAATGGACTGGCGTGGGTTTAAGAGCTGTCGCTTCAAGGCTTGGCCTCCAACAGGGCGATGGCAATGCTTACTTGCTGGGCGGAATTCCATTTGCCCACTATGTTCGAATTGATGGCGAATGGACCTTCGGTAAGACATTGGGAGGAGTCGGTTCACTTCATGGGCGAATCAAAGGCGGATTTGCATCTGTCGGTATCAATATGGAAGCATTGCCATTCGATCGAGCTTTTTTTGCCGGAGGTGCCAACGGGGTGCGAGGTTGGTCGGTGCGCGACTTGGGTCCTGGATTTGCAGAACAGAGCGTTTTGGATGCGGATTATGTGCCTGGTGTGGGCGATGTTCAACTTGATATTGGAATTGAATTTCGCAGGGAGCTGACCGATGTATTCGGTGCAGCGTGGTTCACCGATGCAGGCAACGTATGGATGAACAAGAACAGTTCATCTCAAGGGATTCAAACTCAATTTTCCTTGCGATCGATGGCATGGGGAGCAGGAATGGGACTTCGCTTTGATTTCGAATTTTTTTTACTTCGCTTGGATGGTGCGATTCGTTTGTACGATCCTTCACAGCAAGATGGTAAACGTTGGATTGGCAAAGGAACGCCAAGCGGAATGTTCCATCTGGGAATTGGTCACCCATTTTGAATAGAAATGCCCAGATTCGGTCAAGTCTTTTACCTTTGGATTAGAATTAGATAAACATGGGATGGTTTAAGCGAATTCAAGACGGTATCACGACCAAGAGCGCGGAGAAGAAAGAAATCCCAGAAGGGGCTTGGCACCAGTGTACGGGTTGCAAAAATGTCATCACCTCGCAGCAGCATGTCGAGCGCTTAAATGTTTGCGATTACTGTGGTCACCATGATCGAATAGGAAGTAAAGCCTACTTCAACCTTCTATTTGATGAAGAAAAGTACCGCGAAATTGCGCCCAAAATCACCAGTAGTGATCCCCTGCGATTCTCGGATACTAAGGCATATGTCAGTCGCCTAGAAACAGCTAAGAAGAAAACGGGGCTGCAGGATGCATTGCGCACCGCCTCAGGTGAATTGGATGGAATACCTGTGGTTATTAGTTGCATGGATTTTCAATTTATCGGCGGTTCCATGGGAAGTGTTGTAGGAGAGAAAATTGCTCGAGGAATTGATTTGGCCCTAAAGAAAGGATGTCCTTTTCTCTGCATAAGTAAATCAGGTGGTGCGCGAATGATGGAAGCGGGGCTGAGTTTGATGCAAATGGCCAAAACAAGTGCAAAGCTTTCCATGCTCGCGAAAGCTGGCTTACCGTATATCTCTATTTTGACCGATCCTACTACTGGTGGTGTGACGGCCTCATTCGCCATGTTGGGAGACATCAATATTGCAGAGCCCAATGCTTTGATTGGTTTTGCTGGACCACGTGTGGTGAAGGAGACAATAGGAAAGGACTTACCAGAAGGCTTTCAACGTTCGGAATTTTTATTGGAGCACGGATTTCTAGACGCAATTGTAGAGCGGAAGAACCTCAAGGCCAAAGTGGCGTTTAGTCTTCGAGCCATGGGGGATTTTGCAAAGGATGAATAAAAATTCCGAAAGCATTTGACGGCGCAGTCATTCATCGTATCTTTGCATCTCAATTTTGAGCATTACGAACATCATTTTGATTTCGCCATGTATTTAGATCCAGCAAAAAAGAAAGAGTTCTTCGCCACATTTGGTGCCAATGAAAAGGACACTGGCAGCGCTGAAGCGCAAATTGCTATGTTTTCTTATCGAATCGCTCACTTGACGGAGCATCTTAAGCAAAACCGGAAGGATTTTCACACGCAACGCGCTTTAATCAAGCTGGTTGGAAAGCGTCGCAAATTGTTGGATTACCTCAAAACAAAAGATATAGTACGCTACCGCGAAATTGTTTCGAAACTCGGTTTGCGTCGTTAATGATGAGTTTAAAAATGTGGGAGGCAATTGGTAATACACCATTGCCTTCTTCTTTTTTTTGTGTCTACACTCAAAGGGGTGAGATGACTTAGGATGATTTTACAGGAAAGATGAATTATACGGTACACAACCAAACTATAGATCTCGGCAACGGGCGTGAGATCAACATTGAAACCGGCAAGCTTGCTAAGCAAGCACACGGCTCCGTTGTCGTTAGAAGCGGCAACACCATGCTATTGGCAACAGCAGTTTCTGCACACGACGTCCGAGACGATGTCGACTTTCTACCATTGACGGTAGATTACAGAGAAAAATACGCAGCTGCAGGGAGATTCCCTGGCGGTTTCTTCAAACGTGAGGCACGACCATCAGATTCAGAGGTGCTTGTTATGCGGCTCGTGGATAGAGCATTGCGCCCCACCTTCCCTGGCGATTACCACGCAGGTACACAGGTAATGATCCAGCTGATGTCTGCCGATGAAGAAGTTTTGCCGGATAGCTTGGCCGGTCTGGCTGCATCTGCATGTATTGCCGTCAGTGACATTCCATTCGATGGACCTATATCTGAAGTGCGCGTAGCGCGTGTAGATGGCACGTTCATCATCAATCCATTCCGCTCGGAATTGGATCGTGCGGACATGGACATCATGGTCGCAGGGAGTATGGATAGCATCGTTATGGTAGAAGGTGAGATGAGCGAAGTCAGTGAAGACGAAATGGTAGATGCAATAGAAGCTGCCCATGCCGCCATCCAAAAGCAGTGTGAGGCGCAAATTGAATTGTCTAAGAAGACAGGCCATTTCGGG
>DIHQ01000126.1 GCA_002420235.1 Flavobacteriales bacterium UBA5692
GGTGCCTTTTCGTGTCTTTGCTCTACATCTCTGGCCAGGCCAGTCAGGGCCAAACCGCCATGGGATACCCTTTTCGAGGTTGGTGTTTGTCATGGTGAAATCTCCACCGCTTATGGGGTTATATTATACCCCATTTTAGATGGTGTGGCTAGGTGTGGGTGGCTTGGTCCGCGGACAATACTTGAAGTTAAAATACACATTACCAATTGAGCTTAGTCAACGCTGTACCAGCACATTAGGATGGAGTTCTATTATTTTTTGATCCGAATCACCCAGAATAATCGATGATTTCAGACAAAGTGCACTAGTTTATATATTGAATTAAGAATTATTTGTGTACCAATTATTTGTATGATATCTAAAGACGGTAGTAGTAACATTTTAATTGACGAGTAGCAGTACGCCATAACCCTACAAAAGTGGCACGATTGGGGGGATATGCATACCCAAAGCAAGCCGCTTACCAATTAACCAGGAACCCTGAAATATTGCCGCTGATGAGGGAAGCCAGACAAACTTTGTATCAGGGTGAACTTGCCAATCTGGCAGGCTGCACTTTACGGTAGATCATGCTGGATCCAGATGCTCCAGCCAGTGCCAAAGTGTCCGCAGTACGTGCAACTTTAGAGCTTGCTGGTGATTTGGGCAAAGATGCTGATACTAGTTTATCTAGCAAAACCTATGCATAGATGACGCCGAAAGAATTGGGCTGCGTAATAGATCAGTGGGAAACAGAGCGTTCAAAATACGAACAAGAGGTGACATGGGTAAACGCTCAACCCTTAACGACACCTTCGGCCAGACCTTTGAAGAAAAGCTTTTGTGCAAAGATAAAAGCGATCAGGCCAGGCGTTACCACAATTATGTAGACGGCTGCTATCCGAGGCCATGCCCATTGGCCCATGCCACCTTGAGCGGCAGCAAGAACCACGGGCATGGTTCGCGCTCCCTGGTCATTGATCAGGGTTGACGCCAGCAAGAACTCTCCCCAGGCGGTGACAAAGTTTACGATAAATACGACAACTAGGCCGTTTCTTGCCAACGGCAGGCCAATGAACCAGAGGGTGCCCCAAACACCAGCAGCGTCAAGGCGCGCAGACTCAATTACCTCATGCGGCACCAATTGAAAAACCGACCGCATGATCAATACACTGATCGCAAGGTTAAGCGTGATGTAAGGCAGTATCAGCCCGCTGGTGACGTTGATCAACCCCAGAAAATCCTGAAGTTCATAAATCGATATAATTGCGACAACGCGGGTCGGAAAATAAAGCGAAAGCAGAAGTATAGTGAAAACAAATGTCTTTCCCCATGGCTTCATATGGACTAAAGCATAACCGGCTAGCACAGCGAAAAACGTTGTCAGTAGCACCGTAGCGCTGGTGACCATAATACTGTTCATCATGTTGCCCGTCAGCGTTTCGATATTTTCAAAGACATAAGAGTAGTGTGTGAAGTCGAACTTTCGCGGCCAAAACTGGCCGCGCATCGAATCAGGTAGCGATTTGACCGACAATATCAGAACCCAGGACAGCGGCAGTAGAATGACCAGCATGAATAAATTGATCACTCCATGGCGGACGATCGTAGATCGATGTTTCGCAAACCAAGTTTGCTGTGGCGTATTGACTTCGTATTTTTCGTCTTTCTTTGACATCCTACCCGTCAACCTCTTGGCCTAAATATATAGACTAGTCCGGCGACAAAAAACACCATAACTGCAGCCCCGATCATACCGACGGCAGCGGCAAAACCTTGTCGCCACAAGCCAATATTGAAGGCCTGATCATACATGTAGACGGTCCAAGTGTAAGTCGGGGAGCCACGATTGAAACCGCCAAATATTAGGTATTCGTCAATCACCGCCATAGATGTTCCAAACCGCAGAACCACCAGGATCATCATGATTGGAGCCAGTCGAGGCAAAGTGATGTGCCAGAAGACCCGCCATTCATTGGCACCATCTAGGCGCGCGGCTTCCAACATTTCTTTGGGAATTGACGCCAGGCCCGCCAAAAAGAAAATCGCGTGATAGCCCAACCCCCACCAGATTTCCATGATCGCAATCGAGGGTAGGGTCAAATTGGTACCGCCTAGCCACTGCGGCGCATTATAAAACGTAAAAATGTTGAACACTTCCACAAGCATGTAATTAATTGGCCCTATCTGATAATTGTACATCCACTTCCAAAGTACAAACACTAGTGTGCTGGGTATCAGAGCTGGAATAAGCAATATGAGTCGGTAGATAGTGGCCAGCATGGGCTGGCGGACCCGATCTACCAGTATTGCCAAAATCAACGGAAAAATAATCGTGCCGGGCAGGAACATAACTGTAAACAAAGCGGCGCGCCCCATGCTTTTCCACATCAAGGGGTCGTTATACGCCTCAACGTAGTTGCCAAAGCCGATCCAGTTCGCCGGTTCGGTGCTCAGGAATTCAAAATCGGTAAAACTGATCCAGACCACCCGAAAAATCGGATAGACTTGGTAGCCCACAAAAAAAACCATTGCCGGGATCAGAAAGATCCAGGCGACGGTGCTTTGACGTATTTTTTGCGCCCTTGCTGTTGCAACGGACCGAGGAATATTTATCTCAGAACCTCGGTCCATTGTCGTTCTCTAGCCGCGATTCATCTCGGCGCGCACGGCGTCTGTTACATTCTGCATGGCGACGCGCGGATCAGATTCTTCGCCCTTGAGAAAAGCCTCCCAGAAAGGTTGGCCGATCTGGAATTGCGACAATCCAAACAGGTGGTTATCAATCGCTTTGGCCCGATCCAACTGGCCGCGAACCAGCCCAACGAATGGCAACATCCAATCGGGTTTGTTTTCGCCCCATTCCTTGTAGATCGAACTGTATGGTGGCAATTGTCCAACATGCGCGGTCTTGGTTCCAGCGATCGAATCCTTCCATATCTGACGGTCATAGGTCAAAGACTGAATGTACTCTGCGGCCTTCTCTTTGTTCTGGCCATGTTTGAACAACGCACAACCGGTCGTCCAGAATACGGTTGAGCCTTCACCACCCGAAAACTTGGGCAGCGGACCCATATGCAGTTGCTTGGGCTCGTCCCAGTACTGTGCCATGCGAAGCGGCGCATTGAAGTATTTGACATAGTACCCAACGCGCTGAGTGGAAAAAGCAACCTCGTCAGGTGTACCGTTTACGCCACCGTCAGAAGCGCCGGAAAGCAGAATGTCCGGATTGGAGGTTTGCATGATTTTTTTCATCAATACCAACGCTTCTACAGCTGCGTCGCTGGTAAAGTCGAACAGCCCTTCGGGGGTATAGACATCCCTGCTTCTGCTGTGCGCGAGAGGTGCCACTGAACGCCAACCATGAGCGTCGAATGTCGCACCAAATGGAGCCGCGCCAGTTTCTTTGATCGTATTGGCGCCATCCAGAAATTCGTCCCAAGTCGCCGGCGCTGCATCGGCAAGACCGGCCTTGTCGGTCACGCCTGAATGCCAGCCCATGCCAACCACATCCAGCAGGAACGGCCAGTTATAAAGCTTACCATTGACTGAGCATTCTTCGCGGATAGAAGGAATTATATCGTCGATCACTTCGGCCGGAATATAGTTATCCCATGGCTCGATCACATCGGCCTCAATCAGGGACGTCATTTCGACGAATGGTGTCTGTCCAACATAGACATCCCAAGTGCTGTCGCTCTTTTTGGATTCGGCGACGAAGCGTTCAATTCCAAACCCCTGAACTGGTGCAATCTGGTAATTGATGCCGGGGAACCGCTCATTGACACCCGGGATACCAGGGTGCAGACCTTCGATCCAGTCATAAAACGTGGGCGTCAGGGGGCGGCCCTCCGCAGCATGCGCAGGTCCGACGCCGTATTTTGTGGCAACTCCGACACCTGCCATTCCAAGGCCGGTGACCATGCTGCGCGATATGAATTC